>JAYRNW010000385.1:0-3143 GCA_041911995.1 Casimicrobiaceae bacterium | reverse complement strand
GGTGCACGCGATCGTGAAGGGCGACCGCGACGTCGCCGCGAGTTACCCGGCGTCGATCCTCGCCAAGACCGCGCGCGACTCGCGGCTGGTCGAGCGGGACGCGCTCTATCCGCACTACGGCTTCGCGCACCACAAGGGCTACGGCACGCCGGAACACCTCGCGGCGATCGCCCGCTACGGCCCGTGCCCGCTCCACCGGCGCACGTTCGCGCCGGTCTCGCAGATCCCCCTTCCGTTCTAGGCCGAAACAGGCCGGCGCCTCGGCCAAAACCTGTCGTTTCCGACAGGTCCGCGGCGCGCCGCCGCGCGTATCGTCGGCCGACCTCGCCGCACGTGCGGCGGGACGGCGACGGCTACGGCGCGACAGCGGGGAGGGGACACATTGCGCACATTCGCATCGTGGGGCGGACCGTGGCGTGCGGCGGTCGCGGCGGCGGCCGCCGTCGCGCTCGCGGCGTCCGCCCCGTGCATCGCAGGCGACCCGGCGTTCGCGATCGCGAAGACCGTCGTGCTGCGCGGGCTGGGTTCCGACCGCGCGTCGGACCTGGCGCTCGACGCCGACGGCAACGCGTACGTCGCCGGGGTCGTCGACGCGCACGACTTCCCGGGGCTCGACTCCGCGCGCTTCGCGAACGCCGGCAACGCGATGCGCTTCGTCGCGCGCGTCGACGCGCGCAGCCGCGTGCCGGCGTTCGTCACAGTGGTGGGATCGCCCACGCCCGACGTTCGCGACGCGCGCGTGCCGGGCGCAAGCCGCGACGACGCGACGGGGCTCGCGCTGGATCGTGCGGGGAACGCCTTCCTCGTCGCCTACGGCGGCACGCCGACGTTTCCGGCCACCGGTGGTGCGTACCAGCCGGCAACCGCCGGCAAGTTCGTGTTCCGCGTCGGCGCGGCCGGCGACGTCGCGCGCTGGTCGGCGACGCTCGACCCGGCGATCCGCCGCGTCGGCGCGATCGCCGTCGACGCCGCGGGGAACGTCTACCTCACCGGCAGCGCGCGCGACGGACTCGTCACGAGCGCCGGTGCGCCGTTCGCGGCCGCGAGCGTTGCGCCCGGCTGCATGGCGCCCTACGTCGTCAAGCTCGACGCGACGGGGCAGGCGGTCGCGTGGGCGACGTACCTGGGTACGGCGGGCGTGGCCGGCGCGCGCTGCGGCGGCGCCGGCGTCGACGGCATCCACGATCCGGGCGGCTACGCGCTCGCCGTCGACGGCAACGGCAACGTGTACGTCACCGGCCAGGCGGAGCCGGGGCTCGCCGCGACGCCGGGCGCGCTGAACGTCGCGCCGACCGACGCCATCGTGCACGCGGCGCGCAGTCCGTCGTACGCGACCGCGTCGCACGCGTTCGTCGCGAAGCTCGACGCGGCGGGACGCCTCGCGTGGGCGGCCCGGATCGGCGGCAACGACCACGACCGCGGCACGAGCGTCGCCGTCGACGCTGCGGGATACGTCGTCGTGGCCGGCAAGACGGCGGCCACGGCGATTGCGCACGCGGGGGGCTTCGGCGACGTCGCGCCTTACGCGACGAGGAAGTGCCTGATCGCGTCGCCGGAGGTGGGCTTCGTGGCGAAGCTCGCGCCCGACGGCAGCCGCCTCGCGTATTTCGGCTTCGTGCCGGCATACGGGACGCAACTCGACCAGTGCCGGGCGTCCGGTGCGCCGGTTCCGCTGCGCGTGCTGGCCGACGAGACCGGCGACGCCGTCGTCGTCGGCACGACCAGTCCGTACGACCGCGAAGTCGACGCGAGCGGCAATGCGCTCGAGCCGGTGGCGGCCGGCTACGGGCTGCTGTTCGTCGTGGCCGCGGACGGGCGCACCGTCCGCTACGCTACGACGTTCGCGGGCGAGGGCGCGCAGGACGCGCGCCGCGACCGCTGGGGCAATCTCGTGACGGTCGACGCCGTCGCGACGCTGCGCGTGCTCGCGCCGCAGGCCGTCCCGATCGCCGTCGACGTCGCGCCCGACCCGGCCTGCGCCGGGCAGCCGGTCACCATCGAGGCGCGGCTGGCCGCCTCCTTCGACCTGGGCAGCGTGACGTTCTTCGCCGACGGCACGCGCGTGGGCAGCGCGTTCGTCGCCGACGGCACCGCACGCGTCGCGACCACGCTCGGCGCGGGCGTGCGCCGGCTCACCGCCGCGTACGCCGGCGCCGGCCTGTTCGACGGCTACGCGTCGCCGATCCGCTACGTCGCCGTCGAGCAGGCGGGAGCGTGCCCGTGATCGCGCGCGCGCTCGTCGCGTTCGCGCTCGGCGCCGTGGCGATCGGCGCGACGCCGGCGTGGGGCGCGCCGGTCTGGTTCACCGACGGCGCCGCCGTCACGCGCCTCGCGACGGAGACGGGCACGCTCGCAAGCCGCGACGGGTGGGGGCCGGTGCGGGCCGTCGTGCCGCTGGCGGACGGCGGTGCCTGGGTGCTCGCCGGCACGCGCCTGGTGCGCGTCGGGCCGGACCTGACGGAAGCGGCCGCGATGGCCCTCGAAGCGAACCCGGCGCTGCCGCGCGCGGCACTCGCCGGCGAGCCCGATGGCGACGGCGCGTGGCTCGCCGCGGGGGACGTCGTTCGCCACGTCGCGGCCGACGGCGTGGTCGTCGCGCAGTGGCGGCACGTCGAGCCGATCGACGACGTCGTCGCCGGCGGGCCCGATGCGATCTGGGTCGCGTCGGCCGGCGGCGTCACGCGCTACGACGATCGTGGCGTCCGGCTGCGGCACGCGGCGCGTGCCGACGGCGAATCCGGTACGGCGGCGTCGGCGCTGCTGCTCGACCGCCGCGCCGGTTAACAGTGGTCGCTCGGGTCGCGCGTCGCACTCCAGTTCGACGTCGTCGCCGGATTGGCGCCGCGCGCACGCGTGGCGCTTCCGGAAGCCATCGTCGCGGCGGGCGTCGACGCCGCCACCGGCGCGCTGTGGGTCGCCGGCGCGGACGCGCTGCGCGTGTTCGACCGCGAAGGCCGCGCCGTCGGGGCGGTCCCGCTGCCGTCCGCGCTGCGCAATCCGTTCGCCGTCGCGCCCGACGCGGCGGCGCCGCTGACGTGGGTCGGCGACGGAACGGGCCTCGCGGTGCTCAACGCCGGAACGCTGCAATGGCTGCGCGTGACGGCCGATGCGCCGGCGATGCGCGTAGCCGTGCCGCTGCGCGC
>JAYRNW010000384.1:0-5889 GCA_041911995.1 Casimicrobiaceae bacterium | reverse complement strand
GCAGGTGCGGGTCGGTGAGCGGCAGCGACGGATCGGTCGAGACGCCGCCGCGCGTGTAGACGTAGCCCGCGACCAGGACGTTGACGCCGATCGGCGCGTTCGAATAGGCGCGCGGCTCGATGTCCTGCGCCGGCGCCGGGCCGGCGACGGCGGCCAGCGCGCCGGCGATCAACGCGGGTGCCGCGCGCCGGCCGAAGGCGGCGACACGCGGGCCGCCGCTGGCCACGGGATCACCGAGAAGAGACTTCGGCAGGCGTATTGGCATGGGGAACCGACTTCGGCGTGCCTGCGCCGCCTCTCCATTATCCCACCGATCCAGCCAGGCGCCCGCCGGCGGGTCCGGGTGCGGGCGCAGCGCGAGGCATTGCCGCGGCGTTGGCGATCGGCGAGCATTGCGGATCGCCGCTGGCCGCGGCGTTCGACGGCCGCGGTGCGGCACGCGCCGTCCCCCGACGGCGCCCGACGAGGAGGGGCAACCGATGGCCGATGCAGTGACGGTGGTCGCGCGGATCCGCGCGGCGACAGGCAAGGGCGACGCGCTGGCGGCGCTGCTGACCGAGCAGGCGTCGGTCGTGCGCGCCGCGGAGCCCGGCTGCCTCGTCTACCGCGTCCACCGCGCGACGCGCGACCCGGAGCTCTTCCTGTTCTACGAGCAGTACGCGGACGCGGCCGCGTTCGACGCGCACCGCAACGCGTCGCACGTCGTCGCGTTCCGGCAGCGCCGCGAGCGCGAAGGGCTGGCCGACGGCCCCGCCGAGGTCGAGGTCCTGCGCGCGCTGACCGACTGAGCGGCACGGCGGGCGCTGCGCCGGCGGCAACCGTCAGCGCGACGACCGCAGGAATCGCGCGAGGCGGTCCACGCCGTCGGCCAGGCGCGCCTCGTCGGACGCGAAGCACCAGCGCACGAAGCCTTCGCCTTCCGGCCCGAACGCGCTGCCGGGCGCGAGCCCCAGCCGCGCCTCGCGCACGAGGCGCTTGCAGAACGCGAGGCTGTCGGCCAGGCCGTCGACGCGGAAGAACGCGTACATCGCGCCGGGCGGCGCGGCAACTTCGATGCCCGGCAGCGGCGCCAGCGCGGCGACGAGGAAGTCGCGCGCGCGGCGGAAGCGCGCGCGGGTGCGCGCGACCGTCGGCTCGCCGTCGCGAATCGCCGCGACGCCGGCGTGCTGGACGAAGGCCGGCGAGCACGACGTGTTGTACTCGATCAGCGTGCCCACGTCGCGCATCAGCGCGGCCGGCGCGATCATCCAGCCCAGCCGCCAGCCGGTCATCAGCCACGACTTCGAGAAGCTGCCGATCGACAGCACGCGCTCGTCGGGGTCGGCGAGGTCGAGGAACGACGGCGCCGCGCGCGCGTCGTCGCGGTAGCAGAGCCGCTCGTAGACGTCGTCGGCGACGATCCAGATGCCGTGCCGGCGGCAGTGGTCGAGGATCGCCTGCTGCTCGGCGCGCGTCGCGGTCCAGCCGGTCGGGTTGTTCGGCGAATTGACGAGCAGGAGCCGCGTGCCCGGCACGAGCGCGGAGAGCAGCCGGTCGACGTCGAGCGTCCACGCGCCGGCCGTGAACGCGAGCGGCACGCGGACGACGTCGGCCGCCAGGATCTTCGGGATCTCGGTGAGGTTCGGCCACAGCGGCGTCACGGCGACCACGCGGTCGCCCGGCGCGACGAGCGCCTCGACGGCGAGCATCAGCGCCGACATGCCGGACGCGGTGACGGCGACGCTCGCCTCGGCGGTCGGGCGGTGCAGGCCGGTCACGTAGTCCGCGATGGCGCTCACCAGCGGCGGGATGCCGAGGTTCTGCGTGTAGAACGTCTCGCCGCGCGCGAGCGACGCCACGGCGGCCTCGCGGATGAACGCCGGCGTCACCTCGTCGGGCTCGCCGAACCAGAACGGCAGCACGTCCGGGTCGCCCATCCCCGCGTTGGCGACCTCGCGGATCCGCGACGACTCGAGCGCGCGGACCGCGGGCCGGGCGGCGGCGACGGGCGGCGTGTCGCGGTCGGGCATGGTCCGGCCGTTATACTTCGGTGCGCGGCCGCCGCGCAACCCGGAGCGCGCGCGGGCGCACCGTTATCATGGCGGGAGGCAGGGGTCACACCTGTCCCGGACAACGAGAGGGGATCGACCATGAACGTCTACGGCATCACGAACTGCGACACGGTCAAGGAGGCGCGCGCGTGGCTGTCGCAGCGCGGCGTCTCGCACCGCTTCGTCGACTTCAAGAAGGCGCCGCCGACCCGCGACCAGCTGAAGGCATGGTGCGACGCGGCGGGCTGGCAGACGCTGCTCAACCGGCGCGGCACGACGTGGAAGAAGCTCGAGCCCGAGGCGCAGGCGCGCGTCGTCGACGCGCCGTCGGCGATCGCGTTGATGATGGCGAACCCGGCGGCGATCCGGCGCCCGGTCGTGGAGTCCGCCGAGGGCATCCTGGTCGGCTTCGATCCGCGCGAATGGGACCACGTGTTCCCGGGGTGACCGGCGACGCATGGCTGACAGGATGGGACACCCGGCGACCTCGATCGTGCTGTCCGTCGTCGGCATCGTCGTCAGCGGCGCATGCGGCGGCCTGGCCGGCGGGGCGGTCGCCGCGCTGCTGGGGTGGGAAGGCGTGGGCGGCGCGCTCGTCGCCGCGCTGATCGGGATGGGGGTGGCGACCGCCGTGTGGACCGGACTCACCGTGCTGCTGCGCGCGCTGGGGCTCGTCCGATGAAGCTCGCGGAAGTTTCGGCCGTCGCCGACGCGCTGCTGGCCGCGTACGCGGCGGGCAGCACGCTCGCGCCGATCACGCAATGGGTCGCCGGCTTCGACGTCGCGGCCGCGTACGACGTGCTGCACGAGATCGAGCGGCGGCGCGTCGCGGCGGGATGGCGGCCGGTCGGCCGCAAGATCGGCTTCACCAACCGGACGATCTGGCCGCGCTACGGCGTGTACCAGCCGATGTGGGCGCACGTGTGGAGCGAGACCGTCACGCACGCGCCGGAGGGCCGTGCGACGCTGTCGCTCGCGCACACGACGGAGCCGCGCCTCGAGCCGGAAGTGGTGTTCGGGCTGCGCGGGCGGGTGCCCGCGGTGGACGATGCGCGGGAGGTGCTGCGCGCCGTCGCGTGGATCGCGCCGGGCTTCGAGATCGTGCAGTCGCAGTTTCCCGAATGGAAGTTCGCGGCGCCCGACTGCACGGCGGCGTTCGGCCTGCACCGTGCGCTCGTCGTGGGGCCGCCGACGCCGGTGACCGACGCGAACCGCGACGCGCTGGCGGCGGCGCTGCCGCGGTGCGAGGTGACGTTGCGCGAGGGCGCGCGCGTCGTCGACCGCGGCGTCGGCGCCAACGTCCTCGACAGCCCGGCGCTCGCGCTCGCGCACCTCGCGCGCGTCCTCGCCGGGCAGCCCGCGGCGGCGCCGCTGGCGGCCGGCGAGTTCGTGACGACGGGCACCGTGACCGACGCGTGGCCGGTCGCGCCGGGGCAGGCGTGGTCGAGCGACTACGGCGACCTGGGCATCCCGGGGCTCGAAGTCCGCTTCGTCTAGCGCCTGCCGCGGGTTCCGCTACGATCGCGGCTCTTTTGCGCCGCCGCGCACGCTGTAGCGCGTTAGTCCACGGTCAGCCCGCGCTTCGCGTGCCAGTCGGCGATGCCTTCCTTCGGGTATTCGCCGAAGTGCTCGTGCGTCGGCCCGCTGGGGACGTCGGCCCACTTCGGCGCGTAGTTCAGCATCAGCTCGACATCCTCCGGCGGCTTCGGAAGCGGCGTGTCGATCGCGGACGCGAACGGATACACCCACTCCGGCCAGCGCGGGTCGGCGACCCACAGCCCGCTGCCGCAGCGGCTGCAGAAGTGGCGGCGCGCCGGCGACAGCCGCTTGCGCGCGTCGCCGGGCTCCTGGATCCGCGCGCGGTAGGTGGCGACGTACTTCGCGCCGCGCACGCGCAGCGTCGGCGCCTCGCCCATGATGTTGATCGCGTAGCCGCCGCCGCCCTGCGTCTTGCGGCAGATCGAGCAGTAGCAGCGCATGAACGGATGCGGCGTGCGCGACTCGACGCGGAAATGCACGGCCCCGCAGCTGCAGCTTCCCTCCAGTTTCATGGTGGCGTCCTCCCGGCGAAGTGGACGATCATAGCGCCAGTCGGGCGTCGGGGGTCAACGCCGTCCGGCGGCGACCGGGCGCTCCGGCGGCTCCGGTGCCAATTCACACAGGAGGTGCGATGAGCAGGATCAGTACGGCGGTCCAATTCCCCGGCGCGGGCGGCGCGCAGCTCGCCGCGCGCCTCGACCTGCCCGGCGGACAGGCGCCGCGCGCGTTTGCACTGTTCGCGCACTGCTTCACGTGCTCGAAGGACACGCGGGCGACCACGCTGATCGCCGAGGCGCTGGCCGACGCCGGCATCGCCACGCTGCGCTTCGACTTCACCGGCCTGGGCGGGTCCGAGGGCGAGTTCGGCAACACGGACTTCTCGTCGAACGTCGCCGACCTCGTCGCGGCGGCGCGCTGGCTCGCGGCCGCGCACCGGGCGCCGGCGCTGCTCGTCGGGCACAGCCTGGGCGGCGCCGCCGTGCTCGAGGCGGCCGCGCAGATCCCGTCGGCGACGGCGGTGGTCACGATCAACGCGCCGTCGGATCCGGCGCACCTCGGGAGGCTCTTCGCGCACCGGGCGGACGAGATCCGCGAGAAGGGCGCAGCGGAAGTCGACATCGCGGGCCGCCGGTTCACGATCCGCCGCGAGCTCCTCGACGACCTCGCGACGCACAAGATCACGCAGGCCGTCGCGGGGCTCCAGCGCGCGCTGCTCGTCATGCACGCGCCGGCGGACACCGAGGTCTCGATCGACCATGCGTCGGCGATCTTCGTCGCCGCGAAGCACCCGAAGAGCTTCGTGTCGCTCGACACCGCCGACCATCTGCTCCGCCGGCGCGAAGACGCGCGCTACGCGGCGGCCGTGCTGGCCGCGTGGGCGAGCCGCTACCTGCCCGCCGCGCCGGCCGCCGCCGACGAGCCGCAGGGCCCGCGCGACAAGGTGCTCGTCACCGAGACGCGCGCCGGCAAGTTCCAGCAGCGGATCGCGATCGGGCCGCACCGGTTGATCGCCGACGAGCCCGAGAGCGCCGGCGGCATGGACAGCGGCCCTTCACCTTACGACCTGCTGGTCGCGGGGCTCGGCGCGTGCACGACGATGACGGTCCGGCTGTACGCCGACGCCAAGGGCATCCCGCTCGCGCGCGTGTCGGCGGCGCTCACGCACAGCAAGGTGCATGCGGCCGACTGCGCCGATTGCGAGACGAAGGAGGGCAGGATCGACCGGATCGAACGCGTGCTGACGCTCGAAGGCGACCTCGACGACGCGGCGCGGGCGAAGCTCCTCGCGATCGCCGAAAAATGCCCGGTCCACCGCACGCTGCACGGCGAGGTGTGGATCCCGACCCGCCTCGCGCCCGCCGGCGCGGAGTCGTAACTCGGGATCGGAGCCGCAAATCGGGATCAGCCGTAACTCGGGGTCCGTAACTCGGGGTCAGAGCCGTAACAACCGGACAACGCGCCCCGCGTTCACGCACTGCGTCCGATTGTTACGGCTCTGACCCCGAGCTGTGCCAACGCCGCAAATTGGCTCTGAACCCCGCTTGCAGCGCTGACCCGACTCGAACGCTCTGGCCCAACCTTAAGGCTCTGACCCCGCCTCAAGGCTCCGACCCGTTCGCGCCGCGCTAGACTGCGGGTGCCGCTTCCGCATTGCGCCCATCGCCGATGACCCGCCCCAAGTCCCCGAGCCCGCCGCCCCCGCCCGCCGCAGCGCCAGCGCGCGCCGGCGCGCGCCGGCCGGTCGGCGCGGTGTCGGCGCGGGGGATCGTCGCCGCGGCCAACGTCGCGGACGCGCAATGCGGCGAATGCCACGCGAAGG
>JAYRNW010000383.1:0-15935 GCA_041911995.1 Casimicrobiaceae bacterium | reverse complement strand
GGTCGTTGCGGCCGCGCACAGCGCGCTCGTCCGGGGCCGCGGGCGCGCCGCCGGGGATGCCGTCGGCGCACGCGCCCGCGACGACATCGGTCAGGTAGTACTCGTTCTGCGCGTTGTCGGCGGTGAGTCCCGCGACCCAGCGCGCGAGCAGCGCGGTCGGAGCGGCCATCACGCCGGTGTTGATCTCGTGGATCGCGCGCTGCGCGGCGTCGGCGTCGCGCTCCTCGACGATCGCGCGGACGCGCCCGGCGGCGTCGCGCAGGACGCGGCCGAGCCCGGTCGGGTCGGTCACCTTCGCGGTCAGGACGGCCAGGTGCCCGGCCTGCGCCTCGTAGACGAGCGCCGACAGCGCGTCCGGCGGCACCAGCGGGATGTCGCCGATCGTGACGAGCGTGATGCCGTCGCCCGGCACCGCGTGCAGCGCGAGGCGCGCGGCGTCGCCGGTGCCGCGCGGCGGATCCTGCAGCACGAACGTGAGGTCGGGGGCGGCGAGCGCCTCGCGCACGGACTCGGCGCCGTGGCCGATCACGACGGCCATCGCCCGCGGCCCCAACGAGCGGGCGGCGGCGATGACGTAGGCGACGAGCGGCCGGCCGGCCAGTGGATGGAGCACTTTCGGCAGCGCCGAGTGCATCCGCTTGCCTTGGCCGGCGGCGAGGACGACGACGTTGAGCGGGGAAGCCACGGGAGTGCGGTCGATCGGGGAGCGTCGATGATACGCCTGCGCGCGGAGGGCCCGGCCGGCCGGCCGCCGCCTGTGCGCGCGCAGAGGGCAAATGTTACAGTTTTGCATCTGCGCCGGCATCGCGATGCCGCGCGCGCCCGCGCCTCGAACCACGTCCCAAGGAGATCGCGATGACCGCCTTCCGAACCCTGTCCGCGCTCGCCGTCGCCGCAACTGCCGCGCTGCTGTCGCTGCCGGCGCTCGCCGCCGACGCCTGCGCCCACCGCGGCGAGCTCGACACGATGTACTGCGACTCGAACAACGACATGGTCGCCGACGCGCCGACGGACCCGAAGAAGTGGAAGAACCCGTCGACGATCGTGTTCACGTACACGCCCGTCGAGGACCCGGCCGTCTACGAGAACGTCTTCAAGCCGTTCACGACGCACCTTGCGAAGTGCCTCGACAAGAAGGTCGTGTTCTACCAGGTGCAGAACAACGCGGCCGAGATCGAGGCGATGCGCTCGGGCCGGCTGCACGTCGGCGGCTTCTCCACGGGTCCGACGGCGTTCGCCGTGAACCTCGCGGGCGCGATTCCGTTCGCGGTCAAGGGCACCGAGAAGGAGTTCCAGGGCTACAACCTGATCGTGATCGTCAAGGCGAATTCGCCGTACCAGAAGCTCGCGGACTTGAAGGGCAAGAAGGTCGCGCACACGTCGCCGTCGTCGAACTCCGGCCACCTGGCGCCGCTCGCGCTGTTCCCGGGCGAAGGGCTCGCGCCGGACAAGGACTACAAGCCGGTGTTCTCCGGCAAGCACGACCAGTCGGTGCTGGGCGTGAACTCCGGCGACTACGACGCGGCGGCCGTGGCCTCCGACGTGTTCCACCGGATGGGCGTGCGCGGGCAGATCAAGGAATCGGACTTCCGCATCATCTACCGCAGCCAGAAGTTCCCGACGTCGTCGTTCGCGTACGCGCACGACCTCGATCCGAAGCTCGTCGACAAGATGCTCGGCTGCTTCTACGACTACCGCTTCCCGCCCGAGATGGTGAAGGCCTTCGACGGTGCCGACCGCTTCTTCCCGGTCAACTACAAGACGACGTGGGAAGTCGTGCGCGCGGTCGCGAAGGGCTCCGGGCAGGCATTCGACAAGAGCACGTACGAGAAGGAGAGCAAGCGCGAGGCCGCGGAGGCCGCCGCCAAGGCGAAGAAGAGCTGATGCTCGAACTCGTCCACCTCTCGAAGGAGTACGTCGCAGGCAAGCCGGTCCTCACCGACATCAACCTCGAGATCGCGGCGCGCGGCATCGCGGCGATCATCGGGCCGTCGGGAACCGGCAAGAGCACGCTGATCCGCTGCATCAACCGGCTGGTCGAGCCCACGTCCGGCGAGATCCTGTTCGACGGCCGCGACCTCGCGAAGCTGTCGGGCGCCGAGCTGCGGCAGGCGCGGCGGCACATCGGCATGGTGTTCCAGGAGTACAACCTCGTGGAGCGCCTGACGGTGATGGAGAACCTGCTGTCGGGCCGGCTCGGTTACGTCACGCCGTGGCGTGCGTGGCGGCGCAAGTTCCCGCCCGAGGACATCCGCAAGGCGTTCGAGCTGCTCGACGACGTCGGGCTCGCCGGCTTCGCGAACCGCCGCGCCGACGCGCTGTCCGGCGGGCAGCGGCAGCGCGTCGGCATCGCACGCGCGGTGATGCAGGAGCCCAAGCTCCTGCTCGCCGACGAGCCGACGTCCTCGCTCGATCCCAAGACGTCGGTCGAGATCATGGAGCTGCTGGCCGGCGTCGGGCGTGCGCGCGGCATCCCGGTGCTCGTCAACATGCACGACGTCGAGCTCGCGAAACGCTTCGCCGACCGCATCGTCGGGATGGCGGACGGGCGCGTCGTGTTCGACGCCGCGCCCGAGTACCTGACCGACGACGTGCTGAAGCAGATCTACGGCGGCGAGGGGTGGCTGCATTGATTTCCCCGGCCGCGCCGCTCCCCGCCGACCCGTTCCCGCGCAGCGTGTGGCCGCGCGTGGCCGGCGTCGCGCTCGTCGCGTACGTGGTCTACGCGTGCGCGCAGATGGAGATCTCGTGGGAACGGGTGGTGGTCGGCATGGACAACGCCGGCCGCTTCTTCTCGCGCCTCTTCCCGCCCAATTTCACGCGGTGGGAGCTGCTGGTGAAGGGGCTGCTGGAAAGCCTCGAGATCGCGGTGCTGGCCTCCACCCTCGGCATCGTGCTGGCGCTGCCGGTCGGGCTCGCCGCCGCGCGCAACCTGATGCCGCCGTGGGTGTCGTGGCCCGCGCGGGCGCTGATCGTGATGGCGCGCTCGTTCCACCCGGTGATCGTCGCGATCCTGTTCGTCAAGGCGGTCGGGTTCGGCGCGCTCGCCGGCATCCTCGCGCTGACCGTCGCGTCGATCGGCTTCATCGGCAAGCTCTTCACCGAGGCGATCGAGGAGATCTCGCTGAAGCAGGTCGAGGCGGTGCGCGCGACCGGCTCGCCGTTCCTGTCGGTGCTCGCCTACGGCGTGCTGCCGCAGGTGTTCTCGCGCTTCATCGGCTTCGCGACCTACCAGCTCGACTCGAATCTGCGCAACTCGACGATGGTCGGCATCGTCGGCGCCGGCGGCATCGGCGGCACGCTGTTCGCCGCGTTCCAGCGCTTCGACTACGACTACGTCTGCGCCATCCTGATCTCGATCATCTCGCTGATCATGCTGGGCGAAATCCTCGCGACCGCCGTGCGCGCGATCTTCATCGACAACGCGACGCTCTCCGACCTCTTCCGACGGCGCGGGCGCGCCGTGCGCGAGCGCCGGATGGAGGACGACGACTGATGGCCGAGGCCGCCTCCGCTACGGCGCCGGCCGCGGGGCGCGCGTGGCGGCGCTTCACGCCGGCGCAGCGCCTCGCGCGCTTCGTCGTGTACCTGGCGATCGTCGCCGCCATCGTGGCGTCGGTGCGCACGGTCGAGGTGATCCCGGAGTTCCTCTACGACGCGCCCGAGCAGGTCGTCGACCTCTTCACGCGCATGTGGCCGATCGACTGGCCGCACTACCAGGAGAGCGTGCACGCCGCGCTGATGGAGACGATCCACATCGCGTCGCTGGGCACGCTGCTCGCGCTGCTGCTCGCGCTGCCGGTGGGCGTGCTCGCCGCGCACAACCTCGTGCCGTTCACGCCGCTGAACCTCCTCGCGAAGCTGATCCTCGTGTCGTCGCGGTCGGTCAACTCGCTCGTCTGGGCGCTGCTGTTCGTCGGCATCTTCGGGCCCGGCGCGCTGGCCGGGACGCTGGCGATCGCGTTCCGGTCGATCGGCTTCGTCGGCAAGCTGTTCGGCGAGGCGCTGGAGGAGGCGCAACCCGGCCCGATCGAGGCGCTGACCGCCGCCGGCGCGCCGTGGGCGTCGCGGATGACGTTCGGCTACTGGCCGCAGGTCAAGCCGGCATTCTGGTCGATCGCGCTCTTCCGCTGGGACATCAACGTGCGCGAGTCGGCGGTGCTGGGGCTGGTCGGCGCCGGCGGCATCGGCATGGCGCTCGACGCGGCGCTCAACCTGTTCCAGTGGGATCGCGTCGCGCTCATCCTCTTCGCGATCGTCGTCGTCGTCGTGGTCGCCGAGGTCGTCGTGACGCAGGTGCGCAAGCGCGTCATCTGACGAGGTTCCATCCGATGAGGGTCAGAGCCGTAAGGTTCGGGTCGAGCCAACGTGTTTTGATCAAGGCGCGCGGAGGCCATCCGATCGCCCTGATTGGTGCGGCTCTGACCCTGTCTTACGGCTCTGACCCTAGCTTAAGGCTCTGACCCTAGCTTAAGGCTCTGACCCTTGGTTGCGGCTCTGACCCGCTTAGGCGAAGCGGACCGCAATTGGTATCCTTCGCCCCGTGGCGATCGTGGCGGTCTTCAACCAGAAGGGCGGCGTCGGGAAGACGACGACCGCGCTCAATCTCCTCGCGGCGTTCGGGCAGGCGAAGCTGCGCCCGCTCGCGATCGACCTCGATCCGCAGTGCCACCTGACGCACGTGTTCGGCGTCCACCCGACCGGCGCCGACGAGTCCGTCTACAGCTTCTTCGTCCGCCAGCGGCCGCTCGACGAGGTCGCGCAGATCACGCGCAGCGGCGCGATCCTCTGCCCGGCGCACCTGGAGCTCGCCAAGCTCGACGCGCTGCTCGGCAAGGGCGTGAACGTGGTGACGAGGCTGCGGCACGCGCTGCATGCGCCGGGCGCCGCGCCCGGCCCGGTGGTCATCGACTGCTGCCCACTGCTCAACGTGCTGTCGCTCAATGCCGTGTTCGCCGCCGACGTGCTGCTGGTGCCGGTCGCCGCGGACTTCCTGTCGCTGCAGGGCGCCGAGCAGGTCGAGCGCGCGCTGAACGCGCTGGAGCCCGTCTTCAAGAAGCGTCTGCCGCGCCGCTACGTCCTGACCCGCTACGACATGCGGCGCCGGATGAGCGCGGCGGTCGAGGAGCGGATGGGGGAGATGCTGCGCCGGGACGAGATCTGCGTGACGCGGATCCGGGAGAACGTGAAGCTGGCGGAGAGCCCGGCGGTCGGGCTCGACATCTTCCGCCACGCGCCGGGCAGCCGCGGCGCGCACGACTACGCGGCGCTGTACGAGGAGCTACTGGGTGCCGGCCTTCTGCGCTAGCGACGGACCGGCGCTGATGAGGCCGATGACGCCTTCGATGTCGAGCGTGTCGAGGCGGCGCGGTACGCTCTGCTCCTGGCACTCGACGATCTCGCAATGGTGATACATCTGGCGCAGGCGCCGCTCGGCGTCCCCCTGCGTTGCGGCCATGATCAGAATGTTCTCGACCCGCTGTCCGTGGCGGGTCTTGATGTTGAATCCATAGCGAACCATGGTGGACCTCCCGGTGCCTTGCGCTTCCCTTGCCCGAGCCCCGATCCTTGCGGATCAATGGATTGGCGCCGGACGTTCGAGCGCTGGGACGGATAATGCATGCAAATAGCATACCCACCGCGGATTGCGCGTCCCGGCCATTGATGTCCACCGCCCCGCACACGCCCGCCGCTGCCGCCGCCACGGATGAACTGGCGCGCGCCTTGGTTCGTATGGCGCTAGTAAGCGCTGACCAACCGATCCGGCTGACACCGCTCGCCGGCGGTGTCTCGTCGGACATCTATCGCGCGGACCTGCCGTCGGGCGTCGTTTGCGTCAAGCGCGCGTTGCCCCGGCTCAAGGTCGCCGCCGACTGGCAGGTGCCCGTCGCGCGCAACCGGTGGGAGGTCGAGTGGATGCGCGTCGCCGGCGCCATCGTCCCGACCGCGGTCCCGGCGGTCGTCGGCGAGGACCGCGAGGCCGGCGCCTTCGCGATGGCGTGGCTGCCGCCGGAACGGTACCCGGTCTGGAAGGCGCTGCTCGCCGGCGGCCAAGCCACGCCCGAGATGGCCGCAGCGGTCGGCACGACGCTCGGCCGCATCCACGCGGCGACCGCCGACCGCCCGGACATCGCCGCGCGGTTCGCGACCGACGCGCTGTTCCACGCGATCCGCCTCGACCCCTACCTCGTCACCGCGGCACGCGCGCACCCGGATCTTGCCGACCGCCTGCACGCGCTGGTCGCGACGACGGCCGCGACGCGCCGCGCGCTCGTCCACGGCGACTTCAGCCCGAAGAACGTCGTGATCGGCGCCGACGGGCCGGTCATCCTCGACGCCGAGTGCGCGTGGTACGGCGACCCGGCGTTCGACGTCGCGTTCGTCCTCAATCATCTGCTGCTCAAGGGCGTGTGGCGGCCGCAGTGGCGCGCGGACTACGCCGGCATGTTCCGCGCGCTCGTCGCCGCCTATCGGGTGCACGCGCTGTGGGAGGACTGGGCCACGCTCGAGGCGCGCACCGCCGCGCTGCTGCCCGGCCTGCTGCTCGCGCGCGTGGACGGCAAGTCGCCGGTCGAGTACGTCACCGCCGACATCGATCGCGCCGCGATCCGCGCGTTCGCGCGCGCGTTCGTCGCGCGGCCGCCGGCGACGCTGGAGCAGCTCGTGCGCGCGTGGTCGCCATGACGCCGACCACCATCACCCGCGTCCACGCACGGCGCGTGTGGGACTCCCGCGGGCGCCCCACGGTCGAGGCCGAGGTGCGCCTGGCCTCCGGCGTCGTCGGGCGCGGCATCGCGCCGGCGGGCGCGTCGCGCGGGAGCCGCGAGGCGGTCGACCTGCGCGACGGCGGCACGCGCCACGGCGGTTACGACGTCGCCACTGCGGTGGCCAACGTGCGCGGCCCGATCGCGCGCGCGATCTTCGGCATGGACGCGCTCGACCAGGAGGACATCGACGGCAAGCTGATCGAGCTCGACGGCACGCCGAACAAGGCGAAGCTCGGCGGCAACGCGATCGTCGCGGTCTCGCTGGCGATCGCGCAGGCGGCCGCCCTCGCGCACGACATGCCGCTGTGGCAGTACGTCGCCGGCGACGAGCCGGTGACGCTGCCGATGCCCGAGGTGCAGATCTTCGGCGGCGGCGCGCACGCCGGCCGCCGCATCGACATCCAGGACCTGATGGTGATGCCGGTTGGCGCGTGGAGCTTCGACGACGCGCTGACGATGGTCGCCGAGATCTACCGCGCGGCCGGCGAGCTGATGCGCGACGCGGGCAAGCTCGCCGGCGTCGCCGACGAAGGCGGCTGGTGGCCGCAGTTCGCGTCCAACGAGGAGGCGCTCGAGACGACAGTGCGCGCGATCGAGCGCGCCGGCTGCCACCCGGGTGGCGACGCCGCGATCTCGCTCGACATCGCCGCCTCCGAGTTCGGGCGCGACGGCCGCTACACGCTCGCGCTGGACAACCGCGAGCTCGACCGCGACGGCCTGTCCGAGATGCTGCTCGACTGGATCGAGCGCTACCCGATCGTGTCGATCGAGGACCCGTTCGCCGAGGACGATCGCGATGCGTGGATCGCCTTCACGCGCGCCGCGCGCCACCGCGTGCAGATCATCGGCGACGACTACCTGACGACCAACGCCGAACGGATCGCCGAGGCGAAGGCCGACGAGGCCTGCAACGCCGTGCTGATCAAGGTCAACCAGGCCGGCACGCTGACCGAAGCGAAGGCGGCGCTCGACGCGGGCAAGGCCGCCGGCTTCGGCACGATCGTGTCGGCGCGCTCGGGCGAGTCCGAGGACACCGCCATCGCGCACCTGGCCGTCGGCTGGAACGCCGGCCAGCTCAAGGTCGGCTCGTTCGCGCGCAGCGAGCGCCTCGCCAAGTGGAACGAGGTCCTGCGCATCGAGGACGCGCTCGGCAACGACGCCCGCTTCGCCGGCATCGGCGCGCTGCCGTCGAAGAAATGAGGGTCAGAGCCTAAAGCCAGGGTCAGAGCCTTAAGCTAGGGTCAGAGCCTTAAGCTAGGGTCAGCGCCCGAGGGTAGGGCCGAGTCACAGCAAGGCATCGGCCCAGCGGCGGTATCGGCCGACCCTTCGGAACACTTCGCTTTGCTACGCCCGGGCGCGCGTCGGGCGCCCCCGCCGCGTATCCGACGTTGTGTCGCGCGACGCGACGGCATGCTGCGCATGGCCGTTTACCTGAGGCGAAGGCCTGACTCGCCTTCCGGTGGCGGCCTCGATTTCCCGCTTGAATGCATCACCGCCAAAGGCGAGTTCACTCGCCGTAGCGCCGCGAATGTGCTCGAGCTCCAAAGCGGGCGACCCTTGCGCGCACCACGCGGAATACGCCGGGCCTACCGCCCGGCCGAGTTGCTCGAGCGCCGGGTGCGGCACGATCCACGGGTCGCTGCGCGCGCCGGTCAGCACCGCATGGCTGCTCCAAGGGTACGCCATCGGATGCGTGACGATACCTGCACGTACGGGGTTGAGGTCGATGTATCGGCACGCGGCCAGAACGTGTTCGTCGCGCGCCACGAGGCAGGCCTTGTAGCGGCCCTCCCACAGCGTGCCGGTCCGAGGTCGCGCATCGTTGACATGTCGCACGTAGCGCGCGCCGACCGATTGCATCAGCCGCGACACTGCACCGCTCTTCAGCGGGGTCACCAGAAGGTGCACGTGGTTCGTCATCAGCACGTACGCGTGCACGTGGACACGATAATGCGCCGCGGCGCCGCGCAAAGCCCTCAAGTACAGCACGTAGTCGATGTCGTCGAAGAAACACGCGCCACGGTCGTTGCCGCGCTGCACGACGTGCAACGGAAAGTCGGTGACGGCAAAGCGCGGTCGGCGAGGCATGGCAGTAGCGGTCCGCGCACCTTAGCGCCGGACTTGCGCGCCTTCCATCGGCCTATCGACCTACCTGCCGGCTTACGGCTCTGACACTACCTTAAGGCTCTGACCCTAGCTTAAGGCTCTGACCCTATCGCCGGAGGAGGGTGTCGACGAGCTCGACCAGCCCGGCGCCGGCCTCGGCGGCGGTCACGTAGGCAGGCGGCGTGGGGATGCGGTCGAGGAACGGGCGCAGGTTGGCCACACCGACGGCGTTCGGGAAGAACGCGAACATCGGCGCGTCGTTGGGCGAGTCGCCGGCGAACACGAAGCGCGTGCGCTCGGCGTCGACGTCGACGCCGAATTCGTCGGCGAGCAGCCGGCGCGTCATGCCGAGCTTGTCGTAGCGGCCGAACCAGCCGTTGACGTGGATCGAGCTGACCTTCGCGGTCATCCCTTCCGCCTCCATCAGCGCGACGATGCGGTCGACCGCCTCGCGCGGGAGCGGCGCCACGTCCTCGCAGAAGTCGATCGCGAGGTCGGCCTCGCGGTAGTGCTGGTCCGACGCGAGCGCCGCGCCCGGCACCGCGCGCAGGATCCGCTCGCCGATGGCCGCGAGCTTCGCGCGATTCGCCGCGCGCTCGGCGTCGTCGGCGACGAAGCGGCGGACGAGCCTGCGCCGCGCGCGGTCGTAGCGCATCCAGAAGGCGCCGTTCTCGCCGACCACCGCGTCCACCGGCCACATGCGCGCGATGTGGTCGCACCAGCCCGCCGGCCGCCCGGTGATCGGAATGACCAGCCTGCCGGCGTCGCGCAGCCGCGCGAGCGCCGCGTACGCCACCGGCGTCAGGTAGCCGTGCGTCGTGATCGTGTCGTCGATGTCGGCGAGCACGCCGCGGATCGCCGCGCAGTCGGCCGCGGGCATCGTCGCGAGCGGGCGCATCAGGGCTCGGGCGGCTTCGCCTGCAGCCACTTCGCGATGTCGGGCCCCTGCCAGCGCTCGAGCGCGCCGAACACGTCGTCGACGCGCGTGACCACGGCCAGCATCGCGCGATGCGCGGGCTTGAGGAAGCCGTCGGCCACGCCGCGGTCGAGCTGCGCGAGGAATCCGTCGAAGTAGCCGTCGACGTTGACGAGCGCGAGCGGCTTCGCGTGGATGCCGAGCTGGTCCCACGTCGCCATCTCGCACAGCTCGTCGAACGTGCCGAAGCCGCCGGGCAGCGCGACGAACGCGTCGGCGTAGCTCGCCATCAGCGCCTTGCGCTCGTGCATCGTCGGCACGACGCGCAGCTCGGTCAGCCCCGGATGGCCGACCTCGCGCACCATCAGCTGCTCGGTGATGACGCCGATCACCTGCCCGCCCGCCGCCAGCGTTGCTTCCGCCGCGATCGTCATCAGCCCGACGCTGCCGCCGCCGTAGACGAGCGCCATCCCGCGCGCCGCGAGCGCGCGCCCGAAGTCGGCGGCCGCCTGCGCGTACACGGGCCGCGTACCGGCGTTCGATCCGCAGAAGAGGCAGATGCGCTTCATACGCGGCGCGCCAGGTAGTCGGCGACCGCCGCGCGCTGCGCCGCGGTCATCGGCAGCCCGCACTTCGTGCGCCGCCACAGCACGTCGTCGGCGGTACGCGCCCATTCCTCGGCGACGAGGTAGTCGACCTCGCGCGCCGTGAGCTGCGCACCGAAGTCCGCACCCAGGTCCGCCGTCGTCTGCGCGTCGCCCAGCACGGCGAGCGCGCGCGTGCCGTGGCGGTTGCCGACGGCGCGCAGGAGCGGCGCCGGCAGCTGCGGATAGCGGCGGCACAGCTCGGCGAACCACGCGTTGCGGTCGCGCCCCGGCAGGTCGCCGCCGGGCAGCGGCGCCGTCTGCGTCCACGTCGGTTTCATCGGGGGCAGGAAAGGCGCGAGCTCGGCCAGCGCGTGCTCGGCGAGCTTGCGGTACGTCGTGATCTTGCCGCCGAACAGCGAGAGCACCGGCGCGCGGTCGGGCCCCGGCTCGCCGGGCAGCGCCTCCAGCTTGAGCACGTAGTCGCGCGTGATCGCCGACGGGTCGGACGAGCCGTCGTCGTAGAGCGGCCGCACGCCGCTGAACGTCCACACGACGTCGGCCTTCGCGAGCGGCCGCTCGAGATACGCGTTGGCGAGCGTCAACAGGTAGTCGACCTCGTCGTCGGTGATCTGCGGCCGCTCGAACGCGTCGACCGGAACGTCGGTCGTCCCGATCAGCGAATAGTCGTCGAGGTACGGGATCACGAACACGATCCGCTTGTCGGCATTCTGCAGGATGTACGCGTGCGCCTCGCCGTGCACGCGCGGCACGACGACGTGGCTGCCCTTCACGTGCCGGACGCTGCCCTCGCCGGGTTGCTCGGGGCGCACGCTGTCGAGCACGCGCTTCACCCACGGCCCCGCCGCGTTGACGATCGCGCGCACGGCGACCTCGGTCGTCCCGGCGCCGTCGGCCTGCAGCGTCACCCGCCACAGCCCGCCGTCGCGGCGCGCGCCGGTCATCCGCGTGCGCGTGCGGACCTCGGCGCCGCGCGCGGCGGCGTCGACCGCGTTGGCGACGACGAGTCGCGCATCGTCGACGCGCGCGTCGGCGTAGACGAAGCCCTTGCGGAACCGCGGCTTGAGACCGGCGGCCCACCGGCTGCCGCGCAGGTCGACGCCGAACGATCCCGGCAGCGTGCGCCGCCCGCCGATGTGGTCGTACAGGAAGAGGCCTGTGCGGATCATCCACGCCGGACGCAGGTGCGGCTCGTGCGGCAGCACGAACGCCAGCGGCTCGACCAGGTGCGGCGCGGTGGCGAGCAGCACCTCGCGCTCGGCCAGCGACTCGGCGACCAGCCGGAACTCGTAGTACTCGAGGTAGCGCAGCCCCCCGTGGATGAGCTTGGTGCTCCACTGCGACGTCGCGGCCGCGAGGTCGTCCTGCTCGGCCAGCAGCACCGAGAGGCCGCGCCCGGCGGCGTCGCGCGCGATGCCGGCGCCGTTGATGCCGCCGCCGACGACGAGAAGATCGTGAGGGGTGGAGCGCATGGGGAGGGACGCGAGGGGATTCTACCGGATGCGGTACGATGGCCGTTTGCGCCGCCTCAAGGTCCCCCCATGCAGAAGATCCCCGAGATCGCCGCGCTCGACGCCGACATGCGCGCATGGCGCCACCATCTGCACGCGCATCCGGAGACCGCCTTCGAGGAGACCGCGACCAGCGCGTTCGTCGCCGACAGGCTGCGCGCGTTCGGGCTCGAGGTCCACACGGGCCTCGCCGGCACCGGCGTGGTCGGCGTGCTGCGCCACGGCGACGGCGCCGCCGCCATCGGCCTGCGCGCCGACCTGGACGCGCTGCACATCCACGAGCAGTCGGGTGTGGCGCACGCGTCGACGCACGCGGGCCGCATGCACGCGTGCGGCCACGACGGCCACACGACGATGCTGCTCGGCGCGGCGCACGCGATGGCGCAGCGACGCAACTTCGCCGGCACCGCGTACTTCATCTTCCAGCCGGCCGAGGAGAACGAGGGCGGCGGCCGCGTGATGGTGGCCGAGGGGCTGTTCGACCGCTTCCCGATGCAGGCGGTGTACGGCATGCACAACTGGCCGGAGCTGCCGCTCGGCACGATCGCGCTGCGCGAAGGGCCGCTGATGGGCGCGTACGACGTGTTCGAGGTCGTCGCCACGGGCCGCGGCGCGCACGCGGCGATGCCGCACCTCGGCCGCGACCCGATGCCGTTCGCCGCGCACCTCGTCAACGCGCTGCAGACGATCGTCGCGCGCAACCTGCACCCGCTCGAGGCGGGTGTGGTCAGCGTCACGCAGGTGCACGGCGGCGACACGTGGAACGTGATCCCGCAGGAGGTCGCGCTGCGCGGGACCGTACGCTCGTTCCTGCCGGCGGTACAGGACCTGATGGAGCGCAGGATGGGCGAGATCGTCGCCGGCCTGGCCGCGACGTTCGACGTGACGGCGACGCTGCGCTACGAGCGCCGCTATCCGGCGACGATCAACACGCCGGCGGAGACGCGGCACGCGCTCGCCGCCGCGACGGCGCTGCTCGGCGCCGACCGCGTCGACACCGACCCGACGCCGTCGATGGGCTCCGAGGACTTCGCGTTCATGCTGCAGGCGAAGCCCGGCTGCTACGTATGGCTGGGCGGCAGCCGCGGGCCGGGCACGCCCAACCTGCACAACCCGCACTACGACTTCAACGACGACGCGCTCGCCATCGGCGCGAGCTACTGGGTGACGCTCGCCGAGCAGCAGCTGCCCGCGCAGGCCGGCGTCCGCGCGGCCGCCTGACGCCCGGGGCCGGCGGCGGCCGCCGCGCGGCCCGTTCGCGCCGCCGTCAGTCGGCGAGCCCCATCTTCGCGACGAACGGCCGCCAGCGCGGGTCGCCGTGCAACGCGCGCAGGAAGTGGCTTGCAAGGAGCGAGTGCAGGCCGTGGTCGCGCTGCCGGTAGGCGCGCTCGAGCCAATCGAAGGCAAGGTCGACTTCGCCGCGTTGCCCGTAGACGCCGGCGATCTGGTACGCGCAGGTGTCGGAGTAGCCGTCGATCAGCCTCTGCAATGCGGCATCCGCGTCGGTCGGTTGCCCCAGCGCATGGCAGGCCATCGCGGTCCCCATGAGGCGGGCGAACTCGTTCGGCTCCTCGCGGACCGTCGCGAGCGCCTCGGCGGGGCGCCCCTGTCGCAACTGCAGCGCACCCAGCGCTGAGCGCAGGCCGCCGGCCGCCGGACTCAGGTCGATCGCCGCGCGGAGTGCGGCCTCCGCCTCGTCGTACCGGCCCGCCGCCATCAGGCCCCCGCCGAGCACTCGATGGCCCTCGACGCTCAGCGGATCCACGGTTACCGCGCGCCGCGCGTAGGCGATCGCTTCGTCGGCCCGACCCCGGATCCGTGCCAGCGTGGCAATCGCGATCAGCGTGTCGGCGTCGCCCGGGGCCAGCTCGAGCGCCCGCGCAAGCGACGTTTCCGCGCCCCGCCAGTCCCAGTCCGACGTGCGGATCCGCCCCAGCTCGAGGTGCGCCTCGGCCAGGTCCGGCATCAGCGCGAGCGCGCGCTGCGCCGCCGCGCGCGCCCGCGCATAGCTTTCCACGACGGGCGTGTCCGTGTATTCGCCCTGATGCCGGTACGCGCGGGCCAGGCCGACCCAGCCCTGCGCGTAATCCGGTTCGATCGCGACGGCCTGCTGCAGCAGCGCCAACGCGCGCGGCACGTCTTCGGAGCGCCGGCGCTCCAGGTAGAACCGCGCCTGCAGATACAGCCGGTAGGCCTCCGCGTTCCCGCCGCGTCCGCGACCGAGCGTGGCCACTTCGGACGCGGCGCGCGCGGTGTCCGCCGCCGTGGGCGCCGCGCCCAGCAGCGCCTTGCGCAACTCGGTGACGACGGCCCCTGCAATGTCGTCCTGCACGGCGAAGATGTCGGTGAGCTCGCGGTCGTAGGTCTCCGACCACAGGTGCGAGTCCGTGGCGACTTCGATCAGCTGCGCGGTGATGCGCACGCGGTTGCCGGACTTGCGCACGCTGCCTTCGAGCACCGCCGCGACGTTGAGCTTCTGCGCGACGGTCGCGAGGTCCACGTCCTTGCCCTTGAAGAAGAACGCCGACGTGCGCGATGCGACGCGCAGGCCCCGGATCTTCGCCAGCACGTTCAGCAGTTCCTCGGCCAGGCCGTCCGCGAAGTACTCGTTCTCGTCGTCGCGGCTCATGTTGACGAACGGGAGCACGGCGATCGACGGCGTCTGCGCATCGGCCGGCCGCAGCAGCGTCCGCAGCGGAGGAAAGTCCGCCGGCAGGTCCGGATGGCAGAGCTGGAAGATGCGCTCGCGGCGCGTCAGGTCCTTCAGCTGATGGTCGCCCAGCGGCCTCAACGCGGCCTGCGGCGGCAAGTGGTCGCGGGCGAGGTCGCAGGTCGCCTCCGACACCAGCGTCTGGCCGCCGTGGCCCGCCGCGAGCATGCGCGCGACCCGGTTGAGCGGGGCGCCGAAGTAGTCGCCGTCGCGCAGTTCCGCGTGGCCCGTGTGCACGGCCATCCGGGCGCGCAGGCGCAGCGGCTGCGGCCAAGGCTCGGCGTGCAGCATCCGCTGCGCGGCGAACGCCGCGGCAACGGCATCGGGCGCGGTGGCAAAGGCGGCGCAGAACGCGTCGCCGACCGTCTTGAACACGTGGCCGCCCGCGCCCTCGACGGCGCGGCGCATCAGCGCATCGTGCCGCGCCAGCGCCGCCCGCATCGCGGCATCGTGGGCCTCCCACAGCCGCGTGCTGCCCTCGATGTCCGTGAACAGGAACGACACCGTGCCGGAGGGAAGGGCCGTCATTGCCGGGTGATTTCGCACCAACGGGAGTGCTGCAACATACCACGGCGGACGGGGACGTCGGATCGGTCGCCGCATGACGGTCGTCGACATCCTTTGCTGGCGCTGCGGACCGCGCGGGTGTCCAATGAAGCCCTCGCGCCCCCTTCCGTGCGCCCGGAGGCCCCATGTCCACGCATGTCGCCCGCTCGCTGCTGCTCGCCGCGCTCGCCGTCGCCGTCGCCGGCCCTGCCCGCGCCGACTACCCGGACCGGCAGCTGACGTTCGTCGTCCCCTTCGCCGCCGGCAGCGCCACCGACCAGCTCGCGCGCGCGCTGGGCCAGGAGGTGACGCGCATCACGAAGCAGCCGGTCGTCGTCGACAACAAGGCGGGCGCGTCCGGCTTCATCGGCGCCGAGGCCGTGAAGAAGGCGGCGCCGGACGGCTACACGGTGTTCGTGACGACCAACACGACGCACGCCGCCAACGAGCACCTGTTCCGGAAGCTGCCGTACGACCCGGTCAAGGACTTCGCGCCGGTGGCGCTGATCGCCTCCTCGCCCTACATCCTGATCCTGCATCCCTCGGTGCAGGCGAAAACCGTCAAGGAACTCGTGGCGCTCGCCAAAGCCAAGCCGGGACAGCTCACCTACGGCTCCACCGGCACCGGCGGCAGTTCTCACCTCATGGGCGTCATGCTGCAGATGCTCGCGGGCATCGACATCGTTCACGTCCCGTACAAGGGACTGGCGCCGGCCCTGAACGACATGATCGGCGGCCAGATCCAGTTCGGCTTCGGCAGCTACTCGACCGTCG
>JAYRNW010000382.1:0-8053 GCA_041911995.1 Casimicrobiaceae bacterium | reverse complement strand
GGCGCTGCACCGCCGTGGGCGGCCCGCCGATCATCATGCAGTAGCCGCGCTCCAGCCCCCAGACGCCGCCGCTGGTGCCGACGTCCACGTAGTCGATGCCCTTCGGCGCCAGCGCTTCGCTGCGCCGCAGGTCGTCGACGTAGTACGAGTTGCCGCCGTCGACGACGGTGTCGCCGGGCGCGAGCAGCGGCGCGAGCGCCGCGATCGTCTCGTCGACGCCGGCGGCCGGCACCATCAGCCAGACGGTACGCGGTGGCGCGAGCCTGCCCACCAGGTCCGCCATCGAGGCCGCGCCGGTGGCGCCCTCGGCGGCGAGCGCCTCCACCGCCTTCGCGAACATGTCGAACGCCACGCACGAGTGGCCGCCGCGCATCAGCCGGCGCACCATGTTGGCCCCCATGCGGCCCAGGCCGATCATTCCGATTTGCATGCTTCGTGGCTCCGTTGCTGTCGTGCGCTCACGTCCCCCGCATCCGCCGGTAGCGGCGGATGAGCGCGGACGTCGAGCTGTCGTGCGCGAGCGTCCCGTCCGCCGCGCTCGCGAGCTCCGGGACGATCCGCTGCGCGAGCACCTTGCCGAGCTCGACCCCCCACTGGTCGAACGAGTCGATCTGCCAGACCACGCCCTGCGCGAACACGCTGTGCTCGTACAGCGCCACGAGGCGCCCGAGCGCCGCCGGCGTCAGCCGGTCGAGCAGCAGCGTGTTCGACGGCCGGTTGCCCTCGAACACGCGGTGCGGCACCAGCCAGCCGGGCGTGCCGTCGGCGGCGACCTCGGCGGCGGTCCGGCCGAACGCGAGCGCCTCGGCCTGCGCGAACACGTTCGCGGCCAGCAGGTCGTGCTGCTGCCCGAGCGGGTTCAGCGGCTGCGCGAACAGGATGAAGTCGCAGGGCACGAGCCGCGTGCCCTGGTGGAGCAGCTGGTAGAACGAGTGCTGGCCGTTGGTGCCGGGCTCGCCCCAGTAGATCGGGCCCGTGTCGCAGGCGACCGGCTCACCATCGAGCGTCACGCGCTTGCCGTTGCTCTCCATCGTCAGCTGCTGCAGGTAGGCGGGGAAGCGCTTCAGGTACTGGTCGTACGGCAGCACCGCGGCGGTCTGCGCGCCGAAGAAGTCGTTGTACCAGAGCGCGAGCATCGCCATCAGCACCGGCAGGTTGCGCTCGAACGGCGCCGTCCGGAAGTGCTCGTCCATCTCGTGGAAGCCATCGAGCAGCGCGCGGAAGTGGCCGGGGCCGACCGCGATCATCGTCGAGAGGCCGATCGCCGAGTCCATCGAGTAGCGGCCGCCGACCCAGTCCCAGAAGCCGAACATGTTCGCGGTGTCGATGCCGAACGCGGCGACCTTCTCCGCGTTCGTCGACACCGCGACGAAGTGCTTCGCGACCGCCGCGCCGGAGCCGCCCAGCCCGGCGAGCGCCCAGGCGCGCGCCGCGTGCGCGTTGGTCATCGTCTCCAGCGTCGTGAACGTCTTCGACGCCACGATGAACAGCGTCTCGGCCGGGTCGAGGTCGCGCGTCGCCTCCGCGAAGTCGGTGCCGTCGACGTTCGACACGAAGCGCAGCGTCAGCGACCGGTCGCTGTAGTGCCGCAGCGCCTCGTACGCCATGACCGGCCCCAGGTCCGAGCCGCCGATGCCGACGTTGACGACGTTGCGGATCCGGCGGCCGGTGTGGCCGGTCCAGTCGCCGCCGCGCACGCGCTCGGCGAAGACCGCCATCCGGTCGAGCACCGCGTGCACGTCGGGCACGACGTCGCGGCCGTCGACGACGATCGCCTGCCCGCGCGGCGCGCGCAGCGCGACGTGCAGCACCGCGCGGTCCTCGGACACGTTGATCCGGTCGCCGCGGAACATCGCCGCGATCCGCTCGTGCAGCCCGGATTCCTCGGCGAGCTGCAGCAAGAGCCGCAGCGTCTCGTCGGTGACGCGGTTCTTCGCGTAGTCGAGGAAGACGCTGGCGCCTTCGGCGGTCAGCCGCTGGCCGCGCGCCGGGTCGGACGCGAAGAGCTCGCGCAGCGTCGTCGCGCGCATGGCCGCGTGGTGCGCGGCGAGCGCCTTCCACGCCGGGCGCGACGTCGTCGGGACGGGGGCGTCGGGCATCGCCTACCTCGCCGGCGGGCGCGGACCCGCGGCGGCGCCGTGCGCGACGCGGCGTCGCGCCGGCGCCCGCGCCCACAGCCGGAATCCGCCGGGAAAGGCGTTCGTGTTGGCGCCCCGGCGACACCGCGGCGGAAGCGGGTCGATGTGCACGGCGTTGCCGCCGCCCAGCACGACGTCCTCCGGCTCCAGCGCCGCGACGAGGCGCGCGACGACGTCGGCGACGTGCTTGCGCCATTTGCGCTTGCCGAGCCGCTCGAGCGCGCGCTCGCCGACGTAATCCTCGAACGTCGCCTTCCGGTACGGCAGGTGCGCGAGTTCCATCGGCACCAGCGTGCCGTCGACGATCAGCGTCGTGCCGAGCCCGGTGCCGAAGCCCAGGAACAGCATCTTGCCTCCACGGTAGCCGCCGAGCGCCTGCATCGCGGCGTCGTTGACCATCCGCACCGGCCGCCGGAACGCCTTCGCGTAGTCGAAGCCGACCCAGCCGCGGCCGAGGTTGTGCGGCTCCGCGGCCGGGCGGTCGCGCGCCACCGGCCCCGGATAGCCGATCGCGACCGCCTCGTAACGCCAGCCGCGCGCCAGCGCGCGCACGCCGGCGACCATCTGCGCCGCCGTGAGCCTCGCGCCGGACGCCATGCGGCGCTCCTCGTCGTGGCCGGTCGCCATGATCTTGACGTGCGTGCCGCCGACGTCGACGACGAGGACGTTCATCGCCGTGCCCCTAGGCCGCACGCGAGAGCGCCGCGCTCTTGCCGGCGATGACCGCCAGCAGGTCGTGCCACGACTGCACGAACGCCGCCGCGCCCTCGTCCTGCAGCCGCGTGGCCAGCGCCGCGACGTCGACGCCGGCCGCGCCGAACTGCGCGAGCACGGCGTCGCAGTCGCCGCCGGCCGCCGGCGCGGCGGCGATGCGGCCGTGGTCCGCCGTGGCGAGCAGCGTGGCCTCCGGCATCGTGTTGACCGTGAACGGCGCGGCCAGCGCCTCGACGTACAGGACGTCGGAGGCCTGCGGGTCCTTGGTGCCGGTGCTCGCGAACAGCAGCCGCTGCGGCCGCGCGCCCGCGTTCATCGCGCGACGGCAGCGCGGCGACGCGAGCATCTCGCCGTACGCGCGGTAGCAGGAAAGCGCGACGGCGATGCCCAGGCGGTTCGCGAGCGCCGGCGGCGCCTTCCCGGCGACCGCGACGTCCCAGCGGCTGACGAACAGCGACGCCACCGACGCCACGTCGGGCGGCAGGCCCGCGGCGATCCGGCGCTCGATGCCGCGCAGGTACGCGTCGGCCGCCGCGAGGTACTGCTCGCGCGAGAACAGCAGCGTCACGTTGACGGGCACGCCGGCGAAGATCGCCTCCTCGATGGCGGGCAGCCCCTCCGTGGTGCCGGGGATCTTGATGAACAGGTTCGGCCGCCCTGCGCGCGCGGAGAGCGCCTTCGCGGCCTCGATTGTTGCGGCCGCGTCGCGTGCGAGCAGCGGCGACACCTCGAGCGACACCCAGCCGTCGACGCCGCGCGTGCGCTCGTGAATCGGGCGGAACAGGTCGGCCGCGCGCGTGAGGTCGTCCAGCGCGAGCTCGAAGAACAGTGCCTCGCCCGACTTGCCGGCGCGAACCTTGCTGCGGATCGCGGCGTCGTAGTCGGCGCTGCCCTTGATCGCGTGGTCGAAGATCGTCGGGTTCGACGTGAGGCCGGTCACCGCCAGGTCCGCGACGTAGCGCGCGAGCGTGCCGCTGTCGAGGAGGTCGCGCGTGATGTTGTCGAGCCACAGGCTCTGGCCGAGTGCGGAAAGCGTGCCGGTGGCCTTCATCGGTGGGCCCTGTCGGAAGAGGGGAACGGGACGGGAACGGAAGCGGCTGCGCCGGGCCGCATGCGCAGGCCGGCCATTTCACGCCGTTCCGGCGCGCGTGGCAAGGGGGCACGCGAGGCAGGCGAGCGGAAGCGGTGGACGCAATGCGGGCTCCGGTGGCCGATGGGATCGCGAAAATTGTACGATGGCGGCCACGCCGGACCAACCGCGGCGGCTCGCTCCGCCCACGCCCGCCACCCCCACCGACCGCACGATGTCCGAAAACGCAGCGCCGATCGTGCCGGGAACGGGCGGGATGCCGATGGTGGCGCTCGCCGCCGCCGACGGCGCGCGCGTCGAAGTGTACCTGCACGGCGCGCACGTGACGTCGTGGATTCCCGCGCCCGGTGCGGGCGACCGCCTGTTCCTGAGCGCGGCGTCGCGCTTCGCGCCCGACGCGCCGATCCGCGGCGGCGTGCCCGTCTGCTTTCCGCAGTTCGCCGACCAGGGGTCGCTGCCGATGCACGGCTTCGTGCGCACGACGGCGTGGGATCTCGTGCGCGCCGGGACGATCGCCGGCGGCGCCGCGCAGGCGGTGCTGCGCCTCGCCGACTCCGCGGCGACGCGCGCGCTGTGGCCGCACGCGTTCGCGCTCGCACTGACGGTGACGGCCACGCGCGAGGCGCTCGCGCTCGAGCTCGCGGTCGGCAATCCCGGCGACGCGCCGTTCGCGTTCACCGGCGCGCTGCACACCTACCTGCGCGTGGCGGCGATCGCGCAGACGTTCGTGCGCGGCCTTTCCGGCACGCGCTACCGCGACAAGGTGGGCAGGCGCGACGACGTCGCGGAGACCGCGGCGCTGCTCGCGATCGACCGCCCGCTCGACCGCGTCTACCACGCGGCGCCCGATCCACTGGTCGTGATCGAGCCCACGCGCGCCCTCGCGATCCGCGCCACCGGGTTTGCGGACACCGTCGTCTGGAATCCGGGTCCCGGGACGGGCGCCGGGCCGTCGGACCTCGAACCCCGCGCGCACGAGCGGATGCTGTGCGTCGAGGCGGCGGCCGCACGCGTACCCGTCGTCGTCGCGCCGCAGGCGACGTGGCGCGGCGCGCAGACGCTCACGGTCGCCTGACCGCGCCCGGCGATGAGCGAGAGCTCGCCGCCGACCGCCGAGGAGCTGCGGCTCGCCGACGCGCGCGCGAAGAAGGCCGCGTGGCGCAAGTGGGGGCCGTACCTCGCCGAGCGGCAATGGGGAACGGTGCGCGAGGACTACAGCGCGGACGGCTCGGCGTGGGAGTACCTGCCGCACGACCACGCGCGCTCGCGCGCGTACCGCTGGGGCGAGGACGGCATCGCCGGCGTGAGCGACGAAGGCCAGCGGCTGTGCTTCGCGCTCGCGCTGTGGAACGGCGCGGACCCGATCCTCAAGGAGCGGCTGTTCGGGCTCTCCGGGCACGAGGGCAACCACGGCGAGGACGTCAAGGAGTACTACTTCTACGTCGACAACGTGCCGAGCCACGCGTACATGAAGTACCTGTACAAGTACCCGCAGCGCGCCTTCCCGTACGCCGACCTCGTCGACGAGAACCGGCGGCGCACGCGCGCCGACCCGGAGTACGAGCTGCTCGACACCGGCATCTTCGAGGACGACCGCTACTTCGACGTCGTCGTCGAGTACGCGAAGGCCGGCCCCGAGGATCTCGCGATCCGCATCACGGCGACCAACCGCGGCCTCTACCCGGCACCGCTGCACCTCATCCCGACGCTGTGGTTCCGCAACGACTGGGCGTGGACCGGCGACCGCGCGAAGCCGGTCGTCGCGCTCGCCGCCGCCGCGCCCGGCCACGTCGTGCTGAAGGCCTCGCACCGCACGCTCGGCGACCGCTGGCTCTATTGCGAAGCGCCCGCCGAGACGCTGTTCACCGACAACGAGACCAACCGGCAGCGGCTCTACGGCGTCGCCAACGACACGCCGTACGTGAAGGACGGCTTCCACGCGTACGTCGTCGACGGGCGGCGCGACGCCGTGAATCCCGCGCACACCGGGACCAAGGCGGCCGTGCGCTACGTCCGCACGGTCGACGCCGGCGAGACCGTCACGGTCCGGCTGCGCCTCGCCGCGGCCGGCGACGTCGCGGACCCGCTCGGCCCGGCGTTCGCCGCGCTGTTCGACACGCGGCGCGCGGAGGCCGACGCGTTCTACCGGCGCGTGACGCCGCACGCGATGCCGGAGGACCTGCGCAACGTCCAGCGGCAGGCGTTCGCGGGCATGCTGTGGAACAAGCAGTACTACCGGTACATGGTGCAGCGCTGGCTGGCCGGCGACCCGACGCAGCCGCCGCCGCCCCCGGAGCGGCTGCACGGCCGCAACCACGCGTGGTGGCACGTGTCCGCCGAGGACGTGCTGTCGATGCCCGACAAGTGGGAATACCCGTGGTTCGCGGCGTGGGACACCGCGTTCCACGCGATCCCGTTCGCGATGATCGACCCCGACTTCGCGAAGGAACAGCTGATCCTGCTCACGCGCGAGTGGTACATGCACCCGAACGGCCAGATCCCCGCCTACGAATGGTCGTTCTCCGACGTCAACCCGCCGGTGCACGCATGGGCGGCGATGCGCGTCTACCAGATCGAGGAGAAGCTCTACGGCCGCACCGACCGCGAGTTCCTGGAGCGCGTGTTCCAGAAGCTGCTGCTCAACTTCACGTGGTGGGTCAACCGCAAGGACGCCGAGGGCAACAACATCTTCGAGGGCGGCTTCCTCGGCCTCGACAACATCAGCGCGTTCGACCGGACCGCGGGGCTGCCGTCCGGCGGGCGGTTGGAGCAGGCGGACGGCACGAGCTGGATGGCGATGTATTGCCTCAACCTGCTCGGCATCGCGCTCGAGCTCGCGAAGCAGGATCGCGTGTACGAGGACGTCGCGACCAAGTTCTTCGAGCACTTCGTCTACATCGGCGCCGCCCTCAACCGGATGGGCGAGCAGGGGCGCGGCCTGTGGAACGACGCCGACGGCTACTACTACGACCAGCTGCGGCTGCCCGACGGCCGCTGCCTGCCGATCCGCGCGCAGACGATCTCGGGGCTCGTGCCCGTGTTCGCGGTGGCCGTCGCCGACCGCGCCGCCATCGCCGGGTTCCCGGACTTCGCGCAGCGGCTGCGCTGGTTCGCGCGCTACCGTCCCGAGCTGCTGCGCGGGCTGTCGGACCTCGCGCACAAGGGCCTGCAGGACCACGTCCGCGTGTCGCTGGTCGACACCGACAAGCTCGCGCGCATCCTGCGCCCGGTGCTCGACGAGGGCGCGCTGCTGTCGCCGCACGGCGTGCGGTCGGTGTCGAAGGTCCACCACGAGCGTCCGCTGGTGCTCGCGGTGGACGGCAGCACGTTCACGCTCGACTACGCGCCGGGCGAGTCGACGTCGGATCTCTTCGGCGGGAATTCGAACTGGCGCGGCCCCGTCTGGTTCCCGCTCAACTTCCTGCTGATCGAGGCGCTGCAGAAGCACGACGCCTGCCTGGGCGACGCGTTCCGCGTCGAATGCCCGACGGGGTCCGGCAACGCGCTGACGCTGTGGGAGGTGACGACCGAGCTGACGCGCCGGCTGATCTCGCTGTTCACGCGGGACGGCGCCGGGCGCCGGCCGGTCAACGGCGACCGCGAGAAGTTCCAGAGCGATCCGCACTGGCGCGACCTCGTCCCGTTCCACGAGTACTTCCACGGCGATTCCGGCGAGGGGCTGGGCGCGTCGCACCAGACCGGGTGGACCGGCGTCGTCGCGAAGCTCATCCATCAGTACGCCGAGTACGCGCTCGGCGGCGCGCCGCACCGGACCGACGGGGAGTTCAGCCTCGGGCGCTGGGACCGGCCGCGCTGACCCGTTTGGCCCCCGGGCGGGCACGGACGTTGCGTCTGCGCAACGCGCTGCGTTCGGAAATCGCGGCGCCACGCGGTAAGATGAACGTCCTTGCGCAGCGTTTCGCACCGTCTGCCGGCCGCCGCGGCGGCGCTGCCGGATGCCTGCGCCTGACGGCCGTCCCAGCCCGCGACTGCACGGATTCCCGCCGATGTCCAGCCAAGAGACCACCGCCCCGCTCGCCGCCCCCGCGGCCGAAGTGACGAACGAGGGCGCGCCCGCCGCACCCGTGCCGCCGCCCGCGCCCGCCGCGCC
>JAYRNW010000381.1:0-8633 GCA_041911995.1 Casimicrobiaceae bacterium | reverse complement strand
GAGCACCAGAGCCGCTTCCAGCGCGAGGAGGGCGTGGTCGTCGTGGCGACGATCGCGTTCGGAATGGGCATCGACAAGCCCGACGTGCGGTTCGTCGCGCACCTCGACCTGCCGAAGAGCGTCGAGGGTTACTACCAGGAGACGGGGCGCGCGGGGCGCGACGGCGCGCCCGCCGACGCGTGGATGACCTACGGCCTGGCCGACGTGGTCCAGCAGCGGCGGCTGATCGAATCATCGGAGGCCGCCGACGCGTACAAGCGCGTGTCGACCGCCAAGCTCGACGCGCTGCTCGGCCTGTGCGAGACGGCGGGCTGCCGCCGCGTGCAGCTGCTCGCGTACTTCGGCGAGGCGAGCGCGCCGTGCGGCAACTGTGACACGTGCCTGAATCCGCCGCAGACGTGGGACGCGACCGACGCCGCGCGCAAGGCGCTGTCGGCGATCTACCGCACGGGGCAGATGTTCGGCGCGGTCCACCTGATCGACGTGCTGCGCGGCAAGACGACGGAGCGCGTCGAGAAGTGGGACCACGACAAGCTCGCGGTGTTCGGCGTGGGTGCGGACCTCGACGACGCTGCGTGGCGCGGCGTGTTCCGGCAGCTGGTGACGCTGGGCTTCGCGCGCGTCGACCACGAGGGGTTCGGCGCGCTCAAGCTCACCGAGGCGAGCCGGCCGGTGCTGAAGGGCGAGCAGCGCGTCGAGATGCGCCGCGTGACCGCCGCCGCGCCGCGGTCGCGGCGCCCGCGCGCCGGTCCCGCGTCGGACCTGCCGCCGGCCGACGCCGGCCTGTGGGACCGCCTGAAGGAGTGGCGGCTCGCCGAGGCGCGCGCGCAGGGCGTGCCCGCGTACGTGATCCTGCACGACAGCACGCTGGCGGAGATCGCGCGGCGGCGCCCGCGCGCCATGGCCGACCTCGCCGGCATCTCCGGCATCGGCGCGCGCAAGCTCGACCGCTACGGCGCCGCGCTGCTCGGCGTGATCGCCGCGTAGCCGCGCCTGCGCGCCGTTGTGCGCGGGCGCGACGACGCGGAGGCTACCGTGCGACCGCCTTCCGCCGCGCGGCCTTGCGTCGCGGCGCCGGCGGCGGCGCGACGCCGAGCTGCATATCGATCGCCTGCAGCATCGCGATCTGCTCCTGCGTGGGCTGCGACCGGCGGATCCGCGCGTCGGTGGCGATGCGCTCCAGCAGCGTGACGAGCCGCTGGCGGTCAGCGGGATCGGCGAGCAGCTTCGGCAGCGTTTCCAGCGCGCGCTCCGGCTCGAACCGGACGACGAGCTCCTGCTCGCCGCGGATGCGCCGCCACGCGTCCAACGCGATGTCCGGCCACAGGTCGCGGTATTCCTCGCCGATCGCGCGCCGCATCTCGAGCCGCGACAGCAAGAGCGGCTCGCCCTTGCGCATCAGCAGGTAGGCGACGCGCGCCACGGCTTCGGGGAAACCGCCCTTGTCGATCGCGGCCAGCGCGTCCTGCACGAACGGCAGCTCGCGCGGGTTCGTGACCGGCGCCAGCGCACCGGCGTCGGCGCCCTTGCCGTTCGTGGCGTACAGCGAGAACACGCCGCCGTAGGTCAGGAAGAACGCGGCTTCGCTGCCGGCGTCACGCAACTCGCGGTAGTAGTCGAGCGACGCGCTGATCGCCGCCGCCGCGAGCCGCTCGGCGCTGCCGAGCGGGTTGTCGGGCGCGGCCTTGCGCCGCTGCGCCTTGACCTGCTGCGCAACGGGCGCGAGCCAGCCGAGCCACGGGTTGAAGTCCGACCACGCCCAGTGCTGGACGCGCAGCGGATGGAACTCGCGGCCGAGCTTGGCCGTGAATTCGTTGGCCGTCGCCTGCACCAGCGGCTGCGCGAAGATCTCGTACGCCTGCTGGTTGAACTCGGACATCCTGGCGACCGCCTCGAACGGCTTCTCGTCGGCGCGGCGGAAGCGGTTCAGCCGCTGCGCGATCTCCTCCAGCCGGTGCTCGTGGAACTGCACCGCGTACTCGACGGCGCCGTCCTTCCCCTTGTGCTCGACGATCTCCATGCCGTACAGGCCGGGCGGCAGCGCCTCGACCGACTTCAGCACGGACACGATCTGCGCGTGCTCCTTCTGCGCGACCTTGCCGGACACGAAGATGCCCAGATGGCCGACGTTCTTGTGCAGCAGGCCGACGATCACCTGGCCGCGCGCCTTGATCTCCTCGGTGGAGCCGTAGACGTCGGCGACCCAGTTGAACGCCTGCTGCGGCGGCGTGATGTTGTCGCCCATCGACGCGAACAGCACGATCGGCGCGCGGATCTCGCGCAGGTCGAACGCCCTGCGGTTGTGGCCAACGGCGCCGCCGGTCCACAGCTTGTTGCCGACGAAGAGGTTGCGCGTGATCCACTCGATCTCCTCGCGGTTCATGAGGAAGAACCCGCCCCACCAGCGCTCGAACTCGAGGAAGCGCGGCGTCTCGGTGTCGACGTTCGCGTACCGGTTGTAGTACTTGTCCCAGAACGAGTTGGCCGGGTTCAGGTTCTCGAAGTTCTGCACGAGGTACGCGCCGTCGAAGATCCCGTTGCCCATGTCGGCGGCGAACGACGACAGCCACGTGCCGCCCAGCATGCCGCCGGCGTAGCGCATCGGGTTGTCGCCGGCGCCCTCGGCCCACGCGCCGCCCCAGTACGACATCGGCGCGCCGTTGATGACGATCGGCCCGGTGTCGTCGGGATCCGCCGCGGCGAGCATCATCGCCGCCCAGCCGCCCTGGCAGTTGCCGACGATCACGGGCTTCGCGCTGTCCGGATGCAGCGCGCGCACGCGGCGCACGAACCGCTGCTCGGCGTCGCAGACGTCGAGCAGCGTCTGGCCCGGCTCCGGATCGCGGAAGAAGATCACGAAGTACACCGGGTGGCCGTCGCGCAGCGCGACGCCCACCTGCGAGTCGTCCTTGAAGCCGCCGATGCCGGGCCCGTGCCCGGCGCGCGGGTCGATGATCACGTACGGGCGCCGCTTCGGGTCGACGGCCACACCCGCCGGCGGCACGATGCGCACCAGCGCGTAGTTGACCGGCCGCGCGTACGTGCGCGCGTCCTCGACCATCTCGTAGTCGAAGTGCAGGACCGGCGGCAGTCCCTTTTGGTTGTGCGCGAGGTAGTCGTTGCCGCGCTCGCGCAGCGTGTCCCACATGAGGACGCTGCGCTGCGCGACGTCGGTCGCGTAGGTCGTCCAGTGGTTCCACCAGTCGACCGGCGTGGTCGGCTTGGCCTTCGCCGCGGTCGCGACCTCGGCCGCGAACGCCGCTTTCATCCGCTCGGTGTAGTGCTGCTGCGCGACGCGCGCGCGCTTCTGGTAGAGCGCCGACACCTTGACGGCGGTGTCGTGAATCCGGGCGAGTTCCTTGGGGGCGTCCATGGTGATTTCCGGCGAGGAGGGGATTGGCGCGCCGGCGCGGACGTGCGTCGACCGCGCACCGGCGCGACGGTCGTATCGTCCATTGTCGGCTACCCCGGTCGCGGTGCGTTGACCGGAGTCAATCGCAGCCGATTCAGGGGCTTGCGCGCGCTACGCCGCCATCCACAGCGGCGGCACGCCGGTCAGCGACCGGGCGAGCTCGCCCAGCGCGCCGCCGTGCACCAGCGCGACGGCGCGCTCGACGTCGGGTGCGAGGTAGCGGTCGCGCTCGACGCGCGGGCATCGGCCGCGCAGCAGCGCGTGCGCGGCCTCGACTGCGGCCGAGCTCGCGAGCGGCCGCAGGAAGTCGAGTCCCTGCGCGGCCGCGAGCCACTCGATGGCGAGCACGTGCGCGGTGTTGTCGATCATCGGCTGCAGCCGGCGCGCCGCGAACGTCGCCATCGACACGTGGTCCTCCTGGTTGGCGGAGGTCGGCAGCGAGTCCACACTCGCCGGGTGCGCGAGCGACTTGTTCTCGCTGGCGAGTGCCGCGGCGGTCACGTGCGCGATCATGAAGCCGCTGTTCAGGCCGGGGTCCGCGGTGAGGAACGGCGGCAGCCGCGACACGCCGGCGTCGATCAGCATCGCGATGCGGCGCTCGGCGATCGCGCCGACCTCGGCGACCGCGACCGCCATCGTGTCGCAGGCCTGCGCCACCGGCTCGGCGTGGAAGTTGCCGCCCGACAGCAGCGCGCCGTCTTCCGGGAACACCAGCGGGTTGTCGGTGACGGCGTTCGCTTCGCGCACGAGCACGCCCGCCACGTGGCGCAACTGGTCGACGCAGGCGCCGATCACCTGCGGCTGGCAGCGCAGGCAGTACGGGTCCTGCACGCGGTCGTCGCCCTCGCGGTGCGATGCGCGGATCGCGCTGCCCTGCAGCAGCGCGCGGTAGTGCCGCGCCACGTCGATCTGGCCCGGCTGGCCGCGCAGCGCGTGGATGCGCGGGTCGAACGGGTCGTCGCTGCCGCGGGCGGCGTCGACGGTCATCGCGCCGATCACCAGCGCGGACTCCAGCACCGGCTCGAACGCGAGCAGCGCATGCAGCGCGAGCGCGGTCGACGCCTGCGTGCCGTTGATCAGCGCGAGGCCTTCCTTGGCCTGCAGCGCCAGCGGTTCGATGCCCGCCGTGCGCAGCGCGGGGAGCGCCGGCTCGCGGCGGCCGTCGACCAGCATCTCGCCTTCGCCCATCAGCGCGAGCGTCAGGTGCGCGAGCGGCGCCAGGTCTCCCGACGCGCCGACCGAGCCCTGCGCCGGAACGTAGGGCACGAGCCCGGCGTTGTGCGCGGCGACCAACGTGTCGATCACGCACTGCCGGGCGCCGGAGTAGCCGCGCGCGAGGCTCGCCGCCTTGAGCGCCAGCATCAGCCGGACCACCTTCGGCGCGAGCGGCTCGCCCACCCCGACGCTGTGCGAGCGGATGAGGTTGCGCTGCAGCGCCTCGAGGTCGCCGGCGCCGATGCGCGTCGACGCGAGCTTGCCGAATCCCGTGTTGACGCCGTAGACGGCCGCGCTGCCCTCGGCGGCGCGGCGCACGACGGCGGCGCCGGCGGCCACGGCGGCCGCCGACGCCGGGTCGATCGCGATCGCGACGCCGCCGGCGTGGACGGCGCGCAGGTCGTCGAGCGTGAGCGCGCCGGGCGTCAGCGTGCGCGTCGTCATGTTCAGCCGCGCAGCATCGGCAGCTTGAGGCCGTGTTCGCGCGCGCAGGCAACCGCGGTTTCGTAGCCGGCGTCGGCGTGGCGCATGACGCCGGTGGCCGGGTCGTTCCACAGCACGCGCTCGATGCGGCGCGCCGCGGCGTCGGTGCCGTCGCAGACGATCACGACGCCGGCGTGCTGCGAGTAGCCCATGCCGACGCCGCCGCCGTGGTGCAGGCTCACCCACGTGGCGCCGCTCGCCGTGTTGAGCAGCGCGTTGAGCAGCGGCCAGTCGCTGACCGCGTCGCTGCCGTCGCGCATGCTCTCGGTCTCGCGGTTGGGGCTCGCGACGCTGCCGCTGTCCAGATGGTCGCGGCCGATCACGATCGGCGCCTTCAGCTCGCCGCGCTTCACCATCTCGTTGAACGCGAGGCCGGCGCGGTGCCGCTCGCCCAGGCCGATCCAGCAGATGCGCGCGGGCAGCCCCTGGAACGCGATGCGCTCGCCGGCCATGTCGAGCCAGCGGTGCAGGTGCGCGTCGTCCGGGAACAGCGCCTTCAGCTTCGCGTCGGTCCGGCGGATGTCCTCGGGGTCGCCGGACAGCGCGACCCAGCGGAACGGCCCCTTGCCGCGACAGAAGAGCGGCCGCACGTACGCCGGAACGAAGCCGGGGAAGTCGAACGCGTTCTTCACCCCTTCGTCGAGCGCGACCTGGCGGATGTTGTTGCCGTAGTCGACGGTCGGCACGCCCATCGCCTGGAAGTCGAGCATCGCCTGCACGTGAACGGCGCAACTCTTCGCGGCGGCGGACTTGAGCAGCGCGTGCTGCGCGGCGTCGGCCTGCGCGGCACGCCAGCGCGCGACGGTCCAGCCGGCCGGCAGGTAGCCGTTGACGAGGTCGTGCGCGCTGGTCTGGTCGGTGACGACGTCGGGGCGGATGCCGCCGGCGCGCGCGCGCCGCACGAGCTCGGGCAGCACGTCGGCGGCGTTGCCGAGGAGCCCGACCGACACCGCGCGTCGCTCTTGCGTGTACCGCGCGATGCGCGCCAGCGCGTCGTCGAGGTCGTCCGCCTGCTCGTCGAGATAACGGCTGCGCAGCCGGAAGTCGATCCGGTCCTGCTGGCACTCGACGGTGAGCGACGAAGCGCCGGCGAAGCTCGCGGCGAGCGGCTGCGCGCCGCCCATGCCGCCCAGCCCGGCGGTCAGGATCCAGCGGCCGGCCAGGTCGCCGCCGTAGTGCTGGCGGCCGGCCTCGACGAACGTCTCGTACGTGCCCTGCACGATGCCCTGGCTGCCGATGTAGATCCAGCTGCCGGCCGTCATCTGGCCGTACATCATGAGGCCCTTGCGGTCGAGCTCGTCGAAGTGCTCCCACGTCGCCCAGCGCGGCACGAGATTCGAGTTCGCGAGCAGCACGCGCGGCGCGTCGACGTGCGTGCGGAACACGCCGACGGGCTTGCCCGACTGGATGAGCAGCGACTCGTCCTCGTGGAGGTCGCGCAGCGCGGCGAGGATCGCGTCGAAGCACGCCCAGTCGCGCGCCGCCTTGCCGATGCCGCCGTAGACGACCAGCGCCTGCGGGTTCTCGGCCACCTCGGGGTCGAGGTTGTTCTGGATCATCCGGAACGCGGCTTCGATCTGCCAGTTGCGGCACACGATGCGGTCGCCGCGCGGCGCGCGGACGACGCGGGCCGCGGCGATGCGGCCCTGGTCGGAGAGATTGGTCATGGGGACGCTCCGGAGTTTGGGGCCGCGCGAGGGCGGGGAGGGAAGTGGATCGGGGGACCGCGCCGCCGGGGCCGCGGACGGCCGGTCAGCCCAGCTTCTTCTTCAGGGTCGCGTTGACCTGCGCCGGGTTGGCCTTGCCCTTCGACGCGGCCATCACCTTGCCGACCAGCGAGTTGAACGCCTTCTCCTTGCCGGCCCGGTACTCGGCGACGATCGCCGGGTTGGCGGCGATCGCGTCGTCGACGATCTTCTCGATGGCGCCGGCGTCGGAGATCTGGCGCAGGCCCTTCTTTTCGATGATCGCGTCGGCGTCGCCTTCGCCCGCCCACATCGCGTCGAACACGTCCTTCGCGATCTTGCCCGAGATCGTGCCGTCGGCGATGCGCTTCAGCAGGCCGGCGAGCTGCGGGGCCGCCACCGGCGAGCGCGCGACGTCGAGCTCGCTGCGGTTGAGCGCGCCGGCGAGCTCGCCCAGCACCCAGTTGGCGACGGTCTTCGCTTCGCCGCCCGCGGCCTTCGCCGCGGACTCGAAGTAGCCGGCGAGCTCGCGGCTGCCGGTCAGCGCCGCCGCGTCGGCCGCGGGCAGCGCGTAGTCGCGCGCGAAGCGCTGCTGCATCGCCTCGGGCAGCTCCGGCAGGTCCGCACGCACCCGCGCGATCCAGTCCTCGGCGATCACCAGCGGCGGCAGGTCCGGGTCCGGGAAGTACCGGTAGTCCTGCGCGTCCTCCTTGCTGCGCATCGACCGCGTCTCGCGCCGGTCGGGGTCGTACAGCCGCGTTTCCTGCACGACGGTGCCGCCGTCCTCGATCAGCTCGATCTGCCGGCGCACCTCGAAGTCGATCGCGTCCTGCATGAACCGGAAGCTGTTGAGGTTCTTGATCTCGCAGCGCGTGCCGAGCGGCTCGCCCGGCCGGCGCACCGACACGTTCGCGTCGCAGCGGAAGCTGCCTTCCTGCATGTTGCCGTCGCAGATGCCGATCCAGCGGACGAGCGCGTGCAGCGCCTTCGCGTACGCGATCGCCTCGTCCGAGCTGGCGAGGTCGGGCTCGGTCACGATCTCGAGCAGCGGCGTGCCGGCGCGGTTCAAGTCGATGCCGGTCATGCCGTGGAAGTCCTCGTGCAGCGACTTGCCGGCGTCCTCCTCGAGGTGCGCGCGCGTCAGGCGCACGCGGATCTCGCCGCGCGTCGGCGACACGATCGGCACGCTGCCGCCGGCGACGACGGGAATCTCGTACTGCGAGATCTGGTAGCCCTTCGGCAGGTCCGGGTAGAAGTAGTTCTTGCGCGCGAAGATGCTGCGCGCGTTGACCGTCCCGCCGACCGCGAGCCCGAAGCGGATCGCGCGCTCGACCGCGCCGCGGTTGGCGACGGGCAGCACGCCGGGCAGCGCGATGTCCACGGCAGACGCCTGCGTGTTCGGCGCCGCACCGAACGCCGTCGCCGCGCCGGAGAAGATCTTCGAGGCGGTCGAGAGCTGCGCGTGCGTCTCGAGGCCGATGACGGTTTCCCACTTCATGGCGCGACCTCCCGCGGTGCCCGGTGAGCGCCGCCGGGCCGTCCCAAGGCGCTCACTGCGCCCCCTCGGGGGGCAGCGAGCCCGCTTCTTCGGCGAGCGTGGGGGCCCGACGATGCCAGTCGGTCGCGCGCTGGTACGCGTGCGCGACGTTGAGGAGCTTCGCCTCGGCGAAGTAGTTCGCCTGGATCTGCAGGCCGATCGGCAGGCCGGCGCGATCGACGCCGCAGGGGATCGAGAGGGCCGGCGCGCCGGTCAGGTTGCCGGCGATCGTGAAGATGTCGTTCAGGTACATCTGCACCGGGTCGTCGGCCTTCGCGCCGATGCGAAACGCCGGCGACGG
>JAYRNW010000380.1:0-12079 GCA_041911995.1 Casimicrobiaceae bacterium | reverse complement strand
GTCCACCGAGCCGGTCGGGTTGACGCCGGTCACGGTGGCGGTGAACGTCACCGCGGCGCCCGGGGTGGCGGGATTGAGCGAGCTTGCGACCGTCGTGCCGCTGCCGACGGCCGCTGCGACGGCGGCACCCGCGTCGATGATCCCGGAGCCGCACAGCGCGGTCGTGCAGTTGCACGAGACCGCCGTGGGCGGGTTCGCGCACGCCGGCCCGGGCGTGGGGAACGCACGCGCCGTCGTCTGGATCTTCGACAGCACCTGCGCCGGCGTCAGCGCCGGGTTGACCGAGAACATCAGCGACGCCACGCCCGTCACGTGCGGTGTGGCCATGCTGGTGCCCGAATAGTTGGCGTAGATGTAGCTCGCCGGGACCGTGGCGCCGCTGTTCAGCGTCGACAGGATGCCCGGGTCGTTGCCGTCGCCGCCCGCGCCGCCGGGCGCGGCGATCTCGACCACCGCGCCGTAGTTGCTGTACCACGACTTGCGGCCCGTCTTGTTGGTCGCCGCGACGGTGATGACGCCGCTGCAGCTCGCCGGGCTGAAGTTGGCGGCGTTACCGTTGTTGTTGCCGGCCGCGACGACGACCGCCGCGCCGAGCGAGAGCGCCGTGTTGACCGCGTTCTGCGACGTCGAATCGCAGCTCCCGCCCCCGCCCAGGCTCAGGTTCATCACGCGGACCGGGTTGGGGTTGGCGGGCACGCCTGCCACGCTGCCGCCGGCCGCCCAGATGATGGCCGCCGCGATGTCGCTGGTGTAGCCGCCGCACTTGCCGAGCACGCGCACCGGGACGACCTTGCTGACCCAGTTGATGCCGGCGACGCCGATCCCGTTGTTGGGCGCCGCGCCGATCGTGCCGGCGACGTGCGTGCCGTGCCACGAACTGTTGCTTGCGTTGTTGCTGCCGCATTCGTTCTGGGCCACCCAGTCGCCCGGGTCGCTCGCGTCGGGGTCGCGGCCGCCGCCGTCGTTGGCCACCACCGGGTCCGCGATCATGTCGTAGCCGCCGACGTACCGGCCGCTGAGGTCCGGGTGGTTGAACAGCGCGCCGGTGTCGATCACCGCGGCGTTGACCGAGGCCGAGCCGGTCGTGATGTCCCACGCCGCCGGCATGTTGATGCCGCCGACCGGGTCGAACAGGTCCCACTGGTAGTTGCCGTTGCACGCGGCGACGCTGGCCGACGCGTAGCACGGGTCGGTCGGCACGAGCTGGGTGGTCCGGATGTAGTCGGGCTGCGCGTAGTCGATGCCCGCCTGCCCGCCGATGGTGGCCGCCAGCGCCTCGACCTGCACGACCGGCAGCCGCTGCAGCATCTGCAGCACGTTGCCGCCGTCGGGCAACCCGCGCTGCCAGGCGAGCGCCTGGCCGCTGGTGCTCGCGAGCTGCGCGACCAGCGCCGGGTCGAGCGGCAGCCCCGCCTGGGCGTTGGCGACCAGGCCCGGGTCGGTGTACTTCACGATGATCCGGTCGGTCGGCGGCCCGCTCGTCGCCGGGACCGGCGCGCCCGGCGCGACGTTGGCGTACAGCACCGCGGCGTCGAGCCGGGCGCGGTTGAGCGCCGCCCGCACCGTGGCCAGGTCGGTGGGCTGCGCGAGCTGCAGCGTGTAGGCGCCGTCGCGCGTCCGCCCGGAGACGGTGAACGGCAGGCCCAGCGCGTCCTGCAGCCGAGCCTGCAGGTCGGTCGTCATCGCGTCGCCGCGCAGCTTCACGGCGAGCGCGTCGACGCCGCTGTCGGCGGCGCGCGCGGGCATCGCCAGCACGGCGGCGGTCAGCAGGGCGAGCGCCCAGGCGAGGTAGCGTGCGACGGCGGAGCGATCGTGGCGGGCGGCAACGCGTGGCAACATGGTGGGTCGATTCCTCTGGCTGGGGGTGCTGCGGGCGTACGTATTCGGTCGGGGGCCGGGTGCGCTTGGCGCGGGCCTGCGCCTCGGGATCACGCCCCCGTTAGAGCGTTCCGCGATCCGGGAATTCCGTGCCTCCAGGAAAAGCAGGTTTCATGCCGGCGCGGCGTTTCAACTGCCATGACAACGGCATGGCGGTTCCGAGGGCCGCACTATACAGCGGACCCGCACCGGCGTCACCTGAGGGTCGCACCGCCCGTCGGGGGCGCGGGCCGTCCCGTCGCCCGTCCGGGGCCCGTCGGGAAGGCGGCGGCGCACCGGCGTAAGCCCTCGTCCGGAGGCCGCCCGGCGCGTGTGATGTAATTCGCCTTCGGGCACGCTGCCGCGACGGCACGGCCCGCTTCCGCTCGAAAGCCGCAGTCCGATGGGCAAGTCCTGCTTCTTCACGATCGTCTCCAACAACTACCGGCACTTCGCGCGCACGCTGGTGGCGAGCGTGCGCCGGCACGACCCGGACCTCGACGCCTACGTCGCCATCTGCGACGCGCCGCTGCCGGCGCGCGACCCGCGCGACGCGTACGTCGAGATCCCGATCCGCGACCTCGGGCTGCCGCGGTACGACCGCTTCACGTTCCAGTACACGATCCTCGAGCTCAACACCGCGATCAAGCCGTGGGTCATCGCCGACCTCTTCGACCGCGGCTACGAGCGGGTCGTCTACTTCGATCCCGACATCAAGGTCTACGGTTCGGTCGCGCCGATCCTCGCGCGGCTCGACGCTGCGCAGATCGTGCTGACGCCGCACCTGACGGGGCCGCTCGGCGACGACGGCAAGCATCCGTCCGAGCTCGCGATCCTGCAGTCCGGCAGCTACAACCTGGGCTTCATCGCGCTCGCGCGCAGCGAGAACACGCGGCGATTCGTCGCGTGGTGGCAGGCCAAGCTGCTGCGCGACTGCGTCGTCGACATCCCGCGCGGATTGTTCACCGACCAGAAGTGGATCGACCTCGTGCCCGGCATGTACGACGGCGTGGCCGTCGAGCGCGACGCCGGATGGAACGTCGCGTACTGGAACCTCGCGCATCGAACGGTGACGCAGCGCGATGGCGCGTACGAGGTCAACGGCCGTCCGCTGCTGTTCTTCCACTACTCCGGGTTCGCGCCCGGCGCGAAGCTCCTGAGCAAGCACCAGAACCGCTTCACGATGGAGAGCGTCGCGCCCGAGGTGCGCACGCTCGCCGACGGCTACGCGGACGACCTCGCGCAGGCGGGCATCGAGGACTGCCGCAACCTCCCGTACGCGTTCGGGCGCTTCGTGGACGGCGAGCCGATCCCCGACCGCGTGCGCCGCTGCCTGCGCGAGGACTACCCGTGGGACGAGCCGCTGCCCGACCTGTGGAGCGAGGCGGGACAGGCGGCGCTGCTCGAGTGGTTGAACCGGCCCGCACCCGAGCACCGGCAGGCGCCGTGGCTCACGCGGTTCGCGATGGCGCTGCACCGGCAGCGCGAGGACCTGCAGCGCGCGTTCCCCGACGTCGAGGGCGCGCACGGCCGCGCGTACGCGCAGTGGTTCGTCGAGCACGCGGCCACGCAGGAGCGCATCCCGCCGCGCCTCGTCGACGCGGTGCGCACGGCGCTCGCGGCGCCGCGGGAGGAAGGGGGGGGTGCGGATGCCGGCCCGATGCGCGGCCTGTACCGCGCCGCGTACCGCGTCGCGTGGGGCGTGCGGCACGCGGTGAAGCCGCTGACGTCGCAGCAGTTCCGGCACCGCGTCCGGCACGCGCTGATGCGCAAGGCCTACTTCGACGCCACGTACGTCACGCCGCCGCTGGTGCCGACCGACTCCGGCGCGCCGGTCCCGTCGTCGGCCGTGGCGCCGGCGTCGATCCGGTACCCGGCGCATGCGGCAGGCTCGGCGCGCGCGGCGGACGGCGCGCGGCCGGGCGTCAACGTGATCGGCTACCTGAGCGCCGAGAGCGGCGTCGGCGAGTCGGCGCGGTCGATGCTGCGCATCCTCGCGGCCGCGGGAATACCGGTGACGCCGATCGAGTTCCGCGTCGGCAACGTGTCGCGGATGAGCGAGCAGCTGTCGGGCATGGCGTCCTCCGGCGCGCTGCACGCGATCAACCTGTTCCACGTGAACGCCGACCAGATGTTCGTCGCGCGCGACCATCTCGGCGCGTCGCTGTTCGAGGGACGCTACAACGTCGGCTGCTGGGCGTGGGAGTTGGGCGAGTTCCCCGACGCGTGGCTGCCGTCGCTCGACCTCGTCGACGAGGTGTGGGCGCTCTCCGCGTTCTCGCAGCAGGCGATCGCGCTGAAGGCGCCCGTGCCGGTGCTGCGCGTGCCGTGCTCGGTCGAAGCGCCGCCGGCCGCCGCCGACCGCGCGCGGTTCGGCATCGCCGACGGCGAGGTCGCGTTCCTCGCGATGTGCGACGTCCTGAGCGTGCCGGAGCGGAAGAACCCGCTCGGCGTCGTCGCCGCGTTCCGGCGCGCATTCCCCGCGAACGAGAAGGTCCGGCTGCTGCTCAAGGTCGGCAACGTCGAATTCCAGCCCGAGTTGAAGTCGCGGCTGCGCGAGGCGCAGCAGGCCGATCCGCGGATCGCGCTGATCGTCGGCTATCTCGCGCGCGACGAGCTGTGGTCGCTGCTGGCGTCCGTCGACTGCTTCGTGTCGCTGCACCGTGCCGAGGGATTCGGCCTGCCGATGGCGGAGGCGATGGCGTGCGGCAAGCCCGTGATCGCGACCGGCTGGTCGGGCAACGCGGACTTCACGCGCGCCGACAACGCGCTGGTCGTCGATTACACGCTGGTGGCGCTCGAGCGCGACCTCGGTCCCTACCGGCGCGGGCAGTTCTGGGCGGAGCCGGACGTGGCGTCGGCGGCCGCCGCGATGCGGCAGGTGGCGGATTCCGCCGACCTCCGCACGCAGCTCGGCCGCCGCGGCCTCGCGACCATCGGGGCGGAGCTGTCGCCCGGCGCGCTCGCACCGCTGGTGAGCCGGCGCATCGACGTGATCGACGGCATGCTGCACCGGCGTCCGGCGGCCGCGTCGTGACGGCGTTCCGCAGTATCGCCGCCGCCGGCGCCGTGCGCAGTCCGGTCCTTGCGACGACGCCATGAGCGAAGCCCCTGCCGCCACCGTACCGCTGCGCGACGCGTACCGGCGCGCGACCGAGTTCCACGCACGCGGCGACCTTCACGAAGCGCAGCGCTGGCTGCAGGCGATCCTCGCCGCCAAGCCGGACCACTTCGACACGCTGCACCTGCTCGCCGTCGTCACGGCGCAGCAGGGCCGTGCCGAGGAGGCGCTGGCGGCGTTCGCGCGTGCGCTCGCCGTCGATCCGGGGTCGGCCAAGGCGCGCGCCAACCGCGCGTCGGTGCTGCGGAGCCTGGGGCGCACCGCGGACGCGCTCGCCGACTGCGATCGGGCGCTCGTTCTCGACCCGGACTTCGCGGCCGCGCATCGCAACCGCGCGGCGATCCTCAAGGACGTCGGCCGTCTCGACGACGCGCTCGCGACCTGCGAGCTCGCGCTCGCGCGGCTGCCGTCGTCCGCCGACGTGCTGAACGTCCGCGGCGCCATCCTGCACGACCTGCATCGGCCCGCGGAGGCGATCGCGAGCTACGACCGCGCGCTCGCGCTCGCGCCGGACACGCCCGATACGCTCGTGAACCGCGGCGGCGCCCTGGTCTCGCTCAAGCGGCATGCGGAGGCGCTCGCCGACTGCGACCGGGCGCTGGCACTGGGGGCGCGCACGGCCGGTGCGCACTACAACCGCGGCCTCGCGCTGACCGGCCTCGAGCGGCACACGGAGGCCGAGGAGAGCTACCGGCGCGCGGTCGCGCTGGACCCGGGCCTCGCGATGGCGCGATTGAGCCGCGCCGGTGCGCTCGCGCGCATGCGCCGGTACGCCGAGGCGGCGGCCGACCTCGAGCGCGTGGTCGCGCTCGACCCGAAGCTCGCCTTCGCGCAAGGCATGCTGCTCGAGGCACGCATGCATTGCTGCGACTGGCGCGGCTTCGACGCGCTTCGCGAAGACGTGATCGGCGGCGTGCGCGCCGGGAGGCGGGCCGCGGATCCGTTCGCGTTCCTCGCGGTCTCGCGGTCGCCGCACGACCAGTTGCGATGCGCACGGACCTGGATCGACGCGTGGAGCCCGCCGGCGCCGATGCCGGCACGCCCCGGCACGGCGCGCCGGCGCGACCGGATCCACGTCGCCTATCTGTCGCCGGACTTTCGCGAGCACGCGGTGGCGCTGCTGAGCGCCGGGCTGTTCGAGCGGCACGACCGCGCGCGCTTCGAGACGACCGCGCTTTCGTTCGGCGTGGACGACGGGAGTCCGATGCGCGGGCGCCTCGAGCGCGCGTTCGAGCGCTTCGTCGACGTTCGCCAGCGCGCGGATCACGAGATCGCCGCACTGATGCGCGAGCTCGACGTCGACATCGCCGTCGATCTGGCCGGTCTGACCGGCAGCGCGCGGACCGGCATCCTCGCGCTGCGGCCGGCGCCCGTGCAGGTCAACTTCCTGGGCTACACCGGAACGATGGGCGCGCCCTACGTCGACTACATCGTCGCGGATCGGACGGTGATCCCGGAGGACGAGCGCGACGGCTATTCGGAGCGCGTCGTCTGGCTGCCCGATACGTTCCAGTGCAACGACGCGCTGCGTCCGATCGCGCCGTCCGCGCCGCCGCGGCGCGACGCCGGCTTGCCCGACGACGCGTTCGTGTTCTGCTCGTTCAACAACGCGTTCAAGATCGCGCCGGACGTGTTCGCGTGCTGGATGCGCCTGCTGAAGGCCGTCGACGGCAGCGTCCTGTGGCTGCTCGAAGGCAGCGGCGAGGCGACCGCGAACCTGCGGCGGGAAGCCGCGGCGACCGGCGTCGACCCGGGGCGGCTGGTGTTCGCGGCGCGTGCTGCGCCGGCGGAACATCTCGCGCGACATCGGCTCGCCGACCTGTTTCTCGACACGCTGCCGTTCAACGCGCACACGACGGCGAGCGACGCGCTCTGGACCGGGCTGCCGGTCGTGACCTGCGAAGGCACGACCTTCGCCGGGCGCGTTGCGGCCAGTCTGCTGCGCGCCGTCGGGCTGCCGGAACTCGTCACGCGCACGCGCGACGACTACGAGGCGCTCGCACTGCGGCTCGCGACCGATCGCGCAGCGCTCGCGGCGCTCGCCGCGAAGCTGGCGGCCAACCGGTCGACGGCGCCGCTGTTCGACCCGCAACGGTTCGCGCGGCATCTCGAGTCCGCGTACGCGACCATGTGGGAGCGCCATCTGCAGGGACAGGCGCCTGCCGCGTTCGCGGTGCCGCCGCTCGCGTAGCGGCGCGCCGCTTCAGTACGTCGTGCGCGCCTTGAAGTACTCGACGCGGTCGATCGAGCGCACCGGCACGTCGCGGACGTCCACGCCCTGCAGCACCTTGAGCGGGATCTCGGCGCCGGCGCCGCCGCGCGCCCATACCTTCTTGTAGAACTCGGACTGCGTGCGCACGCCTTCGCCGGCGACGCCCAGGATGATGTCGCCGGGCTTCACGCCGGCGCGGTCCGCCGGCCCGTCCGGCGACACGCGCGCGACGACCAGCCGGCCCTGCACCTCGTCCGCGGCGACGCCGAGCCACGGCCGCGCGGGTCCCGCGCGGCGCCCGGCCTTGACGAGGTCGGCGAGGATCGGCTTTAAGAGGTCGATCGGCACGAACATGTTGCCGGGGATGCGCGGCTCGGCTTCCGTGGCGTCGCGCACGATCAGCGAGCCCACGCCCAGCAGCTTGCCGTCGCGGTCGAACAGCGCGGCGCCGCTCCAGTTCATCGTCGGCGGGCTGGTGAAGAGCGCCTGGTCGAGCGCGTACTCCCAGCTGCCGGCGAACGCCCGCTTGCTGACGACGAAGGCGAACGCCACGTTGTCGTCGCCGGAGGACGCGATCATCACGGGCTCGCGCTCCGCAACCTTCGCGGAATCGCCGAGCGCGACGGGCTTCGCGTCGAGCGGCGTGATCGTGCGCAGCAGGCCGAAACCGGTCGCGTGGTCGTAGCCGACGACCTGCGCCGCCAGCGTGCGGCCCTTGCTGTCGACGACGTTGACCTCCTCCGCCTCGACGATCAGGTAGCCGATCGTCAGGATGAGGCCGTTCTCGCCGATGACGACACCGCTGCCCTCGCGCTCCTTGCCGAGCGTCGCGGCGCTGCGCGCCTCGGGGATCGCCTGCACGTTGACCTTGACGATCGCGCCGAAGATCCGGTCGGCGTCGACGGTCGCCACGGACTTCGCGGCCGCGGGGCCCTGCGTGGACGCGGACTGCGCCAATGTGGCCGGCGCGGCGGAAAGAAGAGCGAACGCAACGCACGCAGCGACGGCGGCCGGCCGCCACGCGCGGAGCTGCAGGATTCGCATCGGGGTCATGGGCGAGCTCCCGCTTCGCAGCCGCGGACGTTGCAGCGCCTGTCCGCGGCGAAAGGCGACGGCCGCCCGCGACGCGCAGTCGCGGGTGCCCGTGCCGTTACTATAGCGCGGCGCAGGTGTCGCGCAACCGCGCCGGCGGCGCGGCCACGCGTGCGCGGACACTATAATTGGCGTCGACCCGGGACGCATTCGACGACGATCGACGGAGGCCGTGATGTGGCGAACGACAGGGCTGGTGGCGGCATTGCTGCTGGCGGCGATGCCGACGACGGCGTCGGCGCAGGCGTACCCGACGAAGCCGATCCGGCTGGTCGCGCCCAGCACGCCGGGCGACGCGCCCGACGTGATCGCGCGCCTCGTCGCGGAGAAGCTCTCGGCCGCGCTGGGCCAGCAGGTGGTCGTCGAGAACCGTCCGGGCGCCGGCGGCGTCGTCGGCTCCGACGCCGTGGCCAAGGCCGCGCCCGACGGCTACACGCTGATCATGGGCAACGCGGGCTCGCACGGCATCAACGCCGCCGTCTACTCTAAGCTGCCGTACGACATCCAGCGCGACTTCGCGCCGGTGAGCCAGGTGGCGGTCGCGCCGAACGTGATGGTCATCAACCCGGACGTGCCGGCGAACAGCGTCGCCGAGTTCATCGCGTACGCGAAGAGCCAGCCCGGCAAGCTCTCCTACGCGTCGGGCGGCAACGGCAGCAGCGCGCACATGTCGATGGAGCTGTTCAAGGCGATGGCCGGCGTCGACGTGCAGCACGTGCCGTACAAGGGCTCGTCGCCGGCGCTCACCGACCTCATCGGCGGCCAGGTCGCCGTGTTCATCGGCAACATGCCGCCGACGGTCCCGCACGTCAAGGCCGGCAAGCTGCGCGCGCTCGCGGTGACGACGAAGGGCCGCTCGGCGCTGATGCCCGAGCTGCCGACGATCGCCGACACGCTGCCGGGCTACGAGACCGTCGCGTGGTTCGGCGTGCTCGCGCCGGCGGGCACGCCGCCCGACGTCGTCCACCGGCTCTCGGCCGAGATCGGCCGGATCGCGCGCTCGCCCGAGATGCGCGAGAAGCTGACCGCGATGGGCGCCGAGCCCGTCGGCGGCACGCCGGAGGAATTCAAGGCGGTCATCGACCGCGACATCGCCAAGTGGAAGCCGCTGGCGCAGAAGGTCGGCATCAAAGTCGACTGACGCGACGCATTCCACGCGTCGCGTCGTCCCGAGCCGCGCAGCAGCGAGGGATCTGCTGTACGCATCGCATGTGACGCAATGACCGCCATCGCCGCGCTCGAACCCGTCGTCGTCCACGTCTCGCCGAAGACCAACTGGACGTTCGTCGCCGTCACGCTGACCGACGGCGCCACGGGTTGGGGCGAGTGCTCGCTGAACGGCTGGGAGCCGCTGCTCGTCGCGCAGGTCGCAAGGCTCGCGCGCGAGGCCGTGGGCCGCGGCGTCGACGACACCGCCGACCTCGTCCGCTACCTGCCGCATTCGCCCGGCGGCCTCGTCGCGCACGCGGCGGGCAGCGCCGTCGAGCAGGCGCTGGCCGACTTGCGGGCGCGGGCCGCGGGCGTCTCGCTCGCGCGCTGGCTGCCGGACGCGCCGCGCGCTGCCGTGCCCGCCTACGCGAACGTCAATCGCAGCGTGGCCGACCGCTCGCCCGCCGGTTTCGCCGACGCGGCGCGCCGCGCCGTCGCCGCGGGTTACCGCGCCGTGAAGCTCGCGCCGTTCGACGGCGTGATCGCCGCGGACGCGGCCACCACGCCGATCGACGCGCGCACGCGCGCCGGGCTCGACCGCGTGTACGCCGTGCGCGACGCGGTCGGGGCGGACGTGGCCGTGATGGTCGACTGCCACTGGCGCTTCGACGCCGGCCGCGCGGAAGCGCTGCTGGCCGACGTCGCGCCGGCGCGGCCGTACTGGGTCGAATGCATGATCTCCGAGCATCCGTCGGGCTACGCCGCCATTGCGCGGCTGACGGCGCTCGCGCACGAGCGCGGCACCCGCACGGCGGGCGGCGAGACGATCGCCGGCGCCGACGCCGCGCGCGCGATGTGCGAAGCGAAGCTGTACGACGTGCTGATGCCCGACATCAAGTACGCGGGCGGGTTCGCCGGCATGCGCGCGATCGCCGACGTGTGCGCCGCGCACGGCGTGGACTTCGCGCCGCACAACCCCACCGGACCGATCGCGCACTTCGCGAGCCTCCACGCGTGCGCCGCCGCGCCCGCGCTGCTGTGGCTCGAGCACCAGTGGAACGAGACGCCGCTCTTCGACGCACTGGTGGGCGGCGCCGTGGCGCCGCTCGTCGACGGTGCGTTCGTCGTACCGACGGGTCCGGGGCTGGGCGCCGCGCTCGACCGTGCCGTCGCGCGCGCGCATCCGTACGCGGAGCTCGCGCCCGGCGCCAACCTCGATCCGCGGCTGGGGTGAGGGGCACGCGGATGCGTCGCCGATGACGAAGGACCACCGATGAGCGAACTCTTCCCCGGCTTCACCACGCACCGCGTCGAGACTTCGGGCGCGACGATCCACTGCGCGATGGGCGGCCGCGGCCCGCCGCTCCTCCTGCTGCACGGCTATCCGCAGACGCACGCGATGTGGCACAAGGTCGCGCCGGCGCTGGCGGCGACGTACACGGTCGTGTGCGCGGACCTGCGCGGCTACGGCGACTCGGGCAAGCCGGAGAGCGACGCGACGCACGCCGCGTACTCGAAGCGCGCGATGGCGCAGGACATGGTCGAGGTCATGCGCCACTTCGGCTTCGCGCGCTTTCGCCTGGCCGGCCACGACCGCGGCGGGCGCGTCGCGCACCGGCTGTGCGTCGACCACCCGGATGCGGTCGAGCGCGTCGCGGTGCTGGACATCTCGCCCACGCGCCTCATGTACGGGAAGACCGACCGCGCCTTCGCGACCGCGTACTACCACTGGTTCTTCCTGATCCAGCCGTTCGACCTCCCCGAGAAGCTGATCGGCGCCGATCCGGCGTACTACCTGCGCAAGAAGACCGGCGGCTGGGGCTCCGCATCCGGCATCTTCGACGCGCGCGCGTACGCCGAGTACGAGCGCTGCTTCGTGCGCGCCGACACGATCCACGCGACGTGCGAGGACTACCGCGCCGCGGCGTCGATCGACCTCGCGCACGACGACGAGGACGTCGCGGCGGGCCGCAAGGTGCGCTGCCCGCTGCTCGCGCTGTGGGGCGACAAGGGCGTCGTGCACAGGTACTTCACGCCGCTGGAGGACTGGCGTACCGTGGCGGAGAACGTGCGCGGCCGCGCGCTGCCGTCGGGGCACTACCTCGCGGAAGAGGCGCCGGAGGAAACGCTGCGCGAGCTGGCGGCGTTCTTCGCCGCCGCATGACGGGACCATCGCAACGGAGGCATGCCATGAAGCGCTCACCGCTGATGCGCCGGCTCGGGATCGCGGGTCTGGCGGCGCTCGCTTCGTGGCTGGCACTGCCGACGGCGACCGCGCAACCATATCCGAGCCGGCCGGTGCGGATGATCGTGCCGTTCGCGCCCGGTGGGGCGACCGACATCATCGCGCGCACCGTCGCGCAGAAGCTCTCCGACCGCCTCGGGCAACCGGTCGTCGTCGAGAACAAGCCGGGCGCCGGCACCACGATCGGCAACGCCGAGGTCGCGAAGGCGAAGCCCGACGGCTACACGCTGCTGTTCGCGCCGACGCCGTTCGTGATCTCGCAGGTCGTCTACCCGACGCTGCCCTCCGACCCGCAGAAGGACTTCGCGCCGGTCTCGCTGCTCGCGGTGTCGCCGTTCATCCTGGTCGTCAACGCCGCGTTCCCGGCGAAGTCGACGGCGGAACTCGTCGCCATCGCGAAGGC
>JAYRNW010000379.1:0-6429 GCA_041911995.1 Casimicrobiaceae bacterium | reverse complement strand
GCCGGGCGACGCGCTGGCCTCGCCGCGCGCCGCGCCGGGGGGGCGCGGGGCGGGCGCCGTGCGCGCGATCGTGTGGCCGGCGCTGCTGAGGTGGTCGACGCCGACCGCGACCTTGCCGGCGACGTCGCCGGTGAGCGCGTCGCCGCGCAGCTCGCCGCCGCTCCGGTACTTCTCGGCGAACGCCATCTGCAGCGGCCGCCCGAGCGCGCGCGCAAGGCGCAGGCGGAAGGCGTCGGCGCGCTTGATGCCGCCGGCGTCCGGCGACACGACGACGACGTCCGCGGCGGCGAGCTCGGGCGCGAGCGCCGCGACGAACAGCGGCGCCGCCTCGAGGTGCTCGGCTCGGCAGCGGTACGCGTTCTGGTAGGCTGCGAGGTTGTGCACGTCCAGCGTCACCATGCAGTCCGCGCCGACCGTCTCGCACAGCGCCGCCACGTAGCGCGTGGTGACGGGGTCGCGCGGCTTGCTCTTCTGGTCCTTCCGCGAATACGCGAGATAGGGGGCGACCACCGTGACCCGCCGCGCCGAGGCGTCCTTCAGCGCCCCGACGAAGAACAGCAGGCGCACGAGCTTGTCGTCGACGGTGCGCGCCGCGTCGCCGAACAGCGAGCAGACGACGTACGCGTCGCAGCCGCGGACGCTCTCGAGCGTGCGCGCCTTGTGCTCGCCGTCCTCGAACTCGCGCTCCTCGTGCGCAGCGAGCGCAACGCCGAGCGCGCGCGCGACGGCCTCGCCGTAGGCACGCCCGGCGTTCAGCGCATAAACTTTGAGGTCACCGTGACCCATACGTCGCAAGCTCCCGCAACTCCCCCGTCGCGCGCCGCCGGCCGGTGCGCGCGGCGCAACTTCCGCCCGCCGCCGCCATGACGCACTACGACGTCTTCAACGGCGACGCCGACGGCATCTGCTCGCTCCTGCAGCTGCGGCTTGCCGAGCCGCTGGCCGCCACGCTCGTCACCGGCACCAAGCGCGACATCGCGCTCGTCGGCCGCGTTCCGGCGGTCGCGGGGGATACGGTGACGGTACTCGACATTTCGCTCGCGGTAAACGGGGTGGCGGTGACGGACCTGCTCGCGCGCGGCGTCGCCGTCCGGTACTTCGACCATCACTATCCGGGCGAGGTCCCCGTGCATCCGCAGCTCGACGCCCGCATCGACACGTCTCCGGACGTCTGTACGGGCATCCTGGTCGACCGGTACCTGGGCGGACGCCACCGCGCGTGGGCGGTCGTCGCGGCGTTCGGCGACAACCTCGTCGCTTCCGCGCGCGCGCTCGCCGCGCCGCTCGAGCTCGCCGACGAGCGTCTGGCGGCGCTGCGCGAACTGGGCGACGGCATCACGTACAACGCGTACAGCGACGACCCGGCGGACGCGATCGTGCCGCCGGCCGACCTCTACCGCGCGCTGCTGGTCGCCGGGGAACCGTTCCGCTTCATGGCGACGGACCCGGCGTTCACGGCGATCGACGCCGCGCGGCGGCACGACATGGAGCTCGCGCGCGGGCTGCGCGCCGCGCTGACGCTCGGCACCGCGAAGGTCTACATCCTGCCGGACGAGCGCTGGACGCGCCGCGTGCGCGGCGTCTTCGGCAACGAGATCGCCAACGCGTCGCCGCAGCTCGCGCACGCGGTGCTGACGCCGAACGCGCAGGGCGGCTACACGGTGAGCGTCCGCGCGCCACGCGCGCACGCCGCCGGCGCCGACGTGCTGTGCCGGCAGTTCGCCGGCGGCGGGGGGCGCGCGGCGGCCGCCGGCATCGCGCACCTGCCGAAGGAGCGCTTTCACGAGTTCGTCGCGCGGCTCGAGGAGTCGTTCCGCTAGCAAGGCGGAGAATTTGCCAGCTCGATCCGTTCCCCCATGTCATCCCGAGCGACACGAGAGATCTGTTGCCTTCGTTCCACGGCAGTTCGCGCTGCGCACTTGACGTCCCGCACCACAGGAGCTTCGCCATGACCGCCGGAACCGCCGTCGACGTCGTCATCCCGTCGGGCGACGTCGCGCTCGAAGGAACGCTGACGCTGCCCGCTGCGGCGCGCGGCGTCGTGCTGTTCGCGCACGGCAGCGGCAGCTCGCGGCTCAGCCCGCGCAACGCCGTCGTCGCGCGCGCGCTGCACGCGGCGGCCGTGGGCACCGTGCTGTTCGACCTCCTCACTGCCGCGGAGGACCGCGTCTACGCGACGCGGTTCGACATCGGCCTGCTGGCCGCGCGCCTGACCGACGCGACGGCATGGCTGCGCCGGCAGCCGAACGCCGGCGCGCTGCCGGTCGGCTGGTTCGGCGCGTCCACCGGCGCCGGCGCCGCGCTGCTCGCCGCCTCGGCGCGCGACGCGCCGGTGCGCGCCGTGGTCTCGCGCGGCGGCCGTCCGGACTTGGCCGGCCCCAACGCGCTCGCGCGCGTGGCCGCGCCCACGCTGCTGATCGTCGGCGGCGAGGACCGCGAGGTGATCGCGCTCAATCGCGCCGCGTACGCGCACCTGCGCTGCGAGAAGGCGCTCGAGATCGTGCCCGGCGCGACGCATCTCTTCGAGGAGCCCGGCACGCTCGAGCGCGCGGCGGCGCTCGCCGCCGACTGGTTCCGGCGCTGGCTCGACGAGCCTGTTGCGCGTCCTGGCCGCTAGCGCCCGCCGAGGTTCGAAGCGAACCATTCCCTCCCATGTCATCCCGAGCGCAGCGAGGGATCTGCTGTCGTGCCGCGTCGGCGGGATGCGTCAAAGCAGATCCCTCGCTGCGCTCGGGACGACACACAAGTGCGTACTGTCGAGCGGTTCCCTCGTCGCTGCGCTCCTCGGGATGACATTGGGAGAATTTCGGCAGCTCGCTAACCGCCTTCGCCGGCCGCCGCCCGGTCGGCCGCCGTCTTCTCGACGATCACGCAGTCGGTGGTGAGGATCAGGCTCGCGATCGACGCGGCGTTGGCGAGCCCGAGCCGCGTGACCTTCGTCGGGTCGATGATCCCCATCGCGACGACGTCGCCGTATTCGCCCGTCGCCGCGTTGTAGCCGAACGCGCCGGTGCCGGCCACCACGCGCTCCAGCACGATCGCCGGCTCGCCGCCCGCGTTGAGCACGATCTGCCGCAGCGGCTCCTCCAGCGCGCGGCGCACGATCTTCACGCCCGCCTCCTGCGCCAGCGTGTCGCAGTGGAGCGCGTCCAGCGCCGGCCGCGCGCGCAGCAGCGCGACGCCGCCGCCGGCGCCGATGCCCTCGGCCACCGCCGCGCGCGGCGCGTGCAGTGCGTCCTCGACGCGCGACTTCTTCTCCTTCATCTCCATTTCGGTCGACGCGCCGACCTTGATCAGCGCGACGCCGCCGGCGAGCTTCGCGGCACGCTCGCGCAGCTGGTCGCGGTCGTAGTCGCTCTTCGCCTCGTCGATGGCGCGCCGCACCTCCGCGATGCGCGCGGCGATCCGCGCCGGGTCGCCGCCGCTGCCGATCAGCGTCGTGCTCTCCTTGTCGACCTCGATGCGGCGCGCGTGGCCGAGGTCGGCCACCGTCGCCTTCTCGAGCTTGCCGCCCGCCTCCTCGGCGATCACCGTCGCGCCGGTCAGCACCCCGATGTCGGCGAGCAGCGCCTTGCGGCGGTCGCCGAACCCCGGCGCCTTCACGGCGCAGGCCTTGAGCACGCCGCGCAGCGCGTTGACGACCAGCGTGGCGAGCGCCTCGCCGGTCACGTCCTCGGCGATCAGCAGCAGCGGCCGGTCCTCGCGCGACACCTGCTCCAGGATCGGCAGCAGGTCGTGGATCGTCGAGATCGCGCGGTCGTGGACCAGCACGTACGCGTTCTCGAGCACGACGCGCTGCTTCTCGGCGTCGTTGACGAAGTACGGCGACAGGTAGCCGCGGTCGAACTGCATGCCCTCGACGACCTCGAGCTCGTTGGCCATGCCGCGGCCGTCCTCGGACTTGATGACGCCGTTGTCGCCGACCCTGGCCATCGCCTGCGCGATCATCGACCCGATCGCCGCGTCGCCGTTCGCCGAGATCGTCCCCACCTGCGCGATCTCCTCCGACGACGCGCACGGCCGCGAGTTGCGCTTCAGCTCCGCGATCACGACGTCGACCGCCTTTTCGACGCCGCGCTTCAATTCCATCGGGTCGAAGCCCGACGCGACGTACTTCATTCCCTCGTTGACGATCGCCTGCGCGAGCACCGTGGCGGTCGTCGTGCCGTCGCCGGCGGTCTCGGACGTCTTCGCGGCAACCTCGCGCACCATCTGCGCGCCGAGGTTCTCGAAGCGGTCGGGCAGCTCGATCTCCTTCGCCACGATCACGCCCGAGTTGATGATCGTCGGCGGGCCGTACGCGCGCTCCAGCACGACCAGCCGTCCCTTGGGGCCGAGCGTCACCCGCACCGCGCTCGCCAGGATGTTGAGGCCGGCGCAGATCGCCTCGCGCGCCTCGTGGTGGAACTTCAGGAGCTTCGCCGCCATCGCCGTCGTCCCCGGAGAACGGGCCGCGCGCCGACCCCCCGGCGTCGCAGGGCCCTCGCACTTAGTATCGGCCGCACGATCCCCCGCCGCTTTGACGTGCGCCAACAACCGCGCGACCGGCGGCGCCACGTGCGCCGGCACGCCGTTGACTTCCGTCAAGCCGGCGCCGCGGCAATGACTTAGCATGACCTGACGAGGCAGCGCCGGCACGCGCCGCGCGCCGGCGTGCGAGCGCCGAACGAAGGCAGGCGATGTCCGCACCAGCCCGCGCGCAGGTTTCCGTCGTGACGCCGTCCCCCGGGGCCGCGGTGACCGAGGTGCGCTGCGCCGGCGACTGGACCGTCCACCGCCTGGCCGACCTCGACCGGGGCCTGTCCGCCGTGCCGTGGCCGGCCGCCGGCGACGTCGTGATCGACGGCTCGGGCATCGCGGCGCTCGACACGTCGGGCGCGTGGCTGCTGCACCGCACGCTGCGCGAGCGCGCCGCCGAGGGTTCCGCCGTGCGCATCCAGGGCCTGCGGCCCGAATTCGCGGCGCTGGTCGACCTCCTCGCCGCGCGCGACGTCCCGCTCGCGGCGCCCGACGCGGCAAAGCCGGGTCCCCTCGCGCGCGCCGGCGCCCACGCCGTCGGCCTGCTGACGGCATCCGTGGGCTATTTCGCGTTCGTCGGCGAGAGCGCGCAGGCGCTCGGCCGCGCCGTCCGGCACCCGGGCCGGCTGCGCTGGCGGCCGATCCTGCACAACGTGCAGACGGCGGGCGTGGCGGCGCTGCCGATCACCGGCCTGCTGTCGTTCCTGATGGGCGTGGTGATCGCCTACCAGGGTGCCGACCAGCTGCAGCGCTTCGGCGCGAACATCTTCGTCGTCGACCTGGTCGCCCTCGCGATGCTGCGCGAGCTCTCGCCGCTGCTGACGGCGATCATCATCGCCGGCCGCTCCGGCTCGGCCTACACGGCGCAGATCGGCACGATGAAGGTCACCGAGGAGATCGACGCGCTGCGCACGATCGGCATCGGCGCGCAGGAGTTGCTCGTCGTGCCGAAGGTCGTCGCGCTGGTCATCGTGATGCCGCTGCTCACCGTCTACACGGACGTGACCGGCGTGCTGGGCGGAATGGTCATGGCGCGCACGAAGCTCGACGTCGGCTTCGACGTGTTCATCGACCGCTTCGACGACGCGATCCAGGTGTCGTCGTACTGGACCGGACTCGCCAAGGCGCCGGTGTTCGCGATGATCATCGCGCTGGTCGGCTGCTACCGCGGCTTCCAGGTGAGCGGCAGTGCCGACAGCGTCGGCACGCAGACGACGATCAGCGTCGTGCAGTCGATCTTCCTCGTGATCGTGACCGACGCGCTGTTCTCCATCGTGTTCCTGTGGCTCGACCTCTGATGGGCACCCCCATGCCACCGCCGGCAGCTGACGCGGTCATCGAGGTCCGCGGCATCGCCACGCGCTTCGGCGCCGCGGTCGTGCACGAGGACGTCGCGCTCGACGTGCGGCGCGGCGAGGTCTTTGCGCTCGTCGGCGGCAGCGGGTCCGGCAAGTCGACGCTGCTGCGCGAGATCATCATGCTGCAGCGGCCCGCCGCCGGCTCGATCCGCGTGTTCGGGCAGGAGGTCGTCGGGCTCTCCGACGAGGCGGCGCTGCCGCTGCGGCGCCGCTACGGCGTGATGTTCGAGCGCGGCGCGCTGTTCAGCTCGCTCACGGTCGCCGAGAACGTCGGCATGGTCCTGTCCGAGCACACGGACCTGCCGCACCGGCTGATCCGCGAGGTCGCCGCGGTGAAGGTGGCGCTGACCGGGCTGCCCGCCGACGCCGGCCCCACGTACCCGAGCGAGCTGTCCGGCGGCATGCGCAAGCGCGCCTCGCTCGCGCGCGCGCTGGCGCTCGACCCCGAGCTCCTGTTCCTCGACGAGCCGACCGCCGGCCTCGACCCGCTGTCGGCGAGCGGCATCGACGAGCTGGTGCGCGGTCTGCGCGACGGCCTCGGGCTCACGATCAT
>JAYRNW010000378.1:0-10341 GCA_041911995.1 Casimicrobiaceae bacterium | reverse complement strand
GTGGACGGTCGCCACGCCGAGGCGCGCGAGCTTCTCGACGGCCGCGCGGTCGGCGCGGGCGACGTTGCGGCGGACGATGCCGAGATCATTCATGCTCATTCAGGGTCCTTGGTGGGTCGGTCAAGCAGATCCCTCGCTGCGCTCGGGATGACACGAAGAAGCGATGTGTCACTGCAGATCCTTCGCTGCGCTCGGGATGACACGGAAAGGCATTGTGTCACTTCCCCTTCGCCTTCAGCGCGGCGTCGAGCCGCGGGAACACGCGGCGCGCGTTGCCTTCGTAGATCTTGTGCCGCTGCACCGGGTCGATCGCGGCCGCCTCGATGTAGCGCTTGGTGTCGTCGTAGTAGTGGCCGGTCTCCGGGTCGACGCCGCGCACGGCGCCGATCATCTCGCTCGCGAACAGGATGTTGTCGACCGGGATCACGCGCGTCAGCAGGTCGATGCCCGGCTGGTGGTACACGCAGGTGTCGAAGAACACGTTGTGCAGCAGGTGGTCCTTCAGCAGCGGCTTCTTCAGCTCCTGTGCGAGGCCGCGGAAGCGGCCCCAGTGGTAGGGCGCCGCGCCGCCGCCGTGCGGAATGATGAAGCGCAGCGTCGGGAAGTCGCGGAACAGGTCCGACGTCAGGCACTGCATGAACGCCGTCGTGTCGGCGTTGAGGTAGTGCGCGCCGGTCGTGTGGAAGCACGGGTTGCACGACGTGCTGACGTGGATCATCGCCGGGATGTCGTACTCGACCATCTTCTCGTAGATCGGGTACCAGTGCCGGTCGGACAGCGGCGGCGACGTCCAGTGCCCGCCCGACGGGTCCGGGTTCAGGTTGATGCCGACGTTGCCGTACTGCTCGACGCACTTGACGAGTTCCGGGATGCAGGTCGCCGGGTCCACGCCCGGCGACTGCGGCAGCATCGCCACCGGGACGAAGTTGTCGGGGAAGAGCCGCGACACGCGGTAGCACAGCTCGTTGCAGATCGCCGCCCACGTCGAGCTCACCGCGAAGTCGCCGATGTGGTGCGCCATGAAGCTCGCGCGCGGCGAGAACAGCGTGACGTCGCTGCCGCGCTCCTTCATGAGCCGCAGCTGGTTCCCCTCGATCGACGCGCGCAGGTCGTCGTCGGAGATGCGCAGATCCGACGCCTTCGGCATGGCGGCCGGGTCCTTGATGCCGGCGATCTGGCGGTTGCGCCACTCCTCCAGCGCCTTGGGCGCCGTCGTGTAGTGGCCGTGGCAGTCGATGATCATTGCAGCGTGTCTCCGGGTTCGGGGGCGGGCTTGCGCGGGCGCGGGGCGCCCGGCCGCGCGGCCGGGCGCCGCGCCGCCGTCACTCGCCGAAATCGAGCGGCAGGCCGACGTAGTTCTCGGCGATCGTGCGCCGGCCCGGTTCGGAATGCAGCAGGTAGTCGAGCTCGGCGTGCTGGAACTTGGCGACGATGGGGCCGTCGTCGGGGAAGCGGTGCATCAGCATCGTGAACCACCACGAGAAGCGCTCGGCCTTCCAGATCCGGCGCAGGCAGCGCTGCGAATAGGTGTCGACGCCGCGCTCGGACTTGTCCCTGTAGAACTCGATCAGCGCACCGGACAGGTACTTGACGTCGGTCGCGGCGAGGTTCAACCCCTTCGCCCCCGTCGGCGGCACGATGTGGCCGGCGTCGCCCGCGAGGAACATCCGCCCGAAGCGCAGCGGCTCGGTGACAAAGCTGCGCAGCGGCGCGATGCTCTTTTCGATCGACGGTCCGGTGACGAGCTTCTTCCGCCCCTCGTCGTCGAGGCGGCGCTTGAGCTCGTCCCAGAACGCACTGTCGGTCCACGACTCGATCTTGTCGGTCAGCGGGACCTGCAGGTAGTAGCGGCTGCGCTTGCGGCTGCGCATCGAGCACAGCGCGAAGCCGCGCGGGTCGTTGACGTAGACCAACTCGTCGGAGACGGGCGGCGTGTCCGACAAGAGGCCGAGCCAGCCGAACGGGTAGACCTTTTCGTACTCGGCGATCGCGTTGCGCGGCGCGCTGGCGCGGCACACGCCGTGGAAGCCGTCGCAGCCCGCGATGAAGTCGCAGTCGATCTCGTGCGTCTTGCCGTCCTTCACGAATCGCACCGACGGCTTGCGCGAGTCGAAGTCGTGCACCGACACGTCCTGCGCCTCGTACACGGTCGGCAGCCCGGCCGCGCCGCGCGCGTCCATCAGGTCGCGCGTCAGCTCGGTCTGGCCGTAGACCATCACGTTCTTGCCGCCGGTGAGGCCGTTCAGGTCGACGCGGTGGCGGCGGCCGCCGACCAGCATCTCGAAGCCGCCGTGCACGAGGCCTTCGCGGTGCATCCGCGCGCCCACGCCGGCCTCGTCCATGAGGTCGATGCACACCTGCTCGAGGATGCCCGCGCGGACGCGGCCGAGCACGTACTCGCCGGTGACGCGCTCCAGCACGACAGCGTCGATGCCGGCCTTGTGCAGCAGCTGGCCGAGCAGCAGGCCGGACGGGCCGGCGCCGACGATGACGACCTGGGTTCGGGTGGGGATCATTTCGACGTTCCTTTGCGCGTGCCGTTGCGGGCGGCGGTCCGCGGCGCGGGCGCGGTGCGGAAGCGCACGCAGGCGACCGGTGGAATTCTAACCGGTCGGCGGCCGCTCCCGGGCCCCTGCGGCAACCCGCCGCCCGCGCCGCGCAGGCGGGCGGCGGCCGGCCGCGCCGCCCGTCATTCGACCGTCGGCTCCGCAAACCGCGCGACCAGCGCGACGAACTGGTCCATGTACGCCTTGCAGAACGCGCGCTTGCCGTCGTCGGTGAAGTTGCCGTCGCGGTCCACCGGGTCCGGCTTGAACGAGATGTACGCCTCGCCGCCCATCACCGTCATGCCGAGGATGCCGAGGATCTGCCGCAGGTGCTGCTGGCCGACGGCGGTCCCGATGGCGCCGAACGACGTGCCGGTGATCGCGGCGACGCGACCGCGCCACACCTGCTTGTCCGTCGGCTTCGACCCCCAGTCGATCGCGTTCTTGAGCACGGCCGGCAGCGAGCGGTTGTGCTCCGGCGTGACGAACAGCACGGCCGGGACGCTCGCGACCTCCGCGGTGAAGCGCCGCACGACCTCCGGCCGGTCCGCTTCCAGGTCCTGGTTGTACATCGGCAGGTCGTCGATGCGGATCCAGCGCCACGCGACGCGGTCGTCGACGAGCCGGGTCAGCGCGAGCGCCAGCCGGCGGTTGATCGATTCCCTGCGGTTGCTGCCGACGACGACGCCGACGGGGATTCTGCTCATGATGGGTCTCCTGGCGAGCCCCCATTGTCGCAGAGGCGCGACCGGCCGGTCACGGCCCCGTGGCGGCGCCCAGGTACGCGCGCCGCAGCGCCGGGTTGCCGAACACGTCGTCGGGCGTGCCCTCGGACACGATGTGCCCTTCCTCGAGCAGGTACGCGCGGTCGGCGATCTCGAGCGCCATCGCGACGTTCTGCTCGACGAGCAGCACCGTCGTCCCGCCGGCGTTCACGTCGCGGATCGCGCCGAACATCGCCTGCACCATGATCGGGGACAGCCCGAGCGACGGTTCGTCGAGCAGCAGGAGCCGCGGCTGCGCCATCAGGGCGCGGCCGATCGCGACCATCTGCTGCTGGCCGCCGGACAGCGCGCCGGCGGGCGCGTCGAGCTTGTCGCGCACCGCCGGGAACAGCGTGCACACACGCTCCAGCGTGCGGGCGCGCTCGCGGCGGGCGCCGGCGTGGTAGCCGCCGATCTCCAGGTTCTCGCGCACGCTCATCCGCGTGAACAGCCGGCGCCCTTCCGGCACGATCGCGATGCCGGCGCTGCAGTAGCGGTGCGCGGGCAGCCGCGTCAGCTCGACGCCGTCGAGCGCGATCCGCCCCGCACTCGCCGGATGCAGGCCGGCCAGCGCGTTGATGAGCGTGGACTTGCCGGCGCCGTTCGGCCCGACGACGCACACGAGCTCGCCGGCGGCCAGGTCGAGCGACACGCCGGACACCGCCGGCGCCGCGCCGTAGTCGACCGCGAGGTCGCGCACCTCAAGCACGCAGGTCTCCCAGGTACGCGGTGGCGACGTCCGGACGCGCCATCACGTCGGCGGCGAGGCCTTCGGCGAGCACGCTGCCCTGCGCGAGGACGACGACGCGGTCGGAGAGCGCCATCACCACGCGCATCACGTGCTCGACGAGCACGATCGTCGTCCCCTGCGCGCGGATGCGGCGGATGAGGTCGACCGCCTCGTCGATCTCCGCCGGCGTCAGGCCCGACAGCACCTCGTCCAGCATCAGCAGCCGCGGCTGCGCGGCGAGGCCGCGCGCCAACTCCAGGAACTTGGTCTGGTGCAGGTTGAGGTCGCCCGGGCGCGCGTCGGCGCGCGCCGCGAGGCCGGTGAACTGCAGCCAGTGCGCCGCCGCGTCGTCCGCCCGGCGCCGGTCGAGCGCCGCGCCGCCGAACATCGCCGCCAGCGCGACGTTGTCGCGGACCGTGAGCTCGGGGAACGGCCGCGGCACCTGGTACGTGCGCGCCACGCCGGCGCGGGCGATCCGGTGCGCCGGCAGCGCCAGCAGGTCGACGTCGTGGAAGCGCGCGCTGCCCGCGTCGGCGCGGAAATGGCCGCTCACGACGTTGATCAGCGTCGACTTGCCCGAGCCGTTGGGGCCGATGACGGCGAGGATCTCGCCTTCGCGCACGTCGAGGTCCACGCCGTCCAGCGCGCGCACGCCCTTGAACGTCTTCACGACACCGCGCACGGCGAGCAGCACCGGCCGCTCGCCGGCGACGGCGGGTGCGGCGGGTGCGGCGACGACCGCGACCGGCTCCGCGTGCGCCGCGGGCGGCTCGCCCGCCGCCACCGGCTTCCCTTTGCGACGCCGCGCGAGCACGACGCCGAGGATGCAGGTCGGCATCACCAGGATCGCCGCGACGAGGACCACGCCGACCACGGCCTTGCCCACGACCGCCTGCTCGGCGGCCGTCGTCGCGTACAGCAGGATCGTGATCGCGGTGGCGCCGATCGCCGGCCCCGCCCAGTAGCGCGTGCCGCCCAGCACGCTCATCAGCACGACGGTCAGCGGCACCGTGATGTTGAACGTCCCGCTCGACGTCACGTACGACACGAACAGCGCCTGGATGCCGCCGGCGACGCCCGCGAGCCCGCACGACACGCCGAAGGCGACGAGCTTGTAGCGATAGGTCGGCACGCCCATGACCTCCGCCGCGTCCTCGTCGTCGTGGATTGCGAAGAGCCCGAGCCCGAGGCGTGCGCGCGCGATCGCGTACGCGGTCGCCAGCGTCACGACCGCGAGCGCCAGCGCCATCGTGTAGAACGCGCCGGACGGTGTCGGCGCGAGGTTCGGCACCGGCACCGCGGACAGGTACACGCCCGGGCCGCCGTCGATCGGCGTGTTGAGCACGACGGTCGCCAGCACGAACGTCGCCGCGAGCGTCAGCAGCGCGAAGAGTTCCCCGCGTACGTGTCGCACGCGGAAGACCACGGCGCCCAGCCCGACGCCCAGGACGACCGCCACGAGCGCCGCCGCCGGCAGCGTCCACAGGAACGGCACGTCGTACTTGCCGGCCAGCACTGCCGTCGTGTAGACGCCGGCGCCGTAGAACGCGCCGTGCCCGAACGAGAAGTAGCCGGAGTAGCCGGACAGGATGTTCCACGACGTGGCGAGCACGATCCAGTGGAACACGAGGTACAGGAACGACTCGTAGAACGCGGGCAGGCGCAGGAACGGCACGACCGCGAGCACGATGCCCGCGGCAACGATCCCGGCGAGCGTGCGGTCGAGCTTCAGGTGCGGCCCGGACGCAACAGCAACAGCGCGATCAGCAGCGAGAACGACACGATCGGCGCCCACGACGGCGACGCGAACGCCATCGTCACCGCTTCGCTGACGCCGATGACGATGCCGGCGGCGAGCGGCCCCAGCGGCGAGCCCAGCCCGCCCAGCATCACCGCGGCGAACACGACGCCGACCCACGCGTAGATCTGCGCCGGCGTCAGCGTGAACGACAGCGCGAGGCACACGCCGGCGACCCCGGCGAGCGCGCCGCACACGCCCGACAGCAGCAGCGCGTGCGCGCGCCGATTGACGCCGAAGGCCGCCGCCATCGGCGCGTCCTCGGCCAGCGCGCGCAGCGCGCGCCCGAGGTCCGTGTACCGCATCGCCGCCCAGATCCCGAAGCCCAGCGCCAGCGCGAGCAGCAGCGTCAGCAGCTCGGGCACCGGCACGAACAGCTCGCCGACCTTGAACTTCTGCCCGGCGTACGCGGATTCGAGCTTGCGGAAGTCGGCGGTCCAGAAGTACTGGATGACCGCCTCGACGATCGCCGTCATGCCGAACGTCGCGAGCAGCGAGTTCAGCGGCGACACGCCGAAGCGCGACAGCAGCCACTGCACGGCCACGCCCAGTGCTGCGAACAGCGGGACGATCAGCGCGAGCGTGGTCAGCGGGTCGACGCCGCCCACCGCCGCGAGCTGGTAGCAGAGGTAGGCGGCGAGGAACGCGAACGCGAAGTGCGCGAGGTTGATGACGTGCAGCAGCCCCCACGCGAGGCCGAGGCCCATCCCCAGCAGCCCGTAGAGGCTGCCGATGAAGACGCCCGACAGCGCCGACTGCGCGAGCAGCGTCCCGCTGGGCACCGTCATTGCACGAGCAGCGTCGCGCCGGGCGCGGCAAACTCCTTCGGGTAGACGGTGACCCAGCGCCCGTTCTGCACCTGCTTGACGCGCATCAGGTCGTCGCCGTAGTTGCTCGGGCCGTCGAAGCGCAGCTTGCCCTGGATCGTGTCGACCTTGTTGGCCTTGAGCCACGCCGCCATCTTCGCGTCGTCGAGGCTGTTCGTCGCGCGGACCGCCGCCTCCAGGATCTGCCACGCCGTGAACGAGGCCGCTGCCTGCACCTCGACGTTGGTGTCGGGGATGCCCGCCTTGGCCGCGCGCTCGTGGTAGAGCTCGATGAACTCCTTGGCACCCGGCGCGTTCGAGAACGGCGGGTGCTCCTCGAACACCGTCATCGACATCGCGTTCTTCGCGAGCGGCGACTTCGACATCGGCCCGGGCGCCGGGTACATGTAGAAGTGCTCGACCGGCCGGTAGTCGATCTTGGCCATCGCCTCGAGCAGCTGGTTGCCCTCGAGCCCGATCGCGCCGACCCACAGGAAGTCGGGCTTGGCGTCCTTGATGCGCGCGGCGATCGGCGCGTAGTCGAGGTTGCCGAAGTCCCATTCGAGGAACAGCACCTCGTTCAACCCGCGCTTCTTCGCGACCTCGCGCGCGCCGAGCGACATGAAGTGCACGGACGGGAACTTGCTGGTGACCACGGCGATGGTCTTCGGCGGCTTGCCGGAGGCGGCCAGCGCGTCGAGCACCGTGTTCGGCACCGTGGTCCCCGGATCGGCGCCGAGCGACCACGCCGGGAAGTGCTTGTCGTACTTGGCGAGCGACGGGATGCCGAACGTGTGGTGGACGAGCACCTTGTTGTAGCGCTGCGCCACGCCCATCGCCGACAGGATCGCGCCGGTCGCGTACGGCCCCATCAGCAGGTCGACCTTGTCGACGGTGAGGAGCTGCTCGTAGAGCGTGCGCGCGAGGTCGGGCTTCGACTGGTCGTCCTTGACGATCCACTCGACCTGCCGGCCGAGCAGGCCGCCGCGCTTGTTCAGCTGCTCGACGTAGATCTCGCCGACGACCTTGTGCACGAGGCCGGTCGCGGCGAGAGGGCCCGTCAGCGCGAGTGTGCTGCCGATCCTGATCGGCGGCTGGCCGCCCTGCGCGAGCGCGCCGGTCGACGCCAGCGCGAAGGCGCATACGACTGCGCCCAGCCAGCGGGTCATGCGATGTCCGGTGCTCATCGAAGCATCCTCCTCGGTGGTTGTACCCTGGGGCGCCGACGCCGCGCGGGCGCCTTCGCGCCGGCAGCGTGCCGCCTCGTTGTTGTCGCGCGCCGGCGGGTCAGGCGGGGCGCGGCTGTTCGCGGTTGACGATGAAGTCCTCGGGCACCGTCGGGCCCCAGATGTAGAACGAGTCCTCGCCCGGGTGGTCGGCCGCCGGCCACTCGACGTCGGCCGGCACGAAGTCGATGTCGTACGAGTACTCGGCCCAGCTGCCCCACGGGTCCTGCACGTAGTAGAAGTAGTTGGAGCCGAGCACGTGCCGCCCCACGCCCCAGCCGTGCCCGTAGCCCTGCGTCCGCATGAGCTCGGAGCCCAACCCCACGTCGTCGAAGCTGCCGACGTCCCAGCTCGAATGGTGCAGGCCCGGCCCTTCCGACTTCGCGAACGCGATCATGTGGTGGTCGCTCGCGTGCGGCCCGTACATGAACGCGATCATGTCGCCGGAGCGGTCGGCGAGGCGCAGGCCCAGCACGCGCTCGTAGAACGCCGCCTGCCGCGGCACGTCCGGCGAGAACAAGAGGCAATGCGACAGGCGGCGCGGGCGCACCGGCACCGCCGCGCTGCGGCCCGGCGCCGCGCCCTTGCCGGGCGGCGGCGGCGGCACGACCGTGTGCGACGACTTGACCGCCGGCGACACCTTGGGGCCTACGACGACCTGCACCGCCGTGCCGTCGGCGTCGCGCGTCCACGCGCCCTCGCCGTCGGACAGCGGGTGCGGCCGCATCGTGCCGGCCTCCCGCACGCGCTGCTCCAGCGCGGCGTAGTCCTCGGCGTACGCGCCGAAGCTCAGGTACTGGAGCTTCTTCGGCTGGCCGTTGGCGTGGATGCTGCCCCAGCAGTGCGGATGGCCGAGCGTGTAGAGGTCGAGGCGGTCGCCGTGCCGGCGCGTCTCGAGCCCGAACGCCGTGTAGAACTTCTCGGCCGGGTCGAGATCGGGCACCGTGAACACGAAGCGGTTGAGCGAGTGCACGCCGAGCGCGTTGCTGCGCCGCGGCATCGTCGTCTGCGTGTTCGTGGCGCTTGCCATGCGTGGCCTCCGGGCGGCCGGCGCGGGTGCCGGCAAGCCGCGACGATAGCAAAATTTCCCGCTCCGGTGCGCTTCGTTCGTCCGGCCGATGCGGTGCGGGCACGGCGGGCCGCCGGCGCCGGTCCGCGACAGTGCCCGGCCGGGACTCGCGGAGGGTCGTGACACAATGCGGCGTCGCTTCCCCTGCCTTGCCGCCCGCCCTGCCGCCATGACCAAGCACCTCGCGTCGCCGATCGCCTTCGAGCCCGAATTCGTCGAAGGCGTCACCGCCATCTTCGAGGAGAAGATCGCGTTCAACCGGCTCATCGGCCTCAAGATCACGTCGATCCGGCCCGAGCGCGCGAGCGGGCGCATCGACATGCGGCACGACCTCGTCGGGCACCCCGCGTACAACCGGCTGCACGGCGGCGTGATCAGCGCCGGCCTGGACGCGATGGCCGGCGTGGCCGTGATGGCGGCGCTGGGCGCGCGGCACATGGACGAGCCGGTGGCGCATCGCCTCGCGCGCTTCGCGCGCGTCGGCACGATCGACCTGCGCATCGACTACCTGCGCCCGGGCATCGGCGAGCGCTTCGACCTGTGGGCGGAAGTGATGCGCATCGGCTCGCGGGTCGCCTCGGCGCGCATGGAGTTCCACGCGGCCGACGGCACGCTGCTTTCCACCGGCACGGCTGCGTACATCGTGTCGTAGCCGGCCGGCTTCCGGCCATCGTCTAGAATGCGGGTCGCCGCCGCATCGCGCCCGCATCGAACCCTCTCCTTCCGTCCGCCTCCATGCGCATCGTCTGCCTCGACCTCGAGGGCGTCCTCGTCCCGGAAATCTGGATCGAGTTCTCCCGCCGCACCGGCATCGCCGAACTCCAGCGCACGACGCGCGACGAGCCCGACTACGACAAGCTGATGCGCGGCCGGCTCGCCATCCTGCGCGAGCACGGGCTGGGGCTGCCGGCGATCCAGCAGGTGATCGCGGCGATGGGCCCGGTCGAGGGCGCGCGCGCGTTTCTCGACGCGCTGCGCGCCGACTATCAGGTGATCATCCTGTCCGACACGTTCTACGAGTTCGCGCGGCCGCTGATGCAGGCGCTCGCGCTGCCGACGCTGTTCTGCCATTCGCTCGTCGTCGACGCCGCCGGCATGATCGTCGACTACCGGCTGCGGATGCCCGACCAGAAGCGCGCCGCCGTGAAGCGGTTGAAGGAGCTGAACTTCAAGGTGGTCGCCGCGGGCGACAGCTACAACGACCCGGCGATGCTCGGCGAGGCCGACGCGGGCATCCTGATCCATCCGCCCGAGAACGTCGTGCGCGAGTTCCCGCAGTTCCCGGTCGTGCGCGACTTCGCCGCGCTGCGCGCCGAGATCGACCGCGCGTGCGCGCGGGCCTGAGCGCGCCCCGCCGCCGGGCCGCCGACGCGGCCGGCCGGCGCGGCCGCGCGGCTGCGCT
>JAYRNW010000377.1:0-6344 GCA_041911995.1 Casimicrobiaceae bacterium | reverse complement strand
GACGCGCTGCGCGTCGACGTCCGGCTGCCGGTGGAGCGCCAGGTGCAGGCGATCCGCGACGCATTCGCGCTGCCGGCGGCGTCGCACGGAGCAGGCGCCCGGACAAGCCCGCGACGCTCGCCGGGCCCGTCGGCCGCGCGCCGCGCACGTGGCTGGGCGCCGTCAACACGCCGGTGTTCCGCGCGTCGACGATCCTGTTCCCGACGATGGCGGAACTGAAGGCCGCCGCCGCCGGCGAGCACCCGGGGCTCACCTACGGCCTGCACGGCCTGCCGACGGTGCGCGACTTCGCGGCCGCGATCGCGGAGCTGGAAGGCGGCCACGCGGCGCTCGCCGTGCCGTCGGGCCTCACCGCGACCACGCTGCCGCTGCTGGCGCTGCTGAACCCGGGCGACCACCTGCTGGTGACGGACGCCGTGTACGGCCCCACGCGCCGCTTCTGCGACCTGCATCTGAGGCGCATGGGGGTTGCGATCGAGTACTACGACCCGCTGATGGGCGCCGGCATCGCGCGCCTGTTCCGCCCGGCGACGAAGGTCGTGTTCACCGAGTCGCCGGGGTCGCTCACGTTCGAGGTGCAGGACATCCCGGCGATCGCCGCCGCCGCGCACGCGCACGGCGCCCGCGTCGTGATGGACAATTCGTGGGCGACGCCGCTCTACTTCCGCGCATTCGACCACGGCGTCGACGTCTCCGTGCACGCGGCGACCAAGTACATCGGCGGCCACTCGGACGTGCTGTTGGGCGCGATCGTCGGCAACGAGGCGACGTTCCCGGCGCTGCACCGGCTGTGGACGGACATGGGCGTCACCGCGTCGACCGACGACTGCTTCCTCGGCCTGCGCGGCCTGCGCACGCTGCCGACGCGGCTCGCGCAGCAGCAGGCGAGCGGGCTCGCGATCGCGCAGTGGCTGCGCGAGCGGCCGGAGGTGGCCGAGGTGCTGCATCCGGGCCTGCCCGGCGCGCGCGGGCACGACCTGTGGAAGCGCGACTTCCGCGGCGCGTCGAGCCTGTTCGGCGTGGTCCTGCACCCGGTCGGCGAGGACCGGATCGCCGCGATGCTCGACGGCTGCGAACTCTTCTCGATGGGCTGGAGCTGGGGCGGCTACGAGAGCATCGTGATCCCGACGTGGCCGGAGCGCGTGCGCACGGCCACCAAGTGGAGCCCGGGCGGCCCGTGCCTGCGGTTCGCGATCGGCCTCGAGGATCCCGAGGACCTGATCGCGGACCTCGACGCGGGCTTCGCGCGCCTGCGCGGCTGAGCCCGTCGCGCCGTCAGCCGAGCGCAGCCGGCGCGGGCGGGACGGCCTCGTCGCCGAGGTACACCGCCTGCACGCGCGGGTCGGCGCGCACGGCGTCGGGCGAGCCCTGCGCGATGATGCGGCCGTGGTCGAGCACGATTACGCGGTCTGCGAAGCCGAACACGACGTCCATGTCGTGCTCGGTGAACAGCACGGCGATGCGGTCGGTGCGCGCGAGGTCGGCGGCCACGCGCATCAGCCGCGCGCGCGAACGCGGCGCCATGCCGGCCGTCGGCTCGTCCATCAGCAGCAGGCGCGGCCGGCCCGCGAGCGCCAGCGCCAGCTCGACGCGCTTCGCGTTGCCGTACGCGAGCGCGGCACAGTGCGCGTCGGCCAAGTCGGCGCAGCCGACGCGCGCGAGCAGCGCGTCCGCCTCGCCGTCCGGCTGGGCGGAGGCGAGCGCCAGCATGCGGCCGGTCCGCTGCGCGTGCGCGGCGAGCGCGAGGCGCACGTTCTCGCGCACGGTCATCGACGCGAACGTCGCCGCCACCTGGAACGTCCGCCCGACGCCCAGCCGGGCGACGTCGTGCGGCGCCGTGCCGTCGATCCGGACGCCGGCCAGCGTCACCGTGCCGGCGTCGGGGACGAGCTGCCCGTGGCCGCGGTTCAAGCACGGGGTCTGGCCGGCCCCGTTGGGCCCGATCAGGGCGACCCGCCCGCCGCCGCCGACGGCGAACGACACTCCGTCGACGGCGTGCACGCCGCCGAAGATCTTCACGAGGCCGTCGACGCGCAGCACGGAATCCGTCATGCCCGCACCCGCCTGCGCGTGAAGCGCGCGAGCGCGCCGCCGATGCCTGCGGGGAACGCGAGCACGATCAGCAGGATGAGCGCGCCCAGCAGCGCCCGCCAGTAGTCGGTCGTGCGCGCCAGCGCGTCGGACAGCCACGTGAACGCCGCGGCGCCGAGCAGCGGGCCGAACAGCGCGTTGAGGCCGCCGAGCAGCACGACGACCAGCGCGTCGACCGAGCGCGGGATCGCGAGCGACTCCGGCGAGATGCTGCCCTTCGAGAACGCGAAGAGCCCGCCGGCCAGCCCCGCGAACGCGCCGGCGAGCGCGAAGCCCTGCCACTGCGTCCGGCGCACGTCGATGCCGAGCGCGCCGGCGCGCAACGGCGAGTCGCGGACGCCGCGCAGCGCGAAGCCGAACGGCGAGCGCGCGATGCGCACGAGCGCCGCGTACGCGAGCGCCACCAGCGTCAGCGTGAAGAAGTAGTAGCGCGTGCGATCGGCGAGGAACTCCGCCGGCCACACGCCGACGAGGCCGTTCGAGCCGCCGGTGACCGCGTCCCACTGGAACGCGATCGACCAGACGATCTGCGCGAACGCCAGCGTCAGCATCGCCATGTAGACGCCGGACAGCCGCACGCAGAACCAGCCGAACACGACCGCCGCGACCAGGGCCGCGACCGGCGCGACGGCGAGCGCGGCCGGCATCGACCAGCCGGCCTTCACCGCGATGGCCGCGGCGTAGGCGCCGGTGCCGAAGTACGCGGCGTGCCCGAACGACGTCATGCCGCCGGTGCCGAGCAGGAACTGCAGGCTCGCGGCGAAGAGCGCCGCGATCAGGATGTCGGTCGCGAGCACGGCCGAGTACTCGTCGCGCACCCACGGCAGTGCGACCAGCGCCGCCAGCAGCGCGGCGGTCACCCACGCGTCGCGCGGACCGGGGCCGACGACCAGCTCGCGCTGCTCGGGCAGCGGTGTCGTGACCGGCGCGCCCGGCGAGCGCCCGAGCAAGCCGTGCGGCTTCACGGCCAGCACGATCGCCATGACCACGAACTCGGCGACCAGCGTCAACTTCGGGAACGCGAACGTGACGCCGGCGAGTTCGACGGTGCCGAGGGCGATGCACAGCGCCTTGGTGAGGCCGATCAGCAGCGCGGCGACGAAGGCGCCGGGGATCGAGCCCAACCCGCCGACGACGGTGACGACGAACGCGTCGGCGATGATCGCCAAGTCCATGCCGAGGTTGGCGGGCTCGCGCGGCAGCTGCAGCGCGCCCGCGAGCCCCGCGAGCAGCGCGCCCAATGCGAACACGGCGGTGAACAGCTTTGCCTCGTCCACCCCCAGCGCCGCGGCGAGCGCGCGGTTCTCCGACGCCGCGCGGATGAGGAGGCCGAAGCGCGTGCGCGTGACGAGCCACGTGAGCGCAACCAGCACGAGTGGCCCGACGGCGACGAGGAAGAGGTCGTACTGCGGAATCGCACGGCCGAGGAGCTCGACGGTGCCGGCGAGCCCCGGCGCGCGGGGCCCGAGCAGATCCTCGGCGCCCCACGCCGCGAGCACGGCGTCGCGCACGATCAGCACGACCGCGAACGTCGCGGTCAGCTGCAGCAACTCGGGCGCCGCGTAGAGGCGCTTCAGCAGCAGCGCCTCGATCAGCGCGCCGAGCACGCCGACGGCGGCTGCGGCGAGGACGACCGCGAGCCAGAAGGCGGCGCCGTGCCCGAGCACGGCGGCGAGCAGGTTCGCGAGCGCGTAGGCGCCGTACGCGCCCAGCATGTACAGCGAGCCGTGCGCGAAGTTGACGATGCGCGTGACGCCGAAGATCAGCGTGAGTCCGGCCGCGACGAGGAACAGCGCCGAGGCCGACGACAGGCCGTTCAGCAGCTGCAGCAGGAACGACGCGAGCGTCACGCGGCGCCGGTGGTGCGCGAGGTCCCTCGCTGCGCGCGGGATGACACGGCGATTGTGGTCCGCGAGATCCCTCGCTTTGCTCGGGATGACACGGCGGCTGTGGTTTGCGAGATCCCTCGCTTTGCTCGGGATGACACGGCGGCTGTGGTTTGCGAGATCCCTCGCTTTGCTCGGGATGACACGGAAATGCTTTGTGTCACTGCGGTCTCAGGGCGCGGACGACCTCGTCGGGCGGCAGGTGGTCCTTGCCGTCGGCGTAGCGCCAGTCGACCATCACGCCCTTGCCGTCCCTGACGGCGGTACGCCCGACGTACGCGCCCATCGTCGACTGGTGGTCGAGCGGACGGAACGTCACGGGGCCGAACGGCGAGGCGAACGTGAGCCCGGAGAACGCCGCGGCGAGCTTCTCGGGGTCGGTCGATCCGGCCTTCTTCAGCGCGGCGGCGGCGGCCATGACGGTGCTGTAGCCGACGACGGAGCCCAGGCGCGGGTAGTCGTTGTACCGCTTCTCGTACGCGGCGCGGAAGCGCCGGTGGTCGGCGGTGTCGATCGCGTACCACGGATAGCCGGTCACGTACCAGCCGACGGGTGCCTCGTCCTTCAGCGGGTCGAGGTACTCAGGCTCGCCGCCCAGCAGGTTGAACACCGGGCGGTCCTTGAACAGGCCGCGGAGCTGCCCCTCGCGGACGAAGCGCGCGAGGTCCGGGCCGAACAGCGCCGAGAAGATGGCGTCGGGCTTCGCGTCGAGCAGCGCCTGCACGACGGGGCCCGGCTCGATCTTGCCGAGCGTCACCGGGATCTCGATGAACTCGAGGCCGCCGCTTTGCCGTGCGTTCATCTGCTTGCGGAACGTCGCGGCGGCGGCCTGGCCGTACTCGTAGTTGGGGTAGACGATCGCCCACCGCTTCTTGCCGAGCTTCGCCGCCTCGGGCGCCAGCATCGACGTCTGCATGTACGTCGAGGCCCGCAGCCGGTACGTGTACCGGTTCCCGCTCTCCCAGACGATCTTGTCGGTGAGCGGCTCCGCCGCGAGGAACGGGACCTTGCGCTGCTTCGCGTAGTCGGCGACCGCGAGGCCGACGTTCGACGGGAACGTCCCCATCAGCAGCGCGACCTTCTCGCGCGCGACCAGCTCCTCGGCGACGCGCACGGCGTCGCCCGGCGTACCGTTGTCGTCGCGCGACACGAGCTCGAGCTTGCGCCCCAGCACGCCGCCGGCCGCGTTGACCTCGTCGAGCGCCAGCTCCATCCCCTTCCTGTAAGGCTCGAGGAACGCCGGGAACACCTTGTAGCTGTTGAGCTCGCCCAGCCGGATCGTCTGCGCGTGCGCGGACGGCGCCGTCACGACGGCCAGCGCGACGAGCGCGAGGAGCGGGGTGCGAAGCGGGTTCATGCGGTCTCCAGGGGTGCACGGGCCCCGATCAACGGACGGGCGCCGCGACGGGTTGACGCATCACGGCCATTATGAACCGGAGGGCCGGCGCCCGCTCCGCGGCGCGCAACCTCGCCTGCGGCACCGAGCATATGCTCCGGCGCCGCCACGGCGCGCCGACCCCGGCGGGTAAAATAGGCAGCTTTGACACCGTTCGCGCCGCCGCTGCGCACCCGCAGCCGGCGCCGGCTTCGCCCTCGCATGCTTTCCCTCGCCCACGGCCTCGCGTTCGCCGACCTGTACACGGAGGAGGGCGCGCGTCGCATCGACGCGCTGTTCGTCGCCCACCTGCGCGCTGCGGACGCCGCGCTCGCGGACCGGCTCGCCGCCGGCCGCGCGGACCCCGCCGCGCTGGCGGCGAAGGACGAGTCGAGCCTGCTGATCGCGCTCGCGCCGCACGTCGAGGACTTCGTCGCCACGCTGTTCGGCGTCGAGGCCGAAGTCCGCGCGCTGGCGGCGCGCCACCACGAGCTGGCGCCGCTCTTCGCCGTGAAGCGGCAGTTCGTGCAGCGCAAGGCGATGAACGCGTACCGCGCCGACGTCGCCGCGACGTTCGACGGCCCGGCGCTGCGGCGGACGTTGGAGACGGCGCTCGCCGGCCCCTTCGCCGAGCTCGCGTTCGCGACGGCGGTCACGCGCTGGACCGAGGCGGCCGCGCAGGACGCCGGCGCGCACGCCGAGGAGCTCGACACGGCGATGCGCTACGCGGCGTGGGCCGCGCACACGGCCGCGGGCCGCGCGGCGCACCGCGGCGGCGTGCTGTTCCGCGCGCCGCGCAAGCTCGACTTCGAGCGGCTCGTTCCGGTGGCGTCGGTGCCGCACCACGGCATCCCGACGTGGCAGCTGCCGGCGGATCACTCGCTGCGCGAGCGCGACGGGTTCGCGCTGACCGACCCGGGCACCGACCTGACCGGCGGCCTCGACCAGGCGCACTACTGCATCTGGTGCCACGAGCAGGGCAAGGACTCGTG
>JAYRNW010000376.1:0-4093 GCA_041911995.1 Casimicrobiaceae bacterium | reverse complement strand
GCGATGATCCGCGCCGCCGGCGGCACGCCGTGCGCGGTGGCGATCGCGCTGGACCGCCAGGAGCGCGCGACCGACGACCGCGGCAGCGACGCCGAGGGGTCGGCGGTGCAGTTCGTCGAGCGCGAACTGGGCCTGAAAGTTGCCGCAATTGCGACCCTTGCCGACCTGCTGCGCTATTTAGAGTCGAGCCTGGACCCGGCGCTCGCGGCGCACCACGCGCGCGTGGCCGGCTATCGACAACGTTACGGAGTCTGAATGCGCAAGCGGGTGCTCGCCGCCGGGACCGTGCTCTGCCTCGGAGCATTCACGTGCCAGCACGCGACGCCGGCACCCGCGCAGATCTATTCGTGCGTCGACGCGAACGGCAACAAGCTCACGTCGGACCGGCCGATCGCGGCCTGCGCGAACCGTGATCAGCGCGTGCTCAACGCGGACGGCTCGCTGCGCCAGGTCGTGCCGCCGACGCCGACCGCCGACGAGCGCGCCGAGACCGAAGCGGCGGAGCGCCGCGCGGCAATCGAGCGCGCGGCACAGAAGGACGCCGTGCGCCGCGACCGCAACCTGCTGAACCGCTTTCCGAACGCGGCGGCGCACCAGCGCGCGCGCGAAGCCGCGCTCGACGACGTGCGCAAGGCGGTACGCAATTCCGAAGAGCGCTTGAAACTGCTCGCTGCCGAGCGCAAGCCGATGCTCGACGAAGCCGAGTTCTACGTCGGCCGCGAGCTGCCTCCCAAGCTGCGCCAGGCGCTCGACGGCAACGACGCCGCCGTCGAGGCGCAGCGCACGCTGGTCGCGAACCAGGAAGCGGAGATCATCCGCATCAACAACCTCTACGACGTCGAGCTCGAACGCCTGAAGCGACTGTGGGCGGGCGCGCTGCCGGGCTCGATGGGGTCGCTGCCCGTGGTGCCGGCGGTACGACCCGCGCCGGCGCCGGCCGGCCGCGCCTCGGGCCCGTCACGGGCCGCATCGTCCCCGTAGCGGCCGCCGACCGGACGCGGCGACCGCTTGCATCCGCTGGCCGCACCGCGCAAACGCTCGAGGCTGCCCGCCGGGCGACCCTCACCTTTCGGGCGAGAGCGCTGCACGCACGATCTGCGACTGCGGGGTCGCAAGCCACACGCGCCGCGTGCGTGGGGTTGCGACGAGCGCGTTGACCGGCCGGAAGCGCGGGCGTCCGCGGCTCGATCGGCCGCGCACGTGCGGAGGCCAACGGCGCGGGCCGCGCCGACAATCGCAGGCACCGTCAGGACGCCGCCCGTGCGCGGCCGCGCCGCCATGAAGACCTACGCCGAACTGCTCGACGACGCCGCGCGCCGCGTGCGCCAGATCATGCCCTGGGACCTCGCGGAGCGCCTCGCGCGCGAGCCCGGGCTGATCGTCGTCGACGTGCGCGAGCCCGCCGAGTACGCCGGCTGCCGCATCCGCGGCGCGATCAGCGTGCCGCGCGGCGTGCTCGAGGCCGCATGCAGCTGGGACTACGACGACACCGTGCCGGCGCTGGCTGCGGGCCGCGAGCGTGCAGCCGTCGTCGTCTGCCGCTCGGGCCATCGCTCACTGCTCGCGGCCGACACGATGCTGCAGCTTGGCTTCGCCGACGTGGCGTCACTCGCCACCGGGATCCGCGGCTGGAACGACGCCGAGCAGCCACTGGTCGACGGCAACGGCCGCGCGGTGGACGCCGACGCGGCCGAGGTGATGCTCGCCGCACGCGTGCGCGACGACCAGAAGCGCCCGCGCTGAGGGCCGCCAGCGGCTGGCGCCGCGCCGGCCGGCCGCGCCGCGGGCCCGCAGCGCGGCGCGCGCCGAACGCCGCTCGGGCATCGAACGGGCGCGCGATTCGGCGCCCGCCTCCTTGTTCAGCGGCGACCCCGGAATCCGCCACCGCCGCCGAAGCGGCCACCGCCGAAGCCGCCCCCGCCGAAACGGTCGCCGCCAAAGTCGCCGCCGCCGAAGTGGTCGCCGCCGCCGAACCCGCCGCCGCCAAAGCGATCGCCGCCGCCGAAGCTGCTGAACCGGTCGTCGCCAGCGCTGCGCGACTGCGCTTCGCGGTTCGCCCACGACGTGTCGCCCGACGCCGCGCCCCAGCCGCTGGCCGAATGCTGCTGCCAGCCGCCGCTGCCGTCGCTGCGAACCACGTTGCCGCTGCTGTCGGCATAGTGGTCGTTGCTCACCGGCTTGCCGTCGTTCCAGGTATGCGTCTCGCCGGTGTTGGCGTTGTAGGTCGTCGTCGATCCGGTGTGGCCGTAGCCTTGCGGTCCGGCCGTCGTTGCGCCGCTGTGCTCGACCGAGCTGCCGCCGGCACCGGTGTACGAGCCGCTCGACGCCGCGCTGCGCTGGCCGGTGTAGGTGTTGTAGTTCGCGCCGCGCGCGACATTGCCCGAGCCGCCGGCGGCGCCGTTGATCGTGCGGTCGTAGCCGCGCGAGGCGTTGCCGGTCCACGCGTTGTACTGGCGTCCCGCGGCATAGCTGCCGCTCGTGCCGGTGCGCGCGTTGGTGTAGCTGCCGCTGGCCGTCGTTCCGGCAACGCCGCCGCCCGCGTACCACGAGCGCGTGCCGGAGTAGGTCGTCGCGCCCCAGTGACCGTAGACGTTGGCGCTCGCCGTCGCGCAACAGCCGTAGCCGCCCCAGTAGCCGGGGTGGTAGTAGGCACCGCCCCAGTAGTACGGCGTCATCCACGCGGCGGTCGCGAGGCCGACGGCGAAGCCGAAGCTGTAGCCGACGTACGGGTTGTAGACCGGCGCAGCGGCGTAGCCGTAGGTGTAGGGCGCCGGATACCAGACCGATCCGACCCACGGCGTGTAGGCGTAGCCGGTGCCGTAGACGACGGTGCCGTACGGATTGACGACGGTGCCGAGGTAGCCCGGCGTATAGCCTGCGTAGACGACCGTCGGCGTCGAGCCGTAGATGCGCACGTACGTCACGTAGAAGATCGGCGACGACGGCGGAATCGTGTAGATCACTTCCGGCACCGTCGTCGCGACCGTCCACGGCCCGGTCAGGCTCGGCGCGGTGAACCAGACGCCGGCCTGCACCGCGTAGTACGAGGTGCCCGTCACCTGGATGATCGGCACGCTCGCGTTGACGACGTACGAAAGTGGCGTGCCCTGGACCTGCGAGTACTGCGGCGCGCCGTCGAAGCTCGGCGTGAACTGCGGCCCGTTCACGCGCTTGATGGTCGCCGTCTGCGGGATCGAATTCTCGATCGCCGCTGCCTGCGCCTGCGGCGTTCCGGCCACCGTCGGCAGCACCGCCGAAGCGAGCGAGCCGGCCGGGATGCGCGCGAAGTCCGCCGGCAGCGCGTCGTTGGCGACGAACGTCCATGGCCCGTTCATTCCCGGCGCGGTGAACCAGCGGCCCGAGAGCAACACGAAATACTGGCTCGTCGCGGTGTCGACGAAGACGTCGCCGGTCGTGTTCGACGCCCACAGCAACTGCGTGCCGTTGATCGGAACGAAGTCGGGCTGGCCGCGAAAGACGATCAGCTCGGCCGGAACCTGGCTCGTGATGATCGCCGGCACGCCGTTCGCGAGCGACGGCTTGGGCTGCGCCTTCGGCGGGCCTTGGAGCATGTCGACGACGCCGGTCTTCGCGACCGCCTGCGCCGCACTCGCCATGCCGATCGGCGTCGCGTTCGCCTTCGTCCACGGGCCGGCGATGCTGCTCGCGCTCAGCCAGCCGTCGAGGACGTGGATGTAGTAGTTGTCGCCCAGCCCGCCCTGAAGGATGAGTGCGTGGGTGTTGACGACGCGCTGGAAGCGCCTGTCGCTCGGCACCGGCTTCATCACCGGCGCGCCGTCGCTCGGCACCAGGATCGCAGGCGTTTCGCTGACGATGACCTTGGGCGGCGCGTTCTGCACCGGCACGGTCGGCGGCTTGACGCCGTCGAGGTCGAGCGAGGCGGTGAGACGGTCGAGCGAGATCGTTCGCACGTCGCGCGCGACCGCCGCCTGCAGCGCAGCGGCATACGCCGCGCCGCGGTCGGGCAGCGTCGGGAAGTCGCTCTTCGTGACCGTCATGTCCTCGAAGACGACGCTGCGCGCGACCTTGTCGACCTGCGTTCGCGCGGTCGCGAACATCACGCCGAAGCTCT
>JAYRNW010000375.1:0-7762 GCA_041911995.1 Casimicrobiaceae bacterium | reverse complement strand
GTGCGAAGCCGGCGAGGCTCGCCTCGACGCCGCGGCCGGACTCGCGGACCACGGCCTCGAACACGTCGCGCGCGAACGGCAGCGCGCCGCTGCCGGCGAGCGCGCCGAACATCACGGCGCTGACGACGGTGCCCGACGTCCGCGCCGCCGCCTCCATGTCGAACGCGACCAGCCGCCGGCTGTGCTCGCGCGCGACGGCGAGCAGCCGGTCCGCGTCGTAGCGGCCGTCGCCCGGCGCCATCTTCTCCGTCGTCGTCAGCGTGCGCGACGTCGACGCGACGAGCAGCGTGCGCTCCGCGCTCGTCATCCCGCTCGCGACGATGCGGCCGGCTTCCAGCAGCTCGGACGCGATCGCGACGTCGATGCGGCCCGGCACCGGCACCAGCGACAGCACGGGGCGGCGACCGCCCAATTCCGAGAGCGGACGCGGGAACACCTCGACGTAGTACGTGGTCGCGCCGGTGCGCTGCGCGACGCCTGGAATCGACGTACTCTGCGCCGGATAGCCGGCGCGCGCGGCCGCCTCGACCAGCCACTGCGCAAGCGTGCCGCCGCCCTCGCCGCCCAGCGCGCCGACGAGGATCGTGATCGGGGTCGGATTGGTCATGTCGCGTCGACTCATGTCCCGCTGCAATCGCAGCATTCACTGCAACCGCATTCGACACGAAGCGCACGAAGGACACGCAGGGCACGAAGAAAGGCAGGCTCGCCGGCGCGCCTCGTGCCGCGACGGGTCGCCCACGCGCGGACCCGGCACGTGCGTGAAGCCGAAAGCCCTTCTTCGTGCCCTTCGTGCTCTTCGTGGTTCAAGATTCTCTTCCCGCCAGCATCCGCCGCACCGCGCCGCGCACCCCTGCGGTGAGGCGATCGCGCCAGTTCGGATTCTGGATGACCTCCGCCCGGTAGAACGACGGGCACAGCGTCGCGGCGTGCGCGTTCTCGCCGCACAGCCCGCAGCCCACGCACCCGTCGAGCACCGTGGCGACCGGGTCGACGCGCAGCGGATCGGACGGCGGCTTGACCGAGAGCGTCGGGCAGCCGGACAGCCGGATGCACGAGTGATCGCCGGAGCACGTATCCTCGTCCACGCCGTACTTGACGCGGACGACGCGCTTCCCGCGCTTCAGCATCCGCGCGCGCCACGGCTTCACGCGCCGCTGCCGCTCGAGCTGGCATTCGCCCTCGGCGACGATGACCTTGAGCCCGGCGAAGTCGGTCGTGAACGCCTCGTCGAGCGCGGCGCGCATCTTCGCGACCTCGTAGCTGCCGACCGTGCGCAGCCACTTGACGCCGATGCCGGCCAGCGTCTCCTCGATCACCTGGTTGGCGTGGACGCGCGACTCGCCCTGGTCCTCCGCCGCGTCCTTCGCCGCGTGCGGTGGCGTCGAGATGATCTCCTGCGTCCCCGTCGCCGACGTGTAGCCGTTCTTGAGGATCACGAGCACCGCGTCGTCGCCGTTGAACAGCGCCGACTGCACGCCGGTGAGGAGACCGTTGTGCCAGAAGCCGCCGTCGCCCATGACAGCGAGCGTGCGCCGCTGCATGACCGGCGACACGCCGGCGCGGCTCGCGAGGCTCATGCCGAAACCCAGGATCGAGTGCCCGCTGTTGAACGGCTCGAACGTCGCGAACGAATGGCAGCCGATGTCGGCCGCGACGTGCACGGGCCCGATGTCCTGCTGCACGAGCTTCAGCGCGGCGAAGAACGGGCGCTCCGGGCAGCCGACGCAGAACCCCGGCGGCCGCGGCGGCAGCGGCTTGCCGAGCGCCGCGGCGACCGCGTCGCGGCGCGCGGCCGTCGCGCGCAGCCACTCCGGCGCGTCGCCGCGCGGCGCGTCGGGCGCGTGCGCGTCGAGGAACGCGGCCAGCCCGCGCGCGATCGCCTCGACCGAGTACTCGCCGGCCAGCGGCAGCGGGCCCTTGCCGACGACGGGGGTGGCGACGTCCGCGCGGCGCAGCGTCGCGAGGATCTCCTGCTCGATGAACTCGGGCTGGCCCTCCTCCAGCACCAGCACCGCGCGCCTGCCGCGGCAGAAGTCCGCGATCTCCTCGGGCACCAGCGGGTAGACGACGTTGAGCACCAGCACCGCGACGGCCGGCTCGCCGAACGCGTCGGCGAGCCCGAACTGCTGCAGCGCGCGGACCAGCGAGTTGTACAGGCCCCCCTGCACGACGATGCCGACACCGTGCGCGTCGCCGCCCAGCCGCTCGTTGAGCCCGTGCTCGGCGACGTAGCTTCGCGCCGCGGGAATGCGCTCCTCGCCCTTGCGCTTCTCCTGCACGAACGTGACCGGCGGGTGCGACAGCTTGCCATAGTCGAACGCCGCGGGCTCCGCGAGCAGGCGCCGCGTCGACACCGGCGGCGGCACGTTCGCGCGCGCGGCGAAGCTGCCGCGCACGTGGCACGCGCGGATGCGCAGCTGCAGCACCGCCGGCATGCTCGACGCCTCCGACAGCGCGAACGCGTGCTCGACGATGCGCACCATGTGCGCGAGGTCGGGCCGCGGGTCGAGCAGGACCAGCGACGACTTCAACGCGTACGCGTACGTCCGCTCCTGGATCACCGAGGCGCCCTCGCCGTAGTCCTCGCCGACGATGACGAGCGCACCGCCGGTCACGCCGGGGGACGCGAGGTTCGACAGCGCGTCGGCGGCGACGTTGGTGCCGACGATCGACTTCCACGTCACGGCGCCGCGCAGCGGATAGTGGATCGACGCGCCGAGCATCGCGGCGGCGGAGGCCTCGTTGGCGCAGGCCTCGACGTGGACGCCCAGCTCGGCCAGGTAGTCCTTCGCCTGCACCAGCACGTCGAGCAGGTGCGACACCGGCGCGCCCTGGTAGCCGCCGACGTAGGCGACGCCGGATTGCAGCAGCGCCTTGGTGATGGCGAGGATGCCCTCGCCGTGGAAGGTCTCGCCGTCCCCGCAGCGCAGCATGCGGACTTCGTCGCTGAACGAGACTTCCAACCTTCCCCCTTCGCAGCGGCGGCGCCGCGTTCGTTCGGCGCCATGGTACGCGGCATGCGTTATTTGTAAATGGCATGAACTTTAGAAATAATATAGATACGATGCATACCCCGCGCCTGGAGCTCAACCTGCTGCAGACCTTCCACGCCGTCTACGCGGCGGGCAGCGTCAGCCGCGCGGCCGAGCGCCTCGGCGTGTCGCAGCCGACGGTGAGCCACGCGCTGCGCCGGCTGCGGCAGCTCTACGCCGACCCGCTGTTCATCCGCACGCACGGCGGCATGGCGCCCACGGCCAAGGCGCAGCGGCTCGCAAAGGCGGTCGAGCAGGCGCTGACCACGCTCGACGTCGCGATCCGCGAGACCGAGGCCTACGACCCGGCGCGCTCGGAGCGCACGTTCCGGCTGCACCTGACCGACATCGGCGAGACGATCTTCCTGCCGCCGCTGCTCACGGCGTTCGCGCGCGAGGCGCCGCGCGTGCGCATCGACGCGTACCAGCTCGACGACCGCGACATCCTGCCGGCGCTGGAGAGCGGCCGCATCGACCTGGCGCTCGGGTTCATCCCGGCGCTGACCGGCGCGCAGCGGCAGTTCCTGCTGTCCGAACGCTACGTCGTCGTGATGCGCGCGTCGCATCCGCTCGCGCGGCGCAAGCCCACGCGGGCGGCGCTGGCCGCGCTCGAATACGCGCTGGTGCGCTCGCACCCGGCCACCGGCCGCGCGCTGCGCGAGCTGGGCTTAGCCGACCGCGTCCGGCTCGAGCTGCCGCACTTCATGGTGCTGCCGCGCATCCTCGCCGGCACCGACCTCGCCGTCGTGATGCCCTCGCGGCTCGCCGACGCGTTCAACGAGCTGGGCGAGTACGCCGTCTGGGACCCGCCGGTCGGCCTGCCGCGCTTCGACGTCTCCGTGCACTGGTTCCGGCGCTTCGAGAACGAGCCCGCGAACCGCTGGCTGCGCGAGCGCATCGTCGCGCTGTTCGGGGAGGGTTAACCCGGGGTCGCATACGCTCAGGGGTCAGATGCGCTCAGGGGTCAGATGCGAATTTCGGACGACAACTATACGTGTCGCCACCGACCGTTCCCGAAATTCGTGTCTGACCCCGGATTTGGGCAGGAGCGCATCGTGCCGTTCGTACGGGATCAGACACCGATTCGGTTCCGCGCTTGCGTCCATCCCACGCCTCGCGGCCGAAATCGGTATCTGACCCCTTGGTCTACGCGCTTGCGTCCATCCCACGCCTCGCGGCCGAAATCGGTATCTGACCCCTTGGTCTACGCGCTTGCGTCCATCCCACGCCTCGCGGCCGAAATCGGTATCTGACCCCCGCGCATCCGTCAGGCACAATGGCGTCGAGCGTGCGCAGCGCACGGGCAAACCCGAACCCCCGCAACCCCATGACCAAGTCCCGCCGCGGCATCCAGTCGATCGAGGTCGGTGGCGCCCTCCTTTCGGCGCTCGTCGACGCCGGCGCGCCGCTGCCGCTGCGCGAGCTCGCGCAGCGCGCCGGCATGTCGTCGGCGAAAGCGCACCCCTACCTCGTGAGCTACGGCAAGCTCGGGCTGATCGAGCAGGACCCGCTGACCGGCCACTATGGCCTCGGCCCGTTCGCGCTGCAGATGGGCCTCGTCAGCCTGCAGCTCTTGTCGCCGGTGCGCGTGGCCATTCCGGCGATCACGGCGCTGGGCGACGCGGTCGGCCACACGGTCGCGCTCGCGACGCTCGGCACGCACGGCCCGACGATCGTCTACATCCACGAATCGAGCCGGCCGATCCACGTCAACATGCGCGCCGGCACCGTGATGTCCACGCTCAATACGGCCACCGGGCGCGTGTTCGCCGCGTGGCTGCCGCCGAAGCTCGCGCAGCACTACGTCGGGCGCGAGCAGCGCGACCCCGCGGTGATCGCGCAGGAAGCCGCGCGGCGCCCGAAGGCGGAGGTCGACGCGCTGCTGTCCGAAGTGCGCCGGCGCGGCGTCGCGCGCGCCGTCGGCGAGCCCATTCCGGGCATCGACGCGCTGTCGGCGCCGGTGTTCGACCACACGGGCGCGATCGTGCTCGCCGTGACGGCGATCGGCCCGGAAGGCAGCTTCGACCCCGCGTGGGACGGCGCGCTCGCGCACGCGGTGCGCGCGTGCGCCGACGACGTCTCGCGGCGGCTCGGCTGCGCCGCGCCTCCCGCACGCGCCTGACGACCGCGCGTCAGTTGGCCGGGTTGGCCACCAGCGCCGGCACCTGCGCCTGCGGCGCGTGGCAGAGCAGGCAATTCGTGTACGCGCGCCGGCCCGCCGCGCACCTACCACTGTCCGTAGAACACGCCGGCGGCCTTGTGCTGCGCGGTGCCCGCGACGACCGACTCGTCGCTGACCGTCGTCCGGTGCTTGCGCCGCGCGAGGAAGTCGAGCAGCCGCTCGCGCATCGCACGCCGCACGGGCTCGCTGCCGGCGTCGCGGCCGAGGTCGGCGAACTGGTCGGGGTCGGCGGCCAGGTCGTAGAGCTGCTCGGGCAGGTCGAGCCAGTAGACGTAGCGGTGCTGCGAAGTGCGCAGCGAGAACGCGCGCGCCTGCTGCGGCGTGCGGCCGAGCGCGACGCGCGCCTCCTTGTAGCCGTAGTCGAGCTCCGAGTACACGCAGTCGCGCCACGGCGGCGACTCGCCGCGCAGCAGCGGCAGCAGGCTGCGCCCCTCGACGCGGTGGCCGGGAATCGGCACGCCGAGCGCGTCGAGCACCGTGGGCACGACGTCGACGCACTCGACGAAGCGCTCGTCGACGGTGCCGCGCGTCGCGTCGGCCGCGCGACGCGGGTCGACGACGATGAACGGGACGCGCTGGACGACGTCGTAGAAGAGCTCCTTCTCGCCCAGCCAGTGGTCGCCCAGGAAGTCGCCGTGGTCCGAGCAGAACACGACGAGCGTGTCGTCGAGGCGGCCCATCGCGGTCATCGCGTCGAACAGCCGGCCCAGGTGGTCGTCGAGCTGCTTGACGAGCCCCTGGTAGGCCGGCCGCACGTGGCGGACCACGTCGTCGCGCGCGAACGTGCGGCTCTCCTCGTGCTGCCGGTACGCAGCCACGACCGGGTGCGCGTCGACCAGCTCCGAGGCGCGCTTCACCACCGGCAGGCAGTGGTCGGCCCCGTACATCGCGTGGTAGGGCGCCGGCGCCATGTACGGCCAGTGCGGCTTCACGTAGCTCAGGTGCAGCACCCACGGGCGCCCGCCCTGCCGGCGCATGAACGCGATCGCCTGGTCGGTCATGTACGCGGTCTCGGAGTGCCGCTCGGCCACGCGCGCCGGCAGGTGCACGTTGCGCATGTGCCAGCCGCTGACCGCCTGCCCGCGCTCGTCGATCGCCGCGATCACGTAGTCGGTCCACGGCTGCGGGCTGTCGTAGCCCTGCGCGCGCAGCCACGCGGAGTAGCCGTCGGCGTCGCGCGTCTCGCGATGGCCGTCGTGGCGGTCGATTTCGCGGAAGCCGCCGCGCGCGAGCAGGTGCCCCAACTCGCCGTCGCCTTCGATGGAAAGGCGCGCGAGGCCCTCGGTGTCGGGCATCACGTGCGTCTTGCCGGCGAGCCAGAGGTCGTGGCCGCTGCCGCGCAGGTACTCGCCCAGCGTCGTCTCGCCGATCGACAGCGGCACGCGGTTCCACGTGGCGCCGTGGCTGATCGGGTACCGGCCCGTGTAGTAGCTCATGCGGCTCGGGCCGCACACGCCGCTCGTCACGTAGGCCTGCACGAAGCGCACGCCGCGCGCGGCGAGCGCGTCGAGGTTCGGCGTCATGAGCCACGGATGGCCGGCGCAGGACAGGTGGTCCCAGCGCAGCTGGTCCGCCATGACGAAGAGCACGTTCATCGGGGCTCGCCCGCCGGCGGCCGCGCCCGTGGCCGGCGCGGCGGCGGCGCTACTTCGGCCGCTTGTCGACGATGCGCTTCGCCTTGCCGAGCGAGCGCTCGATGCCGTTGGGCGGCAGCACCTTCACGTCCGCCGTGACGCCGATCAGGCTCTTGATGTGGTGCGCGAGCCGCTTGCCGGCCGCCTCGCCGTCCGCGCTGCCGGCCGCCGGCACGCGCTCGACCAGCACCGTCATCTCGTCGAGGCTCTTCGGCCGCGTGATCTCGATCTGGTAGTGCGGCGCGAGCGCCGCGTCCTTGAGCATCAGCTCCTCGATCTGCGTCGGGAACACGTTGACGCCGCGGATGATCATCATGTCGTCGGAGCGCCCGGTGATCTTCTCGATCCGCCGCATCGACCGCGCCGTCGGCGGCAGGAGCCGCGTGAGGTCGCGCGTGCGGTACCGGATGATCGGCAGCGCTTCCTTGGTCAGCGACGTGAACACGAGCTCGCCCTTCTCGCCCTCCGGCAGCACGGCGCCGGTCTCGGGGTCGACGATCTCCGGGTAGAAGTGGTCCTCCCAGACCGTGAGGCCGTCCTTGGTCTCGATGCACTCCTGCGCGACCCCCGGGCCGATCACCTCGGACAGCCCGTAGATGTCGATGGCGTCCATGTCGAGCTTCGCCTCGATCGCCGCCCTCATCGTCGGCGTCCACGGCTCGGCGCCGAAGATGCCGATCGAGAGCGAGCAGGCCTTCGGGTCGAGCCCCTGGCGCTCCATCTCCTCGGCGATCGCCAGCATGTACGACGGCGTCACCATGATGACCTGCGGCTTGAAGTCCATGATGAGCTGGACCTGCTTCTCGGTCTGGCCGCCCGACATCGGGATGACCGTGCAACCCAGCTTCTCGGCGCCGTAGTGCGCGCCGAGCCCTCCGGTGAAAAGTCCGTACCCGTAGGAGACGTGCACG
>JAYRNW010000374.1:0-7062 GCA_041911995.1 Casimicrobiaceae bacterium | reverse complement strand
GCGCATGAAGCGCGAGCTGCGCGTTCGCCTTGCGTATCCGACGCCGCATGCGCTGCTCGGCCTCCTCCCACGTCACGCGCGGCGGCCGCGGCACGTGGAATGCGTCGGCGACGAGGTCGAACCAGCCGCCCATCTTCATCTCGGCGTCGTCGGTCACGTTGTACGCGCGGTTCGCCCGCCCGCGGAAGATCGCCGCGACGGCGGCGCGCGCGAGGTCGTCGGCGTGCACGTGGTTCGTGTACACGTCGTCCTCGGGAACCAGCACCGGCGTGCCCTGGCGCAGCCGGTCGAGCGGCAGCCGCGACTCGGCGTAGATGCCGGGGGCGCGCAGCAGCGCGACGCGCACGCCGCGCCGCGCCGCCCACGCGCGCAGCCGGTCCTCGGCCGCCACGCGCCGCTTCGCGCGCGGCGTCTGCGCGCGGCGCGTGCGCGTCTCGTCGACGCGCGCGCCGGCGCAGTCGCCGTAGACGCCCGACGTCGAGATGTAGACGAACCGCTGCGGTATAATCGACGCGCGCGCCAGCGCCGCCAGCAGATTGCGCGTGCGCGGGTCGTCGCCGCCTGCCGAGGGCGGCGGCGCGCAGTGCAGGACGGCGAACGGCGCCGTGCCGAGCCGCCGCAGCGCCGCGAAGTCGTCGAGGTCGGCGACGATGGGGACGATGCCCTGCGCGCGGAGCTTCGGGACGTCGTCCGCGCGCCGCGTGAGCCCGTAGATGCGCGCGCGGCCGCGCAGCAGCGTCGCGGCGCGCAGCGCGATGTCACCGCAGCCAATCAACAGAACCCTGATCACGCTTCGGACTCTTCGACGCGTCGGAGCGACGCGCGACACGGAACCGCAATGACGTTCGAGATTACCATAAAGCCCAGCGGCCATTCGTTCCCCTGCGCCGAGGACGAGACCGTGCTGGCGGCGGCGATGCGCGCCGACCTCATGATCCCCTACGGCTGCCGCAACGGCGCCTGCGGCACGTGCAAGGGCAAGGTCCTGGCCGGCGACGTCGACTTCGGGGCGCACCAGGCCTCGACGCTGACCGACGACGAGAAGCGCGCCGGGCTCGCGCTCTTCTGCTGCGCCAGGCCGCGCGGCGACGTCGTCATCGAGGTGCGCGAGGTGCGCCGCGCCGGCGACATCCAGGTCCGGCGGCTGCCGTGCCGCATCGAGTCGATCGACAAGGCGGCGCCCGACGTCGCGATCGTCCGGCTGAAGCTCCCCGCCAACGAGCGGCTGCAGTTCCTCGCGGGCCAGTACGTCGACTTCCTGCTCAAGGACGGCAAGCGGCGCAGCTTCTCGCTCGCCACGCCGCCGCACGACGACCGCCTGCTCGAGCTGCACATCCGGCACATTCCCGGCGGCCTCTTCACCGATCCGCTGTTCACGCAGTTCCAGGGCCGCGAGATCCTGCGCTTCGAGGGCCCGCTCGGCGCGTTCTACCTGCGCGAGGAGTCCGACAAGCCGATCGTGTTCGTCGCCGGCGGCACCGGCTTCGCGCCGATCAAGGCGATGATCGAGCACGCGCTGCACCACGGGACCGCCCGCGAGATGGTGCTGTACTGGGGCGCCCGGTCGCTGGTCGACCTCTACCTCCCCGACCTGCCCGGCCAGTGGCAATCGCTGCATCGCAACTTCACGTACATCCCGGTGCTGTCCGAGCCGCGCCCGGGCGACGCGTGGCCCGGGCGCACCGGGCTCGTGCACGAGGCGGTGCTGGCCGACTTCCCCGACCTCTCCGGCTACGTCGTCTACGCGTGCGGCGCGCCGCCGATGATCGACGCGGCGCGGCGCGACTTCACGCAGCTGCGCGGGCTGCCCGCCGACCAGTTCTACGCCGACAGCTTCACGTACGCGGCCGCCGCCGAGGCGAACTAGGGGGGCCGGGCCGCCCCCCTTTTCGGCTATCATTGCCCCGCCTCTGGGGAGAGGGAACGGCGGCGCGAAGCCGCCCGCGAACATGCTGCACGGACAACGCGTCGTCGTCGTGATGCCGGCGTACCGGGCGGAGAAGACGCTCGACCCGTGCTATCGCGCGGTCCCGCACGACGTCGTCGACCTCGTGCTGCTCGTCGACGACGCGAGCGACGACGCGACGCTCGCCGTCGCCGAGCGCCTCGGCATCCCCACGGTCCGCCACGCGATCAACGCCGGCTACGGCGCCAACCAGAAGACGTGCTACATGGAAGCGCTGCGCGCCGGCGCCGACATCGTCGTGATGGTGCACCCGGACTACCAGTACGAGCCGCGGCTCATCACCGCGCTCGTGTCGCTGGTGGCCTCCGGCGTCTACGACGTCGCGATCGGCTCGCGGATGCTCGGCAAGTCGGCGCTCGCCGGCGGCATGCCGCGCTACAAGTACTACGCGAACCGGCTGCTGACGGCGTTCCAGAACGTCGTCTGCGGCGCACGCCTGACCGAGTACCACACGGGCTTCCGCGCGTTCTCGCGCCGCGTGCTCGAGACGCTGCCGCTCGGCGCCAATTCGTCGGACTTCCTGTTCGACAACCAGATGCTGGTGCAGGCGATGGCGTTCGGGATGCGCATCGGCGAGGTGTCGTGCCCGACGCGCTACTTCGACGACGCGAGCCAGATCAGCTTCCGGCGCTCGGTCGTCTACGGGCTGGGCGTCCTGCGCACCAGCGTCGCCTACCGGCTCTGGCGCTGGGGGCTCGCGTCGCCGCGCATCTTCTCGCCGCAGCCGGAACTGAAGCTCACCCACCCTGCGATCGTCGGCACCGTCCGTGCGTAGGAGCACGCTGCCGTGGCTCGCGCTGGCGGCCGTCGCGCTCGCGGCCGGCGCGTGGCTGCGCGCCCGCGGCCTCGGGAGCCAGATCGTCATCGACGACGAATGGCACGCGCTGCACAAGCTCATGCGCGCCGACATGCTCGACGTCGTCACGCACCTCGACTACGCCGACTACAGCATTCCGCTGACCGTCTACTACCGCTGGCTGCAGGACACCGTCGGCCTGTCCGAGTGGGGGATGCACGCGCCGACGCTCGTCGCCGGCGTCGCGCTCGTCGCGGTCGCGCCGGCGGCGGCCCGCGCGTGGGCGACGCTGCCGGTGCGCGCGACGTGGGCGGTGCTGCTCGCCGTGTCGCCGCTGCTCGTGTACTTCAGCCGCACCGCGCGTCCCTACGCGCTGACCGCGCTGTCGGCCACGCTCGCGCTGGTCGCCTTCGAGCGCTGGTACCGCGGCGAGGACCGGCGCGACCTGTGGGGCGCGCTGTACGTCGTCGCGACGTTCGCCGGCGGTTACCTGCACATGACGTCGCTCGCGTTCACGCTGCTCCCGTTCGCCTACTTCGGCCTGCCGGCGCTGCGCACGCGCGGCGAGCCGCTGCGCCGGCTCGTGCGGATGGGCGCCGCGACGGCGCTGCCGCTGCTCGTCGTGCTGGCCCCGCCGGTGATCAACGACTGGTTCATGTTCACGGCGAAGGCCGGCGTCGACTCGGTGACGCCCGCGAGCGTCCTCCGCACGTCGCTGATGCTCGGCGGCAGCGCGCACGCGTGGCCCGCCGCGCTGCTCGGCGCGGCGGCCGTCGGCGGTGGCGTCCGGCTGTGGCGCCGCGACCGCGTGCTCGCCGGCTACCTCTTCACGGTGATGGCCGGCGGCACGCTCGCGATCGTCGCCGCGCGCCCGAACTGGGTGCAGCACCCGCCGGTGTTCGCGCGCTACCTGGTCCCGCTGGTGCCGGTCGCGCTGCTGCTCGCCGCGGAAGGCTTCGTCGCGCTGCTGCCGCCGCGGTGGCCGGCGCCGAGCGCGGCGGCGATCGCGCTCGTCGGCGCCGGGCTGTGGGCGCTCGGCCCGCTGCCCGCGCAGTCGGACGCGCCGAACCAGTTCACCGGGCACCTGCGCTACCAGTTCGACTACGACGACGCCCACAACCCGTACGTGCAGCAGGTCCCGACCGAGCCGGTGCCGCGGTTCTACCGCGAGCTCGCCACGACGCGCCCGGGGTCGCTGACGCTGATCGAGGCGCCGTGGCGGCTCGAGTCGCACCACAACCCGCACGTCTGGTACCAGCAGGTCCACCGGCAGAACGTGATGATCGGGCTGGTCACGCCGCTGTGCGGCACCAGCAACTTCGGCGAGTACCCGGAGGGCACGCACGGCATGCGCCTCGCGAACTTCGCGCACCTGTCCGCGATCCTGCGCGGGGAGACCTACCGCGCCGACTTCCTCGTGCTGCACGTCAAGCCGTGGTCCACGCCGCCCGACGCGCAGGTGCCGTGGCCCGACGTCGAGCGCTGCCTGCCGATGATCGAGGCGGCGCTCGGGCCGCCGTTCTACCGCGACGAGGGGATCGTCGTCTTCACGCTGGGCGACCGGACGGCGGCGGCGGGCTCGCCGCGCGCCCGCTGACCGCCGGGTCGCCGCGCCGCTCGATCGCCTCGAGTTCCGCCAGCGCCCGCTTCAGCGCGGCGGCCAGGTGCGCGTTGGCCTGGTCGGCGCGGCCGAGCCGCGCGTGCAGCTCACCCAGCGCGACGTGCGTGCGCCAGTGGTCGTCGAGCGCCAGGCTCGCCTCGAAGTACGACTGTGCCTTGCCCCACAGCGACTCGCGCTCGCAGAGGCGGCCGAGAGCGCGCAACAGCGCCGGGTCCTGGCTGTGCGCGGCGAGCCAGCGCTCGGCGGTCTCGAGCTGGCGCGTCGCGTCGCCGGTCCGGCACTGCGCGTACAGCGCGACGAGCTCCGGGTCCCAGTCGCGCTCGAGGCAGCGCACGACGATCTCCGCGGCCTCGCGGTCGCCGCCGAGCGCGAGGAAGCCCGCGGCCGCGGCGCGCGCGACCTTCGGCTGGCTGCGGTCGGCGTCGGTGAGCCGGCTCCAGTAGTCGCGCAGGCCCGCGGGATCGTTGCGATAGCCGGCGAGCGCCTCCGCGTGCGCGGTCGCACGCAGCAGGTCGCCCTGCTCCGCGTCGTAGACCTTGCGCTTGACCAGCTGGCCGACGAGCGGCGGCACCTCGGCGTGGCGGCCGGCGGCCGTCAGCGCGCGCACTTCGAGGCGCAGCGCCGCCGTGTGCAGGCCCGCCTCGCGCCGCAGCTCCGCGAGCTTCGCGAGCGCGTCGCCGGGCTGCCCCTGCGCGAGCGCCATGTCGGCCTCGAGCATCAGCCGCGGCACCGTCAGGCTCGCGATGCCGGCGTCCGGCCGCGCGAGCAGCGCTTCCGCTTCGCCGAAGTCGCGCATGTCGATCGCCGCCCGCGCGCCGATCAGCGCGGGCAGCCCCGAGGATTGCGGGACCGCGAGCGCCTCCTGCGCGAACTGCCGCACCTTGCCGTAGCGCCCTTCCAGCAGCGCGACGACCGCGGCGTCCTGCTTCGCGCGCGCGCGCTCGGCGTTGCGGCGGCGCCGGTTCTCGCGCACCTCGCGCGGCATGCGCGCGATGTGCGCGGCCAGCCGCAGTACGACGTGCAGCGCGAGGAAGCCGGCGAGCACGAGCAGGATGAACGCGTTGAGCGAGACCTCGACGCGGTACGGCGGCGCGACGAACAGCGCGTACCCGGTGTTGACCTTGAACAGCAGCGCGGCGAGCACCGCCAGCGCGGCGAGCAGCAGGAACGCGAACAGGAGGCGCATCGCGGCGGCGGGTTGCGCTAGCGTGCTGTCGAAAGGTTCCCTCTGTCATCCCGAGGAGCGCAGCGACGAGGGATCTGCATTGACGCATGTTGCCGACTTGCCGCACAAGCAGATCCCTCGCTGCGCTCGGGATGACACGGGAGGATGGGGTTCGCTGCCAATTTCAATCGGCGTGCTGGCTAGCGGCCGGCGGCGGCGCCGGTCGCGCGGTCGCGCGCCGCGCGCACCGTGCGCATCGCGGTCAGGCTCGCGGCCAGGTCCGGCAGGTCGGTCGGCATCGGCGTGGCCGCGAGCTGCGTCAGCGTCGCCGAGACCGCCTGCACCGGCTTCACGCGCGTGTCGAAGTACTGCTTGACCCACGCATTCGCGGCGGTCACGTCGGAGCGGAAGCCGGTGACGTCGTGCGACAACAGCGCGACGCGCGCGGTCAGGAGCCGCAGCCGCAGGTTCTCGCGCAGGAAGTACGCCTGCTGCTGCGGCACGAGCGGCGCCGCGGGCCGGTCGGCGACCTCGACCCGCACGAGCGCTTTCACTTCCGCCCACGCGTCGCGCAGCCCGCGCAGCCACGCGGATTCGTCCGCGGCCGGCGCCGGCGCGGCTGGCGCCGGCAGCCGCTCGTCCTTCGCGAGCGGCAGCGTGTCCACCGTCGCGATCACCTGGTCGAGCTTGAGCGACATCCCGGCCACGTCGACGTACGGCACGGACTTGAGCCGGTCGATGTCGCGCGCGAGCGCGCGCCGCAACGCGACGAGCTGCGGCCGGTCGAAGCGCGCGAGCTTCGCCTCGGCGAGTTGCAGCGCGGCGAGCGCCGAGGGCACGCTGCCGGCGATCGCGAGCTGCTGGCTCGCGAGCATCAGCACCTGCTCGACCTCGTTCAGCGCGAGCACGTCGCGCGACGGCGCGAGCTCGCGGTAGAGCGCCTCGAGGGACGCCTGCTGCGCCTGCGACTCGGAGAGCCGCGTTTCCAGCAGCGCGAGCTTCGCCTGCGCGTCGCGCAGGTCGTTGGCGAGCGTCCCTTCGCGCGCCTTCGCCTGCGCCAGCGCCGCTTCGGCGTCGGCGAGCCGCTTCGCGACGTCGGTGCGCAGCGCAAGCTGGGCATCGCGGCCGTCGAGCCAGGCGGCGCCCACGGCGACGGCGAGGACGGCGGCCAGCGCGAGGACGAGGCCGCGGGACGCGGGGCGCGCGAACGCGCCCTCCCGCGGCGGCGCGCCGCCGGCGCGCGGGGAAGCAACGCGGTCGGTGCCGGGCGCGGGTTCGTCCATCGGTGGATTCGGGTGCGCAAGACGCCCCGGCATTCTAGCAGTCCGCCGCGACGATCCCGGGCCCCGCGCTGGCCGCGTGCGGCGCCCGTCGCATACAATGGCGGATTCCGGTCGTCGCCTGACCCGCCCGCCGTCCCCCCGTTGCCGTGAACGGCCTCACCCTGCTCGGTATCGTCGCGCTCGCGCTGTGCGTGTTCGTCGCGTGGCGCGCGGGCGTCGTGCGCGGCCGGC
>JAYRNW010000373.1:0-20860 GCA_041911995.1 Casimicrobiaceae bacterium | reverse complement strand
GGTCGCTCCGTTTGCGCTGACGCGGCTGTTCGCCGTCGACGCGGCGCGCGCGGACTCGCCGTAGGCGCTGCTGCGGCTGGGCGGGCTCGCGCTCGCCGCCTACCGCGGCGCGGTCGCGGCGTCCCGCCGCCGCCGATAGCCCCGGCGCCGGGGGGGGGATCCGGTGCCCGCGCCGGACGTCGGGCCGGGAATACCGGCGGCCCGTCCCCTGTTGGCGCGCCGTATCGACACTCGCGGACGCCGTCCGCAGGAGGCCGGCATGAACGTCCTGTCCCGCTGGCTGGCCGTCGTTGCGCTCGCGCTTGGTGCGCCGCTCGCGCACGCGACGTTCCACACGTTCCGCATCGACCAGCTCTACTCGAACGCGGACGGCACCGTGCAGTTCGTGGTCCTGGTCGAGGCCGCCGGCAGCGACGGCCAGAACCTGTGGGCCGGTCGGTCTCTGCGCGCGACGAGCGCGCAGGGCGCCGTGCAGCAGATCACGTTTCCGTCCAACCTTCCGTCGGCCAGCACCGCAGGGCGCCGCGTGCTCGTCGCGACCGCGGGCTTCGCCGCGCTCGGCATCGTCGCGCCCGACTACACGATTCCGGCCGGCTTCCTGCCGCTGGGCGGCGGCACGCTCAACTTCGCGGGCGTGGACCCGATCACGTTCGGCGCGATGCCCGCGGACGGCGTCACGGCGCTCACGCGCGCGGGAACGCCGACGCCGAACGTCGCGACCAACTTCGCGGGCGCGTCGGGCAGCGTGAAGGCCGGCCCGGCGGCGGCGACCGCCGTCGAGTTCTATCACGCGGGCCTCGACCACTACTTCCTCACGCACATCGCCGACGAGATCGCCATCCTGGACGCCGGCGTCACGATCAAGGGCTGGACGCGCACCGGGCAGTCGTTTCGCGTGTACGCGGCGGCCGGCCCCGGTACGTCGCCGGTGTGCCGCTTCTACATCCCGCCGGCGAAGGGCGACTCGCACTTCTACGGGCGCGGCACCGCCGAGTGCGACGCGACCGGACAGAAGAATCCGTCGTTCGTCAACGAGGACCCGCAGTTCTTCCACGTCGTGCTGCCCGCCGCGGGCGTGTGCCCGGCCGGGCTCGTGTCCGTGTACCGCGTGTTCAGCAACCGGGTGGACGCGAACCACCGCTACATGGTCGACCGCGCGCTGCGCGACCAGATGGTGATGGAGCGCCACTGGCTCGCCGAAGGCGACGGCCCCGACCTCGTCGTGATGTGCGTGCCGCCCGCGCCGCCGGCGGACGCGCCGCCCGAGCCGCCCGAACCGCCGCCGACGCCGGGCTACCGGTGACGCGCCGGCCCATCGTCGGGCACGACCGCCGCTAGATCGGGCACACCTCCGGCTTGAGCACCGGGCACAGGTTGCTCGACTCGCGCGGCGGCCGCGACGACTTGAGCGCCGGGTAGAGGACGTCGGTGCGCGCCTTGTCCGCGATCGGCGTGAACGGAATGCCGATCTGCGGCGTGTTCGCGTAGCCGAACGGCGGGCCGTTGCCGGCCTTGCCGTTGCCGATGGTCAGGTCCTGCGCCTGCCGCTCGAGGAAGTTGGGCGCGCGCGGCGGATTGTTGAAATCCACGGTCGGCGGCTGGCCGCTGCCCGCGCACGTGTCGGTCGGAGCGCATTGACCCACGGCGAACGCCTGCGGTCCGCCGGTGAACGTCAGGAACAGGTTCTGCGCCCAGATCGTCGAGCCGTTCGCGCGCAGCTCCAGCGGCACCGACTGGACCGGGTACACGGTGCCGGTCGTCATCAGCGTGCCGGTGGTGTTCGTATAGGAGCCCGGCTGCACTGCCGTAACGGCGACCTGGATCGTGCAGCCGCCGGCGGGGATCGTCGCGCCGATCGGCAACGAGACGCCGTTGCCGGTGACCGCGACCTGCGGCCCGCACGTCCCGGTGTTGCCGCCCACCGTCGTCACGCCGGTCGGCAGGTTGTCGACGAACGGATCGGTCAGCGTGACCGCCGCCGCCGTCGGATTGGCGAGCGTCAGCGTGAGCGCCGCCGTGCCGCTGGCGGGTATCGTCGCCGGCACGAGCTGCTGCGTGACGTTGGTCGACGCGCCGGAGACCGCGAACGGCGTGGTCGCGGCGGCCGCGGTGCCGGACGTCGTCGCCAGCGCGCTGGTCGTGACGACGTAAGGCCCGGGCGTGGCCGCGGAGACGGTGCCCGCGATCGTGCACGTTCCCGACGCCATGCTGATGTTGCCCATCGTGATGTTGGTCGACGTCATCGCGACGCCGGGGCAGGACTGCGCGGCCACGGTCAGCGGCGCGCTGGCCGCCGCGGCGGTTCCGGTCCCGGCGACGAGGCTGCTCGTCGCGATGACCGACGTGCCGGGCGTGGCCGCGGTGAGGTTCGCCGCGATCGTGCACGTGCCGGACGCGGTCGTTCCCGGCGCCATCGTGATCCCGGCCGCGGTCTGCGTGACGCCGCTGCACGTGGTCGTCGGGCCGCTGACGGTGAGCGGCGCGCTCGCGCCCGGCGCGGTGGCGCTCGCCGTCTGCAACGAGCCGGTCGTGACCACCACCGTGCCCGGCGTCGACGCGGTCAGCGTCGCGACGATCTTGCAGACGCCCGACGGTGTGGTCACCGGGCCCATCGCCAGCGACACCGGGCTCACGCCGACGCACGTCGTGTTCGGCGTGTCCCGCGTCGGCGTGACGCCCGCGGGCAGGTTCACGATGAACGCGGTCGTCGGCGTCAGCGACGTCTTCGCAGGATTGGAATCCCCCAGCGTCAGCGTCATCGTCGCCGTGCCCCCCGGCGCGATGCTCGCCGGCGCGATCGTCTGCAGGACCGCGAGTCCGGTGCCGGTGACCGTCAGCGGCGTCACCGCCGCCGCGGCGGTGCCGGCGCTCGTCTGCAGCGCGGTCGTCGCGAGCACGAACGAGCCGACCGTCGTGCTGCCAGCCGTGAGCGTCGCCGCGATCGTGCATCCGCCCGCGGCGATCGTCGCCCCCTTGGGCAGCGTGATCGCCGACGCCCCGGCCGTCGCGCCGGTGCACGTGCTGGTGTTCGCGACGACCGCGGTGACGCCGGCCGGCAGCACGATGTACAGCGGCGCTGCGAGCGTGATGCCCGCCTGCGTCGCGTTGCCGAGCGTGGTGGTGAGCGTCGCCGTCGTGCCGGACGCGACGGAGGTGGGCGACACCTGCTGCGCGAGGCTGGTCGCGCTGGTGGCGATCGCCACGCCGGCGGGCATCGCGACGGTGAACGGCTGGCTGAGCGCGAGCGAGGACTGCGTCGGGTCGCCGAGCGTGAGCGTCATCGCCGCGATGCCGCCGGGGACGATGCTCTGCGGCGTGATCGTCTGCAGCACGGCGACGCCGCTGCCGGTGACGGACAGCGGGGCGCTCGCCGCGGGCATCGTGCCGGCCGCCGTCTGCAGCGCGCCCGACGTGAACGCGACGGATCCGACCGCCGACGGCGTGACGCTGGCGGTGATCGTGCAGCCGCCCGGCGGGATCACGGATCCGGACGCCAGTACGACCTGTTGCCCGGTCACCGACGCGCCCGGGCAGCCGCCCGCCTGCAGCGTCGCCGCGACGCCGGCAGGCAGTGCGACCGCGAAGGGCGCCAGCAGCGCGACGCCGTTCGCGGTCGTGTTGCCCAGCGTGACGGTCAGCGCGGCGGACGTGCCGGAGGCGACCGACGCCGGCGCGACGGCGAGCGCCAGGCTCGTCGCGTTGGCGGCGACCGTGACGCCGGGCGGCATCGCGACGGTGAACGCGCTGGTGAGCGAGAGCGCGCTCTGCGCCGGGTCGCCCAGCGTGATCGTCAGCGCCGCGCCGCCGTTGGGCGCGATCACGGACGGCACGATGGTCTCGGTGACAGCGAGCCCGGGGCCCGTCACCGTCAGGCCCGCGCTCGTCGCGAGCGGGCCGGCCGTGACGGGAATCGCCGGCAGCGTCGACCACGTCTTGTTCGTCGCATCGTACTTCGATTTGTTGCCTGCGACGTACACGTCGGGCGGCGCCGCTGCATTCGGCGGCGTCCAGGAGAAGCCGATCTGCGCCTGCGCGTTGCCGGTCGTGATCGGCGGCGGCGAGCCGGGCGTGTGCGACGACACCGGCACCTCGAACGACGACTGCGACCCGTCCGCGTTGTACGCGCGCACGGTGAACGTGTACGGCGTGCCCGACGTGAGGCTGCCGACCGTATAGGTGACGGTCGCCTGCTGCGACTGCGCGACGGTCGCGGACGTCGTCGCGTACGGCGGCGACCACGTGACCGTGTAGTGGTCGGCGTTCGCGACCGTCGGCCACGACAGCGCGATCTGGCAGGTCGTCGGCGTGGGGCAGCCGGGCGCGTTGGACGCGGTGACGAGCGGCGCGTCGAGGCGCCGGTCCGGCAGGATCCAGACGCGCAGCGTGCCGCCGACCGGGAACGCGATGTCGGGCGACGGCCGGCCCTTGCGGTCGGAGAACGCGAAGCCGTACGCGTCCGAGTGGTTGTACATGAGCGCCGCCCACAGGTTGTAGCGGCCGTCGTTGGTCCTGCGCGCGAGGCCGAACGGATACTGCACCGGCGGCAGGTTGTACCAGGTCGCGGAGTGGCCGACCCCATTGCCGTCGTCGGCGACGCCCTGCATGTAGCCGAAGTTGAGCGCGGCCAGCACGTCGGCCTGGATCCAGCCGTAGACGGAGTTGGTGAGCGGCTTCACTTCGTCGGGCTTGGCGTCGTGGCACGTGTAGCGCGTGGTGGTGCCGCCTGCCGTCGTCGCGATCCCGAGCGACTCGCAGTTCTGTGTTGCGCCGTAGATGAAGAAGTCGGCACTGCCGTTGCCGGCGTCGGTGCGCGGCAGCGGGATGCAGATGTCGGCATTGGAAAAGAGCGGCGAGCCCGCCGTCGTCGTGCCGGTCAGCTTGACGAGCCAGCCGTCGGCCGCGAGCGCCGGGTCGAGGCACGACGCCTTCGTCGTCGCGCTCATCTTCGTGATGGTGCCGGTGTAGTTGAACGTGTACGCGGAGATGACGGCGTTGTCGGACTCGACGAACGTGTAGTTGGCGTTGGCGAGCGCGTCGAGGTACGCGGCGAAGGTCGGGTACGGCCACGGCTTGGCCGCGCCCGGCGGCATCGGCACCGGCAGCGGGCTCGTGCCCGCCGCGGCGAGCTGGTTGGGGCCCAGCACGCGCAGGAAGTCGCGGTACGGCGTGGTCCCGGGCACGAACGGCACGCGCTTGCAGTTGCCGCCGCTCGCGTCGCACGACTTGCCGACCATCGCGTTCTGCAGCGCCGGGTTGACGGCGTTGAACGCCTGCAGCAGCGTCGGCGTGGACGTGTAGTAGCTGACGCGGTCCTGCGGATGCCCGAGCGCCGGGTCGTCCGCGCCGTACGTCGTCAGCTCGAGCGGGATGCCGTAGAAGTCGATCGACGTCAGGTCGCCGTTGCTGGAGACGGCCGGGTTGGCCGAGTACGTGAACTCGAGCGGCTGGAACCGGTAGTTGGCCGCGACCGTCGGCGCCGCCGGGTACGTGACGCCCGCGTCGTACGACAGGTACAGGACGCCCGATCCCACCGTCGTCATCGTGAAGGAGTAGACCTGCAGGCCCGTTGCACCTGTGTACGGTGAGCCGACCTTCAACCCGGACACGGGCTGGATCGGCGTCGTGCAGTTCGGCGGCGGGTTCTGGCCCCCGCAGGTGAGCGGCGTCCCGGTCGTCGGCGGCGGGTTCGCGAGGCCCATGTTCACGCTGGCGACACCGCTGACGTCGAACTTGTACGTGGTCGAGCCGACCTTGATGTCCTTGCCGCCCAGCAGCAGGTACACCTGGTTGTCGGGCAGCCCGCTGTCGTTGACGACCTGCACGACGATCGACTGCGACTGCGCCGGCAGCGGCAGGGCGAGGGCAGCGAGTACGAAGGTCGCGGCGGCGAAGCGAATCGGGGTCATGGGGGGAAGGGTCGGCGGTGGTCGAGGGAAGCCCGGCGTGGACGCGGGCGCTGGCCGGTCGTTGCAAGAGCCATGCCCGCGTCACGGCGGCCGGTGCTTCGCGGCCCGCGCGAAGGCAGCGCTTCAGCGTGCCGGGGTCGCGCGGGCTCCGGCCGCCGGCGCGGCGGCCTCGCCATCGGCCGGCAGGCCCTGCCGCGCCGCGGCGGCGAGCAGCCACGGGACGGCGAGCCCGATCGCCGCCTGCGCAGCGAACAGCGTGCCGTACGCGACCGGCACCGTGACGCCCAGCGCGGTGACGGCCGCGAACGCGAGCTGCAGCGTTTCGAGCCCGACCTCGGTGCCGACGATGATCGCGATCGACGGCAGCGCCGCGACCAGCGCTGCCCGGCGGCCCGCCGGCAGCACGGCGAGGCAGACCACGACCGTCAGGCCGGCCGTGCCGAAGCCCGTCACCGTCGCCGTCCACAGGAAATACGCGCGGTCCGCGATCCACGGATACGGAACGTAGGCGGCGAGCCCGGCGGCCGCGACGACGGCGAACACGAGCAGCAGCGCCCGGCAGGCGCCCGGCCATCGCCGCGCGGCGTAACCGGCGACGAGCGTGCCGGCGATCTGCGCGGCGGCGTTCGCCGTCGAGCGGTCGGCGACGAACGCCTCGTCGGCCAGGCGCTCGGTCAGGAACGCCGCCTCGAAGAAGCCGGTGGTCGCGATCTCGACCATGAAGAGCGCGAAGAGCATCCGGTACGCGCTCGCGGCCTCGCCGCCGGACGGCGGAACGTGCCGCAATGCCCGCGTGAACCACGCGCCCACGCACGCGAGCGCGGCCAGCGCGACGAGCGTGGCCGGCGCCGTGTAGCGCGTCAGCGAGCCGAGCGTCGACCACGCCTCGAACGCGACGACGACGGCGACGAACGCGAGCAGCACGCGCGCGGGCGGCGCACCGGCCGCGTCGCCGCCCGGCGGCGGCGCGGCGCGCGCGAGCCCGAGCACCAGCGCGAGCGCCGCCATCGCGAGCGGCAGCGTCGCGAATGCCGCGAAGTAGACGGCGAGTCCGGCCACCGGCAGCGCCAGCTTCACGAGCTGCGGCGCCGCCATGAACCCGGCCGGCGCCGCGCCGGTCCACAGCGTGGTCAGCGACGCGCGCCCGGCGGCGGTCGGCCACAGCAGCACCAGGGCCTGCGCCGCCGGCGCAAGGCAGGCGACGGCACCGGAGCCGATCGTGAACGCGGCGAACACGGCGACCACGCGCACGGGGAGCGCAGGCGCGACGTGGTCGACGAGCGCGAATGCCGCGAACGCCGCCGCGGCGACCGTGCCTGCGACGGCGGCGACGGTCCGCGCACGGAAACGCCGCAGCAGCAGCGGGCTCGCGGCGACGGCGATCACCATCCCGGCGAAGATCGCCTCCAGCAGCGTGGCGACGTGCTCGACGGGGATCGCGAGGAACGCGGCGAACCGCGCCTCGCCCACCAGCACGGTGCTGCTGACGACTGCCTTGAGGCCGTTGCCCAGCAGCGCGATGCCGGCGAGCGCGACCAGCGCGGCCGGCCGCGCGGCGGCGGCGTCCGCGTGCACGTGCTACGGCGCGACCGGCGCGCCGGCGGGCGCGGGCGCGCGCACGTACGTCGGGTCGGAGAACAGCGACGCGACGACGACGCGGCGGATGTCCGGGCTGTCGGGAATCTGGTAGAGCACCGGCGTCATCAGCTCCTCGAAGATGCCGCGCAGGCTGCGCGCGCCGGTCCGGTACTCGATGGCGAGCTCGGCGATCTGCTCGAACACGCGCGGCTCGACGACGAGGTCGACGCCCTCTTCGCGGAAGATGTCGCGGAACTGCGAATAGAGCGAGTTCTTCGTGTCCGTCATGATCCGCACCATCATCTCGCGCGTGAGGTCGTGGAAGCGCGCGATGATCGGCAGGCGGCCGGTGAACTCGGGGATGAGGCCGTACGTGAAGAGGTCGGTGGGCTTCACGCGCGTGTTGAGGCGGTCGAGGATCTTCTGGTTGTCGCCCTTCGACGTCGCGATGAACCCGTAGCCGTGCGTCTGCGACCGGATGATCTCGTCGAGGCCCACGAAGGCGCCGCCGCAGATGAACAGGATGTTCGTCGTGTCGATGTACTGGCCGGTGTGCAGCTTGACCTGCGAGCCCTCCATGATCTTGAGCAGCGCGTGCTGCACGCTCTCGCCGGAGCTGCCCTGCGGCTCGCCCTCCTGCGCCTTCAGCTTGTCGATCTCGTCGATGAACACGATGCCGCTCTGCGCCTTCGCGACGTCGCCGTCGACGCGGTCGACGAGCCGCTGCAGCACGGCCTCGATCTCCTCGTTCACGTAGCGCGTGTGCGACAGCGACGTCGCCTCGGCCGTCACGAACGGCACGTCGAGCACGTGCGACAGCGTCTGGCACGTCAGCGTCTTGCCGGTGCCCGACGAGCCGATCAGCAGCACGTTGCTCTTGGCCACCGGCGCGCGGTCGCGCTGCGCGAGCGCGATCTTGCGGAAGTGCGCGTAGACGGCGACGGCGAGGATCCGCTTCGCGTCCTCCTGCCCGATCACGTACTGGTCGAGGTAGGAGACGATGAAACTGGGCTTCATGGGGAGGGCGGCCGGGGCGGGTGCCGCAGCGTAGCAGCGCCGCGGCGCCGCGCGCAAGCGGCGCGGCGGCGCGGTCAGTGGATCTCGGGGTCGGGCGTGGGCGGGCCCGCCTCCAGGAAGTCGAAGTCGCAGCCGAGGTTCGCCTGCGTGACGTGCTTCAGGTACAGCGCGCCGAAGCCGCGCGCGTAGTGCGGCGGCGGCGGCGTCCACGCGGCGCGGCGGCGGGCGAGCTCGGCATCGTCGACGGCGAGCGTGAGCGTGCGGGCCTCGACGTCGAGCGCGATCGTGTCGCCGTCGCGGACGAGCGCGAGCGGCCCGCCGACGTGCGACTCCGGCGCGACGTGCAGCACGCACGCGCCGTAGCTGGTGCCGCTCATCCGCGCGTCGGAGATGCGGACCATGTCGCGCACGCCCTCGCGCAGCAGCTTCTTCGGGATCGGCAGCTGGCCCCACTCCGGCAGGCCGGGCGCGCCCTGCGGCCCCGCGCTCTGCAGCACCAGCACGCTGTCGCGGTCCACGGGCAGCGCCGGGTCGTCGATGCGCGCCGCCATGTCGTCGTAGTCGCGGAACACGACGGCGCGGCCGGCGTGTCGCGCGAGGTGCGGCTCCATCGCCGCCGGCTTGATCACCGCACCGTCGGGCGCGAGGTTGCCGTGCAGCACGGCGAGCCCGCCGCTCGCGAGAAGCGGTTCGGCGCGCGTGCGGATCACGTCGTCGTCGAAGACGGCGGCGCCCGCGACGTTCGCGCCGAGCGTGCGGCCGTTGACCGTCGCGGCGCTGCCGTCGAGGAGGTCGGGCAGGCGCGCGAGCAGGCCGCGCAGGCCGCCGGCGTAGAAGAAGTCCTCCATCAGGTACTTGCCGGACGGGCGCACGTTGGCGAGCACCGGCGTGCGGCGCGCCAGCGCGTCGAAGCGCGCGAGGTCGAGCGTGACGCCGGCGCGGCGGGCGATGGCGATCAGGTGCACGATCGCGTTCGTGGAGCCGCCCAGCGCCAGCACGGCCGTCACCGCGTTGTCGATCGCGCGCGCGTCGACGACGTCGCGGATCGCGAGGTCCTCCCACACCATGTCGACGATGCGCTTGCCCGACAGCGTGGCCATCTGCGCATGCCGCGCGTCGGCGGCCGGGATCGACGCCGCGCCGGGCAGCGTGAGGCCCATCGCCTCGGCGGCGCTCGTCATCGTCGACGCCGTGCCCATCGTCATGCAGTGGCCCGGCGCGCGCGCGATGCCTTCCTCGATCTCCTGCCAGTCGGCTTCGCTGATGTTGCCGGCGCGGAGCTCAGCCCAGTACGTCCACACGTCGCTGCCGCTGCCCAGGTACTGGCCGCGGAAGTCGCCGCGCAGCATCGGCCCCGCCGGCACGAAGATCGCCGGCAGGTTCATCGACAGCGCGCCCATCACGAGCGCCGGCGTCGTCTTGTCGCAGCCGCCCATCAGCACGGCCCCGTCCGCCGGATAGCTGCGCAGGAGCTCCTCGGTCTCCATCGCGAGCAGGTTGCGGTAGAGCATCGTCGTCGGCTTCTGGAACGGTTCCGACAGCGACAGCGCCGGCATCTCGACCGGGAAGCCGCCGGCCTGCCAGACGCCGCGCTTCACCTCCTCGGCGCGCTGGCGGAAGTGCGTGTGGCACGGGTTGATGTCGCTCCACGTGTTGACGATCGCGATGACCGGCTTGCCGCGGTAGTCGGAGCGGTGGTAGCCCATCTGCGCGGTGCGCGACCGGTGGCCGAACGAGCGCAGGTCGTTGACGCCGTACCAGCGGTGGCTGCGCAGTTCTTCGGGCTTCTTGCGGGGTTTGGTCGGCATGGCGGCGGGTGGGAGGAGGGGACGTGCGGACGATGGTAGCGCAATCGTCCGCGGTCTGTCCGCGACGAAGCGCGTCAGCGCCGGCGGCGGCGTCCGCGCCACGCGCGCCACAGGTACAGCGGAATGCCGGCCAGCACCAGCGCGCCCCACGCGAGGACGGCCCGGTCGGACGCGCGTCGCGGCGGCGGCAGCAGGTCGGGGTCGCGCAGCGCGTCGGGAAACGGCCGCGGCGGCAGCGGAACGATCTGCTGCTGCGCCGGGTCGCGCGGCACGCGCGCACGATATTCGGTGAGCGAGACGACCGGCGCGTCGCCGAACGCGCGGTTCGACGGCAGCTGCGGGATCCGCACGAACGCGAGCGCCGCCACGTCTGCGGCGAGCATTCGCGCAAGCGGGCCCGCGTCGGCCGGGAGCGCGCCGTGCACGAGCCCCCACAGGCTGCCGAACGCCTCTTCCAGCGCGACGGCCGGCAGGAGCCGGGTGCGATCCGCGCGCTGGTAGTCGAAGCCGACCTTCGCCTTCGCGAGCGAGCGCCCGGCGAGCGCGGCCAGCGGCAGGCCGAGCCAGGCGCCGACGAGGCTCGAGGGCCCGCGCGCCGGCACCGGCCAGCCCAGCGCGCGCAGCGTATCGATGCTGATGCTCGTGCAGTTCTCGTCCGGGTGGTAGTAGCCGAGCTGGTGCCGGTAGAACTGGTTGTAGACGCGGTGGATCGCCGCCTGCACCAGCGCGGCCGCGCGCTCGTCGGCGAGCACGGCGACCATGAGGTACGACGGGCGGTACCAGCTCTGTCCGCTGTTGAAGTCCGCGAGGTAGTTGTCGAGCGGTACCGGCGCGGCGAGGATGCCCTTCTCGCTCTCGACGTCGAGCGCGTAGAAGTTGTCGACGAGCCAGTCGCCGAGCGCGCCGTCGGCCGCGACCCGGCCGGTGACGAGCGCGAAGTGCCCGGCGTGCGCCTCGTCGTCGTCGCCCTGTGCGCCGTTGACCATCAGCGCGAGCACCGGACGCCCCGCCCAGCGCGTGTCGGCGGGATCGCGCGACCACAGCGTCCATGCGGCGTAGGGGCTTTGCGCGCCGCCGCGCGGCGCCTCGCGCAGCAGCGCGCGCACGGCGAGCGCCGGCGCAGGTGCGTCCGGAAGCGCACGCGGCGGCGGCGCGTCGCCGCCCAGCCGGAAGTCCTCGGGCCACAGCGTGCGCGCGACGAGCCGGCCGCCGTCGAGTTCGCCGCGGACCGTCAGCGGCCGGCCCGCGAGGAACGCGACCGACGACGCGTCGAAGTACGAGCGGTTGAGCGCGACCTTCGCGACCGGCGCGAACGGCAGCGCGGTGCCGCCCGCGTCGAGCGTGGCGCCGTCGGCGGCGAGCCACGCGTGCCGGACCACGAGCGGCGCCGCGACCCACACGAGCGGCGGATATTCGGCCGGCGCCTCGGGCGCGCGTGCGGCGGCCCAGCGGCGGACGTCGTCGATCGCGCGCACGCCGGTCGCGAACGAGGCGACCGGCACGCCGGCGCGCGGGATCGCGATCGTCTCGGCGCGGAAGTACCAGAGCGCCTGCGGGATCGTCGGCGCGTCGCGGCACGCGCCGGTCGCGAGGCGGAACGCGCTGGCCGGATAAAGGCCGAACGCGCCGGCGGCCACCGCGGACGCCGGCGCATCGTCCGTGCGGGCGGGCGCCGGGGTCACGGCGGGAACGGCGGCCGCGGCCCGCGCGGCCCGCGGCGGGCGTGGGTCAGCCGGCGATCTCGCGCACGGAGATCCGGTAGCGGAACGTGTCCGGATCGAGGCTGTCGACGCGCTCGCCGCGCGTCTCCGCCTGCGGGTACATGAGGAAGGCGACCTTCGGCCCCTTCGACCCGGGCAGCACCACGTCGTGCGCGGCGTTGTAGCCCATCCAGTTGCCTTCCCAGTTGCCGAACAGCGCCGAGTACACCGGCGCGGCGACCTCGTGGCGCGGGTCGCGCAGCCATTGCGGCGTCTCCATCCGCATCACCTTGGACACGTCGGCCGGGTCCATCGCGACCCAGCCGTAGTCGGCGAGCCACACCTCGGCGCGGCAGTGCTGCGCCTTCGAGATGTCGGCGCTGCCGGCCCCGAGCTCGCGGTAGCCGAACGCCGACTTCGCGACGCGGATGCCGTAGACGTCCCGCGCCGGGATGCCGGACGCGCGCGCGAGGCCGACGAACAGCGCGTTGAGGTCCGCGCACTTGCCGCCGAGGTTGCCGGTCTCGAGCATCGTCTTGATGTCGCCGACGCCGCAGCCCTTGACCGTCGGCTCGCGGTACGTGTTGGCGACGATCCAGTCGTAGAGCGCGCGCACCTTGTCGACGTCCGTCGTCCTGCCCTCGGTCGCCTTGGCGGCGGTGGCGGCGACGATGCCGTCGAGCGGCATGAGCTCGGTGGGCTTGAGCGCCGCGGCGAGCTCGGCCGCGTTCGGCGCCGGCGCGGTCTTGCGCGACCAGTCCACGCTGCGGTCGCGGGTGCGCACGCGGCTCACGATCTCGATGGACGGCGCCTTCTCGCCGTCGTCCCACGTCGCGCGGACCATCCGCGCGCCGTAGACGGGGTCGGTGGCGAGCGCCGCGTCGCGCATGTTGCCGGTCCACGTGCCGGGCTGCGATTGCTGCCAGTCGGAGTCGAGGGCCGGCACCGGGATCCACGCGCTGGTGCCGGCGCCCGCGTTGGCGATCTCGAGCCGTGTGGTCACCTCGAACGTCCGCCACGCGACGGACGCGGGCGCGTACGTGCGCCCCTGCGCGTGGGCGCGCAGGCCCCAGGTTGCCGCGACGGGAAAGACCGCACTGGAAGCGAGGAATCTACGACGGTCCACAGCGACTCCTTTCCGGTTGGGCGCGCCCACCCGACGTGCGATGGTGGTCGACGACCCGCGACTACGGGCGCGCGAGGCTGAGAATGCGCGATTCTACGCGCGAATCGTCCCAGTCGACCTCGCCGGTGGCCACCCACGCGATCCGCTGGTCCGGGCCGACGACGAACGTCGTCGGGAACACCGTGACCTTCCACGCCGTCCGCACGCTGCCGTCGTGGTCGCGCACGATGGGCAGGTCGATGCGTGCGCGCTCGACGAACGGCGCGATGCGCGCGGCGTTCTCCTGGTAATTGACGGCGATCACCTCGACGCCGTACGACGCCAGCCGGTCGCGCAGCCTCTGCAGCGCCGGCATCTCGGCGACGCACGGCGTGCACCACGTCGCCCAGAAGTTCACGAGCACCGTGCGGCCGCGGAAGTCCGCGAGCGCGATCTCCTGCCCGGCAAGCGACTTCAGGCGCAGCGGCGGCGTCGCACCGCCGGTCCACGGCACCAGCGGCTGGGCCGGCAGCGCGGTCGCGGCGGCGAGCGCCGCCGCGACCGCGAGGACGCGTGCGAGCGTGGCGATCCGCGCTCCGGTTATCATGCGGGCCAATCTAGCACACCGCCCCTCCTTCGCATGCCGGACATCCGCATCGTCGAGCGCCTCGTCGCCGACCCCGACGCCGAGCGCCGCGCGCTCGTGGCCGGCCTGCTCGCGCGGCCGGCGACGATCCCGCCGAAGTACTTCTACGACGCGCTCGGCTGCGCGCTGTACGGCGCGATCTGCGAGCTGCCCGAGTACTACCCGACGCGCACCGAGCGCGCGATCTTCGGCGAGCACCGCGCGGCGATCGCGCAGGCGGTCGGGCGGGGCCGGCAGTTCGTCGACCTGGGCGCCGGCGACTGCTGCAAGGCGCTCGCTTGGCTGCCGTTCGTCGCGCCGGCGCGCTACGTGGCCGTCGACTTCGCCGCCGACGAGCTGCGGCGCTCGCTCGCGAAGATGGCCACCGAGTTCCCGGACCTCGCGATGCTGGGCGTCGTCGCCGACTTCACGCGCGGCCTCGACCTCGCCGCCGACCTGGGTCCCGAGCCCGTCACGTTCTTCTATCCCGGCTCGTCCATCGGCAACTTCACGCCGGACGAGGCGCGCGCGTTCCTGCGCGACGTCCAACGGCACTGCGTTGCGCGGGCGGGCAGCGGGCTCCTCATCGGCGTGGACACCAAGAAGGACCCGGCGCGCCTCGCCGCCGCGTACGACGACGCGCTGGGCGTGACCGCCGCGTTCAACCGCAACGTGCTGCACCACGTGAACCGGATCCTCGGCAGCGACTTCGTGCCGGACGCCTACGCGCACCGCGGCTTCTACGACGCAGCGACGGGCCGCATCGAGATGCACCTCGAGGCACGGACGCCGCAGGTCGTGCGGCTGCCCGGCGCGACGCGCGCGTTCGCGGCCGGCGAGCGCATCCACACCGAGAACTCGTACAAGTACGCGCCCGACGAGTTCGCGGCGCTGCTGCGCGACGCGGGCTTCGCCCGCAGCGAGCGCTGGCAGGACGTGCGCGGCGACTTCGCCGTGTTCTACGCCGCGTGAGCGCACGCGGCGGGCGCGCCGCGCGGCGCGGCCCCGCGCCGGAACGGAAAGCGCGCGGGCGCGTCGGCCTCGCGCCGGACCCCCGGGGCCTGCGGGCATCGCGGCGCTATTTGTAGCGGGTGAGCGCGGCCTGGCAGATCGAGCCGTCGTAGTCGCGCTTGCACGCGTCGCGGACCGCGCCGCACATCGCGCCGCCGATGCCCTGCATCATCGACGTGAGCGCGTCGGACATGCCCTTGGCGATCGCGGCCGCCGGGTCGCCGGCGGTCGCGGCCGGCGCCTTCGCGCCGGCGCTTGCCTTGGCGCCATCCGCGCCCAGCTCCTTCATGCACGCGCGGTACGCGGACTCGATGCGCGCGTCGCGCGAGAAGTGCCGCTCCCAGACGAGCCAGCCCAGCACGACGACGACGACGACGACCAGCGCGCCCCTGACCACGGCCGGTCAGGCGACGGCCACGCGCGGCGCCCCGGCGACGATCTCGCCCACCTCGGCGGCCGCCGCGAATCCCTCGCGCCGGAAGATCGCGAGCACGTCGGCGACGGCCTCGGGCGCGCACGCGACGAGCAGGCCGCCCGACGTCTGCGGGTCGGTCAGCAGCGCGCGCTCGGCCTCGCCGATGGCGGGGCTCAAGTCGACGTCGGCGCCGTAGCCCGCCCAGTTGCGGCCGGAGGCGCCGGTGTAGAGGCCCTGCCGCGCGAAGTCGAGCACGCCCGGGTGCAGCGGGATGCGCGCGAAGTCGACGCGCGCGCCGGCATTCGAGCCGCGGCAGATCTCGAGCAGGTGGCCGAGGAGGCCGAAGCCCGTCACGTCGGTCAGCGCGTGCACGGCCGGCATCCGGCCGAGCGCGATGCCGGGCGTGTTGAGCTTGGTCGTGCTCGCGATCATCGCCGCGTAGCCATCGGCGCCGAGCTTCTCCTTCTTGAGCGCCGCGCTGTAGACGCCGACGCCGAGCGGCTTGCCGAGGACCAGCCGGTCGCCGGGCCGCGCGCCCGCGTTGCGCTTGAGGTTCGCGGGGTCGACGAGGCCGATCGCGACCAGCCCGTAGATCGGCTCGACCGCGTCGATCGTGTGGCCGCCGGCGATCGGGATGCCGGCCTGCGCGCAGACGGCTTCGCCGCCTTCGAGGATCTTGCGGATGGTGTCCACCGGCAGCTGGTTGACCGGCATGCCGACCAGCGCGAGCGCGAACAGCGGCGTGCCGCCCATCGCGTAGACGTCGGAGATCGCGTTGGTCGCCGCGATCGCGCCGAAGTCGTACGGGTCGTCGACGATCGGCATGAAGAAGTCGGTCGTCGCGACGATCGCCTGCGTGTCGTTGATCCGGTAGACGGCGGCGTCGTCGGCGGTCTCGATGCCGACGAGCAGCTGCGGCGGCAGCACCGCCGGGCCGGCCTTGGCGATGATCTGCTGCAGCACGCCTGGCGCGATCTTGCAGCCGCAGCCGCCGCCATGCGAGAAGGACGTGAGGCGCAGGGGCATCGGGTCGGGAGCGTTCATTCGGGTCCTCGGGTGGGCCGGGCAGATGGTCAAGCCGGCATTCTATGCCTGCGGCGGGCGAGCGCGGCGTCCAGCGCGGCACGCAGCGCCCGCGCCTCGGCGGCCGGCGCGAACCGCGGCGCACGCCGCGCACAGCGCCGCGCGAGGTCGGCGAGGAAGCGGCGGTCGGCCGCCGCCCGCGCGACGAGCGCGGCGAGCCCGGCGGCGTCGCCTACGGCGAACCAGCCCGGATAGTCGTCACCCAGCATGCCGACGTTGCCGGACATGCGGCTGCCCAGCACCGGCGTGCCCGCCGTGATCGCCTCGACGACGACGTTGGCCCCGCCCTCCATCCGCGACGGCACGATCAGCGCGTGCGCGCGCTTGATCGCCTGCCGCGTCCACGCGTGCGGGCGCGGGCCCACCCACTTCACGCGCGGGTCGGCAGCCGCGAGGTCGCGTGCGGCGCGCCCGAGCGCCGGGTCGAGCGCCGCGCCGACGATCGTCAGCGTCGCCGGCACGCCGGCGGGCAGGCGGCGCCACGCGGCGAACGCGGTCTCCGGGTCCTTCTCGGGCCGCAGGTGCGCGACCAGCACGCAGTGCAGGCGGTCGGGGCGCTTGCCCGGCCACGGCGCCAGCGCGCGCGCCGACTGGAAGACGACGTGCGCGTGGTCGCGGAACGCCGCCGGCACGTGGCGCAGCGCGTCGTCCTGCAGCACGATCAAGCCGTCGGCCGCCGCGAGCGACGCGTGCGCGTCCGCGTCGCCGTCCGGGACGTCGCGATAGAGATCGGTGCCGGTCAGCGCGACGATCGCCGGCCGGTCGGGATGCGCCACGCGCCACGTGGCGACCGCGGCGTGGCTGCGGCGCGCGTGCAGCGCGATCAGCGCGACGGCGTCCGCGGCGGCGCCGGCGGTCACCGGCGTCGCGGCCGCTTGTACAATCGCGCGATAGTCGGGCACGAGCAGGCGCGCCCAGCGCGCGGCCGTGCGCCAGTTGCCGTTGTTGGCGTCGGCCAGGAAGGGCGTGACGATGAGCAGCGCGGGAACGCGGGAACGCGGCATCGGGCGGGCGGAGGCGGGGCCGGGCAACGCGCCGCGCGCGGCGGAGGAACTCGCGCGCGCGCTCGTCGATGCGCGCGATTATACGCGGCGCCTCTACGCGGACCTGACTCCCGACCAGCAGCGCTTTCCGCAGATCCCGATCGTCAACCTGCCGCGGTGGGAGGTCGGGCACATCGGCTGGTTCCAGGAGTTCTGGTGCCGCCGCTACCGCGCTGACGACCCGCAGGGCGCGCGCACGCCGTCGCGGATCCGCGAAGCCGACGCGTGGTGGGACTCGCGCAACGTGCCGCACGCGACGCGCTGGACGCTCGCGCTGCCCGACTGGGACGGCATCCACGCGTACCTCGACGCGACGCTCGCCGACACGCTCGAGGCGCTCGCGGGCTCGCGCGACGGCGAGCGCTACTTCTTCGAGCTTTCGCTCTACCACGAGGACATGCACGTCGAGGCGCTGCTGATGACGCTGCAGACGCTCGCGCTGCCGCTGCCGCATGCGGTGCCCGCCGTCGTGGCGGCGGCCGCGGCGGGCAGGGCGTCCGACGTGGCCTCCGGCGACGTCGCGTTCGCGGGCGGCCCCTTCGCGCTCGGTACGCCGCGCGGCGCGGACGCGCACCGCTTCGTGTTCGACAACGAGAAGTGGAGCCACGACGTGACGGTGGCGCCGTTCGCGCTCGCGCGCCGCTGCGTCACCAACGACGAGTTCGCGGCGTTCGTCGCCGCCGGCGGCTACGCACGGCGCGAGCACTGGACCGACGCCGGCTGGCAGTGGCGCGGGCAGGCGGGCGCCACGCACCCCGTGCACTGGCGGCCCGCCGGCGGCGGCTTCGAGCAGCGCCGCTTCGCCGCGTGGCAGCCGCTCGCGGGCGACGCGCCGGTCATGCACGTCAATGCACACGAGGCGGAAGCTTATTGCCGCTGGGCCGGACGCCGCCTGCCCACGGAAGCCGAGTGGGAGTACGCGGCGACGCAGGCGGCCGGCTGCGGCGCGTCCAACCTCGACGTGCGCAACACCGGCCCGGTCGCAGCCGGCGCGGATGCAGGTCCGCTCGCGCATCTCTTCGGCAACGTGTGGGAGTGGACGGCGTCGGACTTCGTGCCGTATCCGGGGTTCGCGGCCGATCCCTATGCCGAGTACTCGGCGCCGTGGTTCGGTGATCACCGCGTGATCCGCGGCGGGTCGTTCGCGACGCGGTCGCGTCTCGTGCACGCGCGCTTCCGCAACTTCTATCGCCCCGAGCGGCGCGACATGTTCGTGGGCTTCCGCACGTGCGCGCCGCGCGCGTGACGCGTAACCGTGTCCGTGGCAGAAAGTTCGCGCAATCCCTGACCAAGATCAAACCCCCCGGGCACACGGCCCGGGACGGTCCTGTAGCATCTGCCGCAAGGTGAATTCGGCCCTTTCCGCGCGCGAGCCCGTCGGCGCGATGCGCCCTCTGGCCGGACGCCGCCCGGAGGATGCAGCCGTGCCCTGGCCCGACGGCCATCGACTCGAACCTCGACGCCCCGCCGCCGTCGGACGGCGGGCGCCTGCGCGCGGCGTGGCTCGCGCGCCTTCCCGGACCCGCTGACATGTGCGCATTCGAGATCGTCGCGCGCGAGGACTTCTCGCCCGTCACGTACCTGCTGGAAGTCCGCCATCCGATGATGGCGAAGGCCGCGAAGCCCGGCCAGTTCGTCATCGTGATGGAGACCGAGCACGGCGAGCGCATCCCGCTCACGATCGCCGACTTCGACCGCGACCGCGGCACGATCACGCTGGTGATCCAGGCGGTCGGCAAGACGACGAAGGAGATGCAGCAGAACTGCAGGGTCGGCACGACGCTGTACGCGATGGTCGGCCCGATGGGCGTGCCGAGCCCGCTCGGGCACGCGAAGAAGGTGCTGGTCGTCGGCGGCGGCCTCGGCGTGGCGCCGTCGTTCCCGCAGGCGCGCGCGTTCCAGGAGGCCGGCGCCTACGTGATCGGCGTCATCGGCTTCCGCACCAAGGAGCTCGTGTTCTGGGACGACAAGTTCCGGTCGGTCTGCGACGAGGTGATCGTCTGCACCGACGACGGCTCGACGGGCGTCAAGGGCACGGTCGCCGAAGGCATCCGGCTCGCGGTCGCCAAGCACCCGGACATCGACGAGTGCATCGCCATCGGTCCGCCGATCATGATGAAGGGCTGCGCCGACGCCACGCGCCCGCACGGCATCAAGACGATGGTGAGCCTGAACCCGCTGATGGTCGACGGCACCGGCATGTGCGGCGGCTGCCGCGTCAAGATCGGCGACGAGATCAAGTTCGCGTGCGTCGACGGGCCCGACTTCGACGGCCACAAGGTCGACTTCGACGACCTGATGGCGCGGCTGAAGCGCTTCACGGCCGAGGAGCGGATGGCGCTCGAGCACTGGAACGACACGTGCCGGCTGATGAAGAAGGCCGACGAGCTTGCCGCGTCCAACGGCAGCGAACCGGAGCTGTTCTAGTGAAACGACCCCCACGTTCGCTTCGCTCACTGCCCCCGGAGGGGGCGGGTCAGTCCCTCGGGACGGCCAATCGGGACTGACATGGCCGCGAAAAAGAAGACGATCCGCACGATCCCGCAGGAGCGCACGCCGATGCGGGAGCAGGACCCGAAGGAGCGCGCGCGCAACTTCTCCGAGGTCGCCTGCGGGTACGCCGTCGAGGACGCGCTGCGCGAGGCCGAGCGCTGCCTGCAGTGCGCCGACGAGCCGTGCGTGCGCGGCTGCCCGGTCAGCATCGACATCCCGGCGTTCATCCAGAAGATCGTCGAGAAGCACTACCACGGCGCGTACGACATCATCACCGACACCAACCTGCTGCCGTCGATCTGCGGCCGCGTGTGCCCGCAGGAGAACCAGTGCGAGGGCGTGTGCACGGTCGGCGACACGCTGGAGCCGGTCGCGATCGGGCGCCTCGAGCGCTTCGTCGGCGACATGGCGATCAAGGAGTCGTGGGCGAACGTCCCGTACATCGAGCCATCGGCGTTCAGGGTGGGCATCGTCGGCGCCGGGCCGGCCGGCATGGCGTGCGCCGCCGACATGGCCAAGGCCGGCTGCGACGTCACCGTCTACGAGGCGTTCCACCAGCCCGGCGGCGTTCTGAAGTACGGCATTCCCGACTTCCGGTTGCCCAACGACGTCATCGACGCCGAGATCGACAAGCTGAAGCAGCTGGGCATCAAGTTCGAGTGCAACACGCTGGTCGGCCGCCTGTTCACGATCGAGCAGATGGTCACCGAGATGGGCTTCCATGCGGTGTTCATCGGCACCGGCGCCGGCTACCCGAGCTTCATGGGCATCCCCGGCGAGTCGCTGAACGGCGTGCTGTCGGCCAACGAGCTGCTCACCCGCTGCAACCTGATGCGCGCGCGCGACTTCCCGAACTTCGACACGCCGTTGAAGCCCGGCAGGCACGTCGCGGTGATCGGCGCCGGCAACACGGCGATGGACGCGCTGCGCGTGTCGCTGCGCCTCGGCGCGGAGTCGGTCCACTGCGTCTACCGGCGCTCGCACAAGGAAGCGCCGGCGCGGGCAGAGGAGATCCACCACGCCGAGCAGGAGGGCGTGGACTTCAACTGGCTGTCGTCCCCGGTCGAGATCCTGGG
>JAYRNW010000372.1:0-5766 GCA_041911995.1 Casimicrobiaceae bacterium | reverse complement strand
GCCCCCCCGCCGTCGGGCGGGCGCCCCCGGGGGGGGGGGGGGGCGGGCACCCCCCTCCCTGCCCCACCGCCGGGGGGGGCCGCCCGCGGGCGCCGCCCCCCCCTTTGCGGTGCGGCGCCACCGCCGAGCGCGACAGCGTGGACGCGCCGACGATCTGCCCGACGGTGAGCCGCTCGCCCGGCTCGAACATCAGCACGATGCGCTGGCGGTGCTCGTCGCCGAGCGCGACGAACATGCGCGCGGTGCCGCGCCACGGGCGGGGGATGCTGCGGGCGTAGCTCGGCCGCACGTCGCGCCTATATGACGAAATAATTAGTCATGTGGTTGCAATTAGGCAGCGTCTCGCCGCGCTTGTCAAGCGCCGCGCCGCCCGCCGCCGACGAACGGCGCGGCGCCCGCCCGCCACGCTACAATGCGCCGGATGCAGGCGTACCTCGACTTCATGCGCCACGTGCGCGAGCACGGTGTCCGCAAGGACGACCGCACCGGCACCGGCACGCTGTCGGTGTTCGGCTACCAGATGCGCTTCGACCTCGCGCAAGGGTTCCCCCTGCTGACGACGAAGAAGGTGCACACGAAGTCGATCGTGCACGAGCTCCTGTGGTTCCTGCGCGGCGAGACCAACATCGCCTATCTCAAGGCGAACGGCGTCACGATCTGGGACGAATGGGCGGACGCCGACGGCAACCTGGGCCCGGTCTACGGCTACCAGTGGCGGTCGTGGCCGGCGCCCGACGGCCGGCACGTCGACCAGCTCGCCGACGTCGTCGCCGAGATCCGCCGCAACCCCGACTCGCGCCGGCTCATCGTGTCGGCGTGGAACGTCGGCGACATCCCGCGGATGAAGCTGCCGCCGTGCCACGCGTTCTTCCAGTTCTACGTCGCGCAGGGCCGGCTGTCGTGCCAGCTCTACCAGAGGAGCTGCGACATCTTCCTCGGCGTGCCGTTCAACATCGCCTCCTACGCGCTGCTGACGCACATGGTCGCGCAGCAGTGCGACCTCGCGCCGGGCGACTTCGTCTGGGTGGGCGGCGACTGCCATCTGTACCTCAACCACCTGGAGCAGGTCGACGTCCAGCTCGCGCGCGCGCCGTTCCCGCTGCCGCGGCTCGTGCTGCGCCGCCGGCCGCCGACGCTGTTCGACTACGTGTACGACGACGTCGCGATCGAAGATTACCAGTGCCACCCGGCGCTGAAGGCGCCGGTGGCGGTCTGAGCATACCGCGGGCTTGAGCCCCCCGATGCGCGCTTCGCGCGCCTCCCCCCAGAGGGGGGCGCGCCCTTGGGGCGGCCCGGCGGGCGCCTAGCCGACGTTCCGGCGCAGGAACGCGAGCGTGCGCTCGCGCGCGGCCGCGGCCGCCGCCGCGTCGTACGAGCCGCGCTGGTCGCAGTTGAAGCCGTGCCCGGCCGCGTACAGGTGCACCTGCATGCCCGGGTGCGCGGCGGCCAACGCCTGCACGCCGGCGACGGGAATCATCGCGTCCCGTTCGCCGAAGTGCGCGAGCACAGGGCAGCGCGGCTGCTCGCCGACCGCGTCGGGCATGCCGCCGCCGTAGTACGCGATCGCGCACGCGAAGCCCGGCACGCGCGAGGCCGCGAGCCACGCGATCAATCCGCCCCAGCAGTAGCCGACGACGCCCACCTTGCCGGCGCCCGCCGCCACGGCGCGCGCCGCGTCGACGTCGGCCAGCGCCTTGCCGGCATCCGCCTTCGCGCGGAGCTCGCGGCCGGCCACGATGTCGTCCTCGGTGTAGCCACGGTCCACGCCCTTCTCGTAGCGATCGAACAGCGCGGGCGCGACCACGAGGTAGCCGTCGGCCGCGTAGCCGTCGCAGACGGCGCGCACGTGCGAATTGACGCCGAAGATCTCCTGCACGACGACCAGGCCGCCGCGCGGCGTGCCCGCCGGGTCGGCGCGGTACGCGGCGGCGCGGAAGCCGTCGGCGGCCTGCAATTCGATCCACTTGCCCATGGGCGCTCCGGTCGGGTCGGGAACGCGCGATTGTCGCACTCCCGGCGCCGCACGGGCAGCCGGCCGTGGCCGCCGCCTCGCGGCGCCAGCCGGCGCCGGGGCGCTACTGGGTGAAGCCGCCGAGCGAGCCCAGCACGCCGTACCAGAGCGCATGGCGCTCGTCCTGCTCGTCGCGATCGGACACCCCCTGCAGCGCTGCCGTGACGACCATGACGATCTTCGACCGCGGCTGGACGAACACGGTCTGGCCGTAGGCGCCGCGCAGCGCGAACGTCGGCGTCCGCAGCGGGAAGAGCCACGTCTGGTAGCCGTAGCCGAACCACGGCGTGGCGCTGCGCGGGCGGAACGCGCCCGGCTGCTCGTCGGGGTCGGTGGCGGCGGCGACCCACTTGGCCGGGATCACTGCCTCGCCGCCCGCCTTGCCGCCTTCGGCCAGCAGCATGCCGAGACGGCCGTAGTCGCGCAGTGTCGCCGCCATGTTGCCACCGCCGTACTCGACGCCGTCCTTCATCACGTACCACTGGGCGTCGCGGTCGGCGCCGATGTGCCGCCAGATCCACTCGCTCGCGAGGTCGGAGAGCGTCCGGCCGGACGCGCGCGTCAGCACGTAGCCCAGCACGACGGTGTCGGTCGACATGTAGCGGAACTTCGACCCGGGCGCGAACTCGCCGCCCTCGACCTCGCGCAGGAACCCGAGGACGGACTGCGGCCGGATCCCGCGCATGACCTGGAAGAAGCGCCGCTCGTCGCTGCCGTCGGTGTCCGTGACCATCGGCGACATCCGCACACCCGACGACATGCGCAGCAGGTCGCCGAGCTTCGCGCGGCCATAGGCGCTGCCGGCGAGCTCCGGCACGTATTGCTCCGCCCGGTCGTCGAGCGACCGGAGCACGCCGCGATCGAGCGCGATGCCGACCAGCATCCCGACCACGGTCTTGGCCATCGACGCCGAGTAGAACCGCGTCTCCGGGCCGGTCCCGTAACGATACTGTTCCTGCACGACCTTGCCGTCCTTCAGGATCAGGAGGCCGAGGATGCGGTGCCGGTCGACGAAGTCGCGCGCGTCGAAGTCGGCATTGCGGAAGCGATAGCGGACGGCCTGCGGCGCTGCGGGCAGCGCGGACACGGCGCCGCCGCGGCGGATGTCGCGCATCGCGAACACCGCGTCCATGTGCGTGAAGCAGCCGATCTTGTTGGCCTCTTCCCAGCACGTCGCGCTGGTGCCGGTCGGATACGCCGTGGCCGTGGCCGGCGCCGGCGGCGACGGCATGGCCGCCGTCGTGGGCGCGACCGGCTGCGCATCGTTCGGGCCGTAGTCGATCTCGCGCGCGTTGCGATCCAGCTGCTCCTCCAGCGATTGCGCGGGCGCGGCCGAAGCGGCCGGCGACGACGGCACGGAGTTCGGTGCGACGGCTTGCGGCAAGGGCGCGAGCAGCACATCGCGCGCCGCGGCCAGCACGGCACGGCGCCCTTCTGTGTTCGCGGGCTCGACGCGTCCGGCGTAGATCTCGGCGGGCTTGAGGCACGCGCGCAGATACGCCTGCCCCTCCGCCGCCGTGGCGACCGGCCGCCCCTGCCCGCTCCACACGCCGCCGCCGTCCTTCAGTACCCAGCGGCAGTCCGCGCTGCTCATGTCGTCGATGCGCACCGGCGCATGGCTCTCGTCCCAGCCGTGCAGGCCGCGCGGGTACACGGTGACGGCGACCGGGGCCCCTGCGGCCCGGAGCTTCGCTTCGATCTCGAAGCAGCCGCTCGTCCCGGTGAAGTTGTCGGCGTCGCCGAGCAGCATCCGCACGGGCGCGCCGGTCGGCCGCGGATTCTCCGGATAGACCTGGCACCCGGGATACACGGGAACATGCAGCCGGAACGGCTGCCCGCTGCGCGACAGCGCGTCGACGAAGCGCCGGTCGCCGGCGAGCAGCGTCGTCGACCCACCCTTGGAGAAGCCCACGATGCCGATACGCTCGGCGTCGATCGCCGGATGCGTGCGCAGCATGTCGGCCGCCGCGAACGCGTCGGCGACGAACGTGTAGACGGTGACGTCGGTCTGCGAGGTCTGGCTCGCCACGCCGAGGCCGCGCGCGCCGTGCGTGTCGACGACGACCGCGGCGATGCCGTTGCGCGCGAGCATCTCCGCGTACTCCCAGTACGCACGCTTCGAACCGTCGCGCTTGTACAGGCCGCCGATGCCGTGCACGACGACCATCGCAGGCACCTTGCCCTTCGCGCCGGCCGGCAGGTACAGGACCGCCGGCACCCAGACCTTGTCCGCACGCTCGACGTAGCGGCGGCCTTCGGTGACGACGACCGGCCAGCTCAGCGTCCTGACGGACTGGAACTGGAACTTGCCGTCGTCGAAGCCCGCGAGCGTCGTCCGCTCGGGGCCGTCGAACAGCCCGGCGGTCGCGGCGCCGGAAAGCACTGCGCAAGCGAGCATCGACGCCAGTCGCCGCGTGATCCTGGTCATGGGTTCCCCATTGCGTTGGCGCGCAGTGCGGCCGCGCAATTCAGCAGGAGCGACCGGCATCCCCGCCGCCGGACCGCGGGACTGGCGGCGAGAGAAGCGGCGGCCGCCACCGCGTGCCCGCGGCATTCGATCGAAACGAAGACAAAAAAAAGCCCGCCGGGAGGAATGTAGCGGGCAAGGGGGATTCCGATGACCGGAGCTCTGACCCGCTCCGCGGGGTCCCGGGCATCCGCAGCCCGGGGGGCGCAAAAACGGTCTAGACGACGCTGCGGGCGGCGCTCACGCGCTCGGCGAGTTCCTCCAGCGCGGCCTGCTGCGCGTTCGCGTCGTCGTCGCGGCGCGCGGCCTTCGCATCGGCCACCGGGGCCGGCGATGCCGACCGCCAGAACTGGGAGAACTCGGGTGCGAACGTGTCCATGGCTTGCCTCGCTGCGTGGTGCGTACCCTCCGCCCGAAGTCAAGCAATGGTCGTGCCAAAGACAATGTCGGGCGCGACGCCGCGTACGCGCTGCGTCCGTTTACGCAGGAGAATGCGATCGGAAGTCGCCGCCGCATCGGGCGCACGGCCGGAATGCACCGGCCCGTCGGTGTCGCAATTCGCCGACGGCCTTCATGACACTAGCATTAACCTTCTGATTGGGTTCGGAAAATCCTGTCGCCGTCCCCCGACAGCCGATCCCGGCGAAGTTCGTCAGGTCTTCGCTTCCTTGAACATCGCGGGCTCGAGCCGGTGCCGCTGAAGGAGCTTGTAGAACTCGGTGCGGTTGCGCTTGGCGAGCTGCGCCGCCTGCGTGACGTTTCCGCCGGTGATCTTCAGGAGCCGCACAAGGTAGTCGCGCTCGAACGATTTGCGCGCTTCCTCGAAGGGCACGAGCGCCGCCGCGTCTTCCTTGAGGGCGTTCTGGACCAGCGTGGCCGGGATGACGCTGGTCGTCGTCAGCGCCAGCGCCTGTTCGAGCAGGTTGAGCAGTTGCCGGACGTTGCCCGGCCACGGCGCCGCCACCAGCAGCGCCATCGCGTCCGGCGCGAGCGTCGGCGCCGGCTTCCGGTAGCGCTCGGCGAGCCGCCGCAGGAAGTAGGCGGCCAGCACCGGGATGTCCTCGCGCCGCTCGGACAACGGCGGCAGGCGCAGCGACACGACGTTCAACCGGTAGTAGAGGTCCTCGCGGAGCTGGCCCGACGCCTTCTGCGCGTCGAGGTCGCGGTGCGTGGCCGAGATCACCCGCACGTCGACCGGGATCGCCTGCGTCGAGCCCACGGGCCGGACCTCGCCTTCCTGCAGCACGCGCAGCAGCTTGACCTGCAGCGGCAGCGGCATGTCGCCGAT
>JAYRNW010000371.1:0-6763 GCA_041911995.1 Casimicrobiaceae bacterium | reverse complement strand
CGGCGCGCGGCGGCGGCGGCGAGCGCAACGCGCCGCCGAAGAACCAGGACAGCTTCGACGACGACATTCCGTTCTGACGGCACCCGCCGGCGCGAAGCGTCCGGCGCGCGGCCACCGCCGCGGGCGCGGCGCGGCTACGCCGCGGCGTGCGCGGCGCGTGCTTCCGCGGCGAGCGGCGCCGCGGCGATGACGCCCCCACCCAGACACACGCCGCCGTCGTAGACGACGAGGTACTGCCCCGGCGTCGGCGCCCACTGCGGCGCGTCGAACGTCGCGACGCAGCCGTCTGCGCGCGGGGCCAGCGTGCACGCGGCATCGGGCATCCGGTAGCGCGTCTTCGCGCCGAGCCGCGCCGGCAGCGCCGGTGCGCGCCCGGCGATCCAGTGCATCTCGATCGCGTCGACGTCGCGGCGATACAGCAGCGGGTGGTCGTGCCCCTGCACGGCGATCAGCGCGTTGCGGGCGGCGTCCTTGCCGGCGACGAACCACGGCGCGTCCGTGCCGTGCCGCGTCCCGCCGATGCCCAGCCCCTGCCGCTGGCCCAGCGTGTAGTACGCGAGCCCGTGGTGGCGCCCCACCGCCACGCCGTCCGGCGTGACGACCGGCCCGGGCGTGCGCGGCAGGTACCGCGCGAGGAAGTCGCGGAACGGCCGCTCGCCGATGAAGCAGATGCCGGTCGAGTCCTTCTTCGCCCACGTCGGGATGCCCTCGCGCCGCGCGATCGCGCGCACGTCGCGCTTGGCCACGTCGCCCAGCGGGAACAGCACCGGCGCCAGCTGCCGCTGCGTCAGGCGATGCAGGAAGTAGCTCTGGTCCTTGGTCGCGTCCGCGGCCTTGAGGAGCTCGACGCGCGCCGGGTCGCCCTGCGCGCGCCGCACGCGCGCGTAGTGGCCGGTGGCGACGTGGTCGGCGCCCAGCCGCAGCGCGTAGTCGAGGAACGCGCTGAACTTGATCTCGCTGTTGCACAGCACGTCGGGATTCGGCGTGCGCCCCGCCTCGTACTCGCGCAGGAAGTGCGCGAACACGCGCTCGCGGTACTCGGCCGCGAAGTTCACCGCCTCGAGCTCGATGCCGATCACGTGCGCGACCGCCGCGGCGTCGACCAGGTCCGCGCGCGACGTGCAGTACTCGTCGGTGTCGTCGTCCTCCCAGTTCTTCATGAAGACGCCGATCACCTCGAAGCCCTGTTGCTTGAGGAGCCACGCGGCCACCGACGAGTCGACGCCGCCGGACATGCCGACGACCACGCGCGGCCGGCGGGCCGTGCCCGTGCTCATCGCACGACGTCCTGCACGAAGTCGACCGGCCAGCGCGCGCCGGCGCGGAAGTCGTCGAGGCAGCGCAGCACCAGCGGGCTGCGGTGCTCGGCGCGGCGCGCGGCGAGCGCGGCGGGGGTGAGCCACAGCGCGCGCACGATGCCGGCGTCGAGGGGCCGCGCCGCGTCGTGCGCCGCGGCGGTGCCGGCAAACGAGAAGCGCACGAACGCCGCGCCGGCATCGGTCGCTTCCCACCGGTAGACGCCGACGAGCGCCGTCGGGTCGATCCGCCAGCCGGTCTCCTCGAGCGTCTCGCGCACGGCCGCCTCCGGCAGCGACTCGCCCGGCTCGAGGTGGCCCGCCGGCTGGTTGAGGCGCAGGCCGGCGCGCGTCTGCTCCTCGACGCACAGGTAGCGGCCGTCGCGCTCGACGATCGTCGCGACGGTGACCGCGGGACGGGCGGGAACGAGTTCGCTCATGGAGTGAGCATAGCGGACGGCACCGGCGCCGCCTGCGGAAAAAAAGAAGGCAGGGCGTGGCGCCCTGCCTTCGTTTCGCTTGCGAGCGCGCTGGCGCTTACGGCGTCGACTTCGCCTTCAGGTCCGATTCGAGGGCCTTCTGGCCTTCCTTGGTCTTGAGCTGGGTGTTCGCCTTCGCCGCGCCCTTCGACGCGTCGACGTTGGCCTTCTGCTGCGCGGCCGTGCCGGCGACGCTGCCCGACGGGTTGTCGGGGTTGACCATCGCCTTGTTCGAGGCCTTGATGGCGGCGTTCTTCTCCTGCGTCGTCATCTTGGCGGTGCCCTTCGACGCCTCGACGTTCGCCTTTTGCTGCGTGGCCGTGGCGGCCTGGCCAGCCGAGCTCTGGGAGCCGGCTTGCGTCGCGGACTGGACGTCCTTCTGCTTTTCCTGGGTGGTCGTCGCCGGGGCGGCGGTCTGCGCGGCGGCAACGCTGGCAAACGCGCCGGCGATCAGTGCTACGAGCAGCTTGTTCATCGCTTTTCCTCTGTGGTTTCGGGTTTGGACAGAAAGTTACTGCGTGGTTACTTCGTGGGCTTCGTTGTCGTCGTGGACGCGGGGGTCGCGGCCGTGGATTTCTTCGCCTTCTTCTTCTTCGCCTTCTTGGTGCTGGCGGTGTTCTTGGAGTCCTGCGTCGCCGCCGCAGCGGAGGTGCCTGCCGGCGACGTCGCCGTGGTCGTGCCTTGCGCGAGCGAGGCCGCCGAGAATGCCGCCATCACCAGTGCCGCAACCAATGCCTTCATGCTTCGATCCTTGTCTCGAGCGTTACGGGAAACGACACCTGTCGACCGTGTCGACGCCATTAACGGGCGCAGGAGCCGACCGGTTGACAATGCCGCACCGCACGCACGCTCGGTCCGGGCGGTATTTTACCTGAACAATCAAAGAACTAGGAAAAAATCTGCGACCGAACTCGCCCGGGCCGGTCCACGGGTTTTTTTGCAACACTTCGGGCGGCCCGCGACCGCCCGGCCGGGTCAGCCCCCGGGCGGGGCGAGCGGCATCTCCCGCTGCAGCCAGTCGCGCAGCAGCGGCACGGTGACCGGCCGCTTGGCGGCCAGCGAATAGCGGTCGAGCGCCGCCAGCGTGGCGACCAGCGTCGTCATGTCCCGGCGCCCGTGCGCCAGCAGGTACGCGATGACGTCGTCCGCGAGCCGGAAGCCGCGTTCCCGCGCATAGCGGGCCAGCGCGGCCGGCTTCTCGGCGTCGGCCAGCGGCACGAGCTCGTAGACGAGCCCCCAGCCCAGGCGCGTGCGCAGGTCGTCGCGCAGCGGGAGCCGCGCCGGGGGTGCCGCCGCTGCGACGACCAGGTGCCCGCCGGTGGCCTGCAGGCGGTTGAACAGCGTGAACAGGCGACCCTGCGCCACCGCGTCGGCGCCGTCGACGTCGTCGACCGCGACCAGCGCGCCCGGCGCAGGGGGCTCGGCCGGCGCCCGGTCCGCAACGTCGCAATACTCGGCAGCCCGCCGCCCCTGCGCCGCCCCGACCGCCGCGCGCAGCAGGTGCGTGCGGCCGGACCCGGGCGCACCCCAGACGACGACGCCGGTCTCCCGGGTCGTGCCGTCCGCCAGCCCGGCGAGCGCCGCGACGGCCTCCGCGTTGCGGCCGGCGACGAAGTTCGCGAACGAGGGCGCCTCCGGCGCGGCGAGCTCGAACGTCAGCTGTTCCATCCGTTCGCCTATTGCGTGCCGCGATAGACGGGCGACTCGACGTAGGCGGCGCGCAGGTGCCGCAGCCCCACGAGCAGCGCCGCGGACGCCGGCAGCGCCAGCAGCACGCCCGCGAGCCCGAACAGCTGGCCGAACGCCAGCAGCGCGAAGATCACCGCCAGCGGATGCAGGCCGATGCGGTCGCCGACGAGCCAGGGCACCAGCACGTAGCTTTCGAGCAGCTGGCCGGCGGCGTAGACGGCGAGCACCGCGAGAAAGCCCGGCCAGCCCGTCCACTGCAGCAGCGCCGCGACGACGCCGAGCACGAGGCCGAGGCCGTAGCCGACGTACGGGATGAACACCAGCAGGCCGGTCAGCACGCCGATCGCGAGCGCGCGGTCGAGGCCGGCCAGCGACAGCGCCACCGTGTAGTAGGCGGCGAGCACCAGCATGACCAGCAGCTGCCCGCGCAGGAACTCCGCCAGCACGCGGTCGATGTCGCCGACGATCCACCGCACCTTGGCGAGCCAGTCGCGCGGGACGAGCGCGTACAGCCGCTCGCCGATCATGTCCCAGTCGCGCAGCAGGTAGAACATGACGACCGGGATGAGCGCGATGTTGACGAGCACCGACACGAGGATGAGGCCGCCGGTCCGCACGCCGGCGAGCAGCTGCAGCGACAGGTCGCGCGCGTCGTCGAGGTTCTCGGTCACCAGCGTCTTCAGCGTGGCGAGGTCGAACGTCACGGTGACGCCGAACTGCTGCTCGAGCCACGGCGCGACGCGCGCGACGCCCTGCGCGACGAGCTCCGGGATCCGGCGCGCGGCCAGCGCGAGCTCGGCCTGCACGAGCGGAATGAGCACGAGGAACAGCGCGAAGAGGAGGAGCCCGAACAGCAGCACGACGAGCGACGTGGTGAGGCCGCGCGCCACGCCCTTGCCGGCCGCCCAGTCCACGATCGGCGTCCCGAGATAGGCGAGGATGGCGCCGATGAGGAACGGCGCCAGCACCGGCCCGAGGTAGCGCAGCGCGAGGAACAGCGCGACGGCCGCCGCGACGAGCCACACGTAGTTGCGCGCGGTCAGCACGCGGCGCGAGCGCGCCGGCGGCGCGTCGTCGGTCGCGGCGGGCGACGCCGGGGCGCCTTCGGGCTGCGGCGGGCGGGGGTCGGTCATTTCCGGTAGAATCCGGCGCGTTCGGGAAGTGCCCGCCAGGCGCGGACGAAGGAAGGCGGCGAAGGTCGCCTCGAGCTTCGCCACGGCGCCCGGCGATCGCATCGCCGGTACGCACGAGGGTGCAGCCCGGATTGTAGAGGTTCCGCCCCGTTCCGCGACAGGCGCCAAGCGCAACGCCGCGCCGGCGTCGTCCCGTCGCCGCCACCGACCGCCCCGCCCCATGCCTCCGTCCGCCTCCGACCAGCGCCTCTCGTATCGCGACGCGGGGGTCGACATCGACGCCGGCGACGCGCTCGTCGAGCGGATCAAGCCATTCGCGAAGCGGACGATGCGCCCGGAGGTCTTAGCCGGCATCGGCGGCTTCGGCGGGCTGGTCGAGATCGGCAAGCGCTTCCGCGAGCCGGTGCTCGTCGCCGGCACCGACGGCGTGGGCACGAAGCTCAAGCTCGCCTTCGCGCTCCGCCGCCACGACACCGTCGGCATCGACCTGGTCGCGATGAGCGTCAACGACGTCCTCGTGCAGGGCGCCGAGCCGCTGTTCTTCCTCGACTACTTCGCGTGCGGCAAGCTCGACGTCGACGTCGCCGCGGACGTGATCAAGGGCGTCGCGGCCGGCTGCGAGGAGGCGGGCTGCGCGCTGATCGGCGGCGAGACCGCGGAGATGCCCGGCATGTATCCGCCCGGCGAGTACGACTTGGCCGGCTTCGCCGTCGGCGTCGTCGAGAAGTCGGCGATCATCGACGGCCGCGGCATCGTCGCCGGCGACGCGGTGCTGGGGCTGGCCTCGTCGGGGCCGCATTCCAACGGGTTCTCGCTGATCCGCCGCATCCTGGAGGCGAGCCGCGCCGACCTCGCCACGCCGCTCGGGACGACGACGCTGGGCGCCGCGCTGCTCGCGCCGACGCGCATCTACGTGAAGCCGGTGCTCGCGCTCTCGCAGGCGCTGCCGGTGAAGGGGCTCGCGCACATCACGGGCGGCGGCCTCACCGAGAACGTGCCGCGCGTGCTGCCGGAGGGCACGCAGGCGCGCCTGCTGCGCTCGGCGTGGACGCGGCCGGCGGTGTTCGACTGGCTGCAGGCGCACGGCAACGTGGCCGACGACGAGATGCACCGCGTGTTCAACTGCGGCATCGGCATGGTCGTCGTCGTCGCCGCCGAGCACGCGGACCGCGCGATCCGGCAGCTCGAGGCCGCCGGCGAGCGCGCACTGCGCATCGGCAGCGTCGTTGCGCGGCCGGAGGGCGGGCCCGCGACCGTGGTCGTCTGAGGCAGGATGGCGCCGCGCCGCATCACCGTGCTCATCTCGGGCCGCGGCTCGAACCTCGAAGCGCTGCTCGCCGCGATGGCCGCCGGAACGCTCGGCGGCACCGTCGTCGACGTGATCTCGAACTGCGCGGACGCCCGCGGCCTCGCCGTCGCGGCCGCGCACGGCGTGCCCACGCGCGTCGTCGACCACCGCGCGTTCGCGTCGCGCGACTCGTTCGACGCGGCGCTCGCCGACGCGGTCGACGCCGGCCGCCCGGACCTCGTCGTGCTCGCCGGGTTCATGCGCGTGCTGGGCGCAGCGTTCGTCCGGCGCTACGCGGGGCGGCTCGTCAACATCCATCCGTCGCTGCTGCCCGCCTACCCGGGCCTGCACACGCACCGGCGCGCGCTCGCCGACGGCGCCCGCATCCACGGCTGCACCGTCCACTTCGTCACGCCGGACGTCGACGTCGGCCCGATCGCCGCGCAGGCGGCGGTGCCGGTGCTGCCCGGCGACGACGAGGACACGCTGGCCGCCCGCGTGCTCGCCGCGGAACACGCGCTGCTGCCGGCGGTCGTACGCTGGTACTGCGCGGGCCGCCTCGCGATCGACGGGCGCGCCGTGCGGCTCGCCGACGAGCGCACGGACGCAGGCGCCGTCCTCCACGTGCCGCGCCCGACCTGACGGGCATCGCGGGCACCGCGCCCTTCGCCAACCGGCCGTGACCATCGCCGCCCACGCCTCGCCGCCCCTCGCGCCGACGCTGCGGCTCGCGGCGGCGCGGGCGGGCGCGCGCACGCGGCGCGTGCTCGCCGCGGCGCTCGTGCTGTCGCTCGCCGTCCACGTGGCGCTCACGTTCTGGCCGGTCGGGTTCGTGGCCGGGCCGGACGCGACACCGCTGACCGCGACGATCACGGAACT
>JAYRNW010000370.1:0-3733 GCA_041911995.1 Casimicrobiaceae bacterium | reverse complement strand
GTCAGAGCCGTAAGGTGCCGCTGGTCGATGCCAAAGCTCGCGTCGTGCCCACCTTACGGCTCTGACCCCAAAGCGACCGCGCCTTACGGCTCTGACCCCAAAGCGACCGCGCCTTACGGCTCTGACCCCAAAGCGACCGCGCCTTACGGCTCTGACCCCAAAGCTCTGACCCCGATGCTCTGGACGCCGCGCGATCCCTCGTCGCGGCGCTCCTCGGGATGACCTGCCACCCGCGCGCCGCGCGGCCGGCAGGTCAGTTCGTGCCCTCGCCCGTCTTGCGGTGCGGGCAGCGCGGCTTCGTGCAGTCCGCGTACAGGTACAGCGCGTGCTCGCTGATCTCGAAGCCGCGGTCGCGCGCGATCTTGTTCTGCCGCTTCTCGATGTCGGGGTCGTAGAACTCCTCGACCCGGCCGCACTGCATGCAGACGAGGTGGTCGTGGTGCGTGCCCTGGTTCAGTTCGAACACGGCCTTGCCGGACTCGAAGTGGTGCCGGACCAGCAGCCCCGCCTGCTCGAACTGCGTCAGCACGCGGTAGACGGTCGCGAGGCCGATGTCGAGTCCCTCCGACAGCAGCAGCTTGTAGACGTCCTCCGCGGTCAGGTGCCGGACCTTGGACGACTCGAAGAGGTTGATGATCTTGAGGCGCGGCAACGTCGCCTTGAGGCCGGCGCTCTTGAGATCCTGCGGAGAGGTCATGGGGTCGGGCCCGGGCGGGGGTAGCGGCTATAATAGCGCGGTTGGCCGCGGCCCGACGGATCGACGAGTCCGGGGGCGGTGCGCGGCCGGCAAGCCCGTCGACCAACCGATGAGACCCACCCGCGTGCCCGACCACCGACGCCTGACCGGCAAGCCGCGCCCGTTCGCGGCGTTGCTGGCCGCCCTCGCGCTCGCCGGCTGCTCCGCGACGACGTCCGAGCCGATCACGCTCGACACCTACCTGCCGCTGATCACGCAGTTCGGCGTCTACAAGCTCGACATCAACCAGGGCAACTACCTGTCGCAGGACATGGTCGACAAGCTGCAGGTCGGGCAGACCAAGCAGCAGGTGCGGCAGGTGCTCGGCACGCCGCTCGTCGTCAGCGTGTTCCGCGACAACCGCTGGGACTACGTCTACGAGTTCCGCAAGGCGGGCCGCGTCCGCGAGCACCGCAAGTTCACCGTCTACTTCAAGGACGACCTCCTCGCCCGCTGGGAAGGCGACGAAATGCCGCAATCGGCGCAGGAGCTCAACCGCGTCGCCGCGACGCGCACGCTGCCCGAGGACCCGTACGGGCAGGACGCCGGCATCGTCGGCAAGATCATCGACTTCTTCCGGAAGATCGGCGACCCGTCCGCGGCGGCGACGCCCTAGCATGGCCGAGATCCGCGTCGCGGTCGCCGGTGCCGGCGGAAGGATGGGCCGCGCGCTGCTCGCCGCCGTGCTCGCGCGCCCGGGCCTCGCGCTCGCGGCGGCGCTCGACGTGCCGGGCAGCCCGGCGCTCGGGCAGGACGCCGGCGCCGGCAGCGGCCGCGCGACCGGCGTCGTCGTCGCGTCCGACGTCGAGGCGGCGCTCGCGCACACCGACGTCCTCATCGACTTCACGCGGCCGGAAGGCACGCTCGCGCACCTCGCTGCGTGCGCGCGGCGGCGCGTGGCGGCCGTCGTCGGCACCACCGGCCTCGACGCGGCGCAGAAGGCGCAGCTCGCGGGCTGCGGCCGCGAGATTCCGATCGTGTTCGCCGCCAACATGAGCGTGGGCGTCACCGTGCTGCTGTCGCTCGTCGAGTCGGCGGCGCGCGCGCTGGGGCCGGCGTTCGACATCGAGATCGTCGAGATGCACCACCGGCACAAGGTCGACGCGCCGTCCGGCACCGCGCTGCGGCTGGGCGAGGCGGCGGCCGCCGGCGCCGGCGTCCGCCTCGAGGATCACGCCGTCTACGCGCGGGAGGGCGTGACCGGCGAGCGCCCGGAACGCGCGATCGGCTTCGCGACGCTGCGCGGCGGCGACGTCGTCGGCGAGCACGTGGTCGTGTTCGCCGGCACCGGCGAGCGCGTCGAGCTCGCGCACCGCGCGACGTCGCGGCAGCTGTTCGCGCTCGGCGCGCTGCGCGCCGTCGAGTTCGTGGCTGCGAAGCGCGCGCGCGGCGAGGCCGGCGTGTTCGACATGCCGGAAGTGCTCGGGCTGCGCTGATGCCGGCGCATCCGTTCGACCTGACCGGCCGCGTCGCGCTGGTCACGGGCGGCGGGTCGGGGCTGGGCTACGCGATCGCCGACGGGCTCGCGGCGGCGGGTGCGCGCGTCGTCGTCAACGGCCGGAACCGCGCGAAGCTCGACGCGGCCGTGCAGCGGCTCGCCGCGGCGGGTTGCGCCGCATCCGCCTGCCCGTTCGACGTCACCGACGAGGCGGCGGTCGCCGCCGGCGTGGCCGCGGTCGAGCGCGACGTCGGCGCCATCGACATCCTCGTCAACAACGCCGCGGTCAACGTCCGCAAGCTGCTGCCGGAGTACACGGCGGCCGAATGGCGCGCGCTGCAGGCGGCCAACCTCGACGGCGCGTTCTTCACGACGCGCGCCGTGCTCCCGGGCATGCAGGCGCGGCGGCGCGGGAAGATCATCAACGTCTGCTCGCTCGCGTCCGACATCGGCCGCCCGCGCATCGTCGCCTACGCGGCGAGCAAGGGCGCGCTCAGGATGCTGACGCGCGCGCTCGCCGTGGAGACCGCGCCGTACAACGTCCAGGTCAACGGCATCGCGCCGGGCTTCTTCCGGACCGAGATGAACGCGCCGCTGGTGGCCGACGCCGAGTTTTCGGCGTGGGTGGCCCGGCGCACGCCGGCCGGGCGCTGGGCGGAGCCGCCCGAGATCGCGGGCGCTGCCGTGTTCCTGGCGTCCGCCGCCGCCGACTACGTCACCGGGCACCTGCTCTACGTCGACGGCGGGTTCTCCGCCGCGTACTGACGCCCGGCGTTTGTCGGGCCGCGGCGTTCGCGGTACAATCGGCGGGGTTGAAGCGGGGAAGGTGACGAGCCTTCCCCGTTTGCACGTTCACCGCAAGCGGGGCGCCCCCCGTCCGGGCGGAACCGCGCCGCCGCGCGGGCCGCGCGCACGCAACCGAGCCGCCATGAATGCCCCTGACGCCAACGTCGCCGCGACCGCCGCGCTGTTTCCGCCGGTGACTCCCGCGCTGCTCGCGCTCGCCGACGGCACGCTGTTCCGCGGTCGCGCGGTCGGCGCGGCAGGCTCGACGCTGGGCGAGGTCGTGTTCAACACGTCGATGACCGGCTACCAGGAGATCCTGACCGACCCGTCGTACGCCGGCCAGATCGTCACGCTGACGTACCCGCACGTCGGCAACGTCGGCGTCAACGCCGAGGACGCGGAGTCGCGGCGCATCTTCGCCGCCGGCCTCGTCGTCCGCGACCTGCCCGCGCTGGCGTCGAGCTGGCGGTGCGAGCGCGACCTGTCCGCGTACCTCGCGGACGCGAACGTCGTCGCCATCGCCGACCTCGACACGCGCAAGCTCACGCGCCTGCTGCGCGAAAAGGGCGCGCAGAACGGCTGCATCGTGGCCGGCGAGCCGCTCGACGCCGCGGCGGCCGAGCGGGCGGTCGCCGCCGCGCGGGCCGCGCCGTCGATGGCGGGCCAGGACCTGGCGAAGATCGTGAGCTGCACGGCCGCGTACGAATGGACGGAGGGCACCTGGGCGCTTCCCGGCGGCTATGCCGGGACGGGCGCGGCGCGCTTCCACGTCG
>JAYRNW010000369.1:0-10243 GCA_041911995.1 Casimicrobiaceae bacterium | reverse complement strand
TGACGCCGCTCGGCGTCGACCGCGCATGGTCCGCCGCGGCGCCTGCCGCGGCACCGGCAGGACCGCCGACGATGATCTTCGTCGGCCTCCTGAAGCCGCACAAGAACGTCGCGCGCCTGCTGCGCGCGTTCGCGCGCGTCCGCGACCGGATCCCGCACCGGATCGTGCTGGTCGCGCGGCATCGCGACGTGCGCAACGTCGACCGCGACGCGCTCGCGCTGGCGAGATCGCTCGGCGAGCGCGTCGAGCTGGTGCAGGACCTGCCGTTCGCGGAGCTCGTCGCCCGCGTGCACGCGGCGCAGGCCGCGTTGCAGCCGTCGCTGCACGAGGGCTTCGGCCTCCCCGCCGTCGAGGCGATGGCGGCGGGCACGCCGGTGCTGGCCGGACGCGCCGGCGCGATGCCCGAGGTCTGCGGCGACGCCGCGCTCTATTGCGACCCCGAATCCGAGGACGACATCGCGCGGGCGCTCGTCGCGCTGGGCACCGACGCGGACCTGCGCACGCGGCTCGCGGAGGCGGGGCGCCGGCGCGCGCACGCGTTCTCGTGGGACGCCTGCGCGGCCGACACGGCACAGGCGCTGACGGCCGCTCTGACGGCGCTGCGCGATACCACGTCATGAGCCCGCCGGGCCGTCCCGAGGGCGGAGGGCTTCGCAGCGTGCCGGCGCGGAGGGCATCCGACGACCGCCCGCCGGGCCGTGCCAAGGGCGAACTGCCCCGCAACGCGCCGGCGCGGAGGGTCGCCGTCGTGCACGACTGGCTCGACACGTGGGGCGGCGGCGAAAACGTGCTCGCCGAGCTGCTGAGCGCCCATCCGGACGCCGATCTCTTCGCGCTCGTCGACTTCCTGCCCGAGGCGCTGCGTCCGCTGCTCGGCGGAAGACGCGCGCGCACGTCGTTCCTGCAGAACGTGCCCGGGGCGCGCCGGCACTTCCGCATGCTGCTGCCGCTGTTTCCACGCGCGATCGAGTCGCTCGACCTGTCCGGCTACGACCTCGTGATTTCGAGCTCGCACGCGGCGGCCAAGAACGTGCGCACCGGGCCCGCGCAGCTGCACGTCTGCTACTGCCACACGCCGATGCGCTACGCGTGGGACCTGCGCGACCAGTACCTGCGGCCGCGGGGCCTGGCCAGCGGCTGGAAGGGCATGCTCGCCCACCGGATCCTCGACCGCCTGCGCGTGTGGGACCGGCAGGCGAGCGCGCGCGTCACCGAATTCGTCGCCAACTCCGAGTTCGTGCGCGACCGCATCGCGCGCTGCTACGGCCGCACGGCGACCGTCATCCATCCGCCGGTGGACACGGCGTTCTACACGCCGGCCGCGCACGGCGCGGCCGGCGGCCGCGACTACTACTTCGCGGCGTCGCGCTGGGTGCCGTACAAGCGGATGGACCTGATCGCGCGCGCGTTCCGCGACCTGCCGGAGCGGCGGCTCGTGATGGCCGGTGACGGTCCGGAGCGCAAGCGCGTGCGCGACGCCGCGGGTCCGAACGTCGAGTTCCCGGGGCGCGTGTCGCGCGAGGCGATGCGCGACCTGCTGCGCGGCGCGCGCGCGTTCGTCTTCGCGGCGGAGGAGGACTTCGGCATCCTTCCGGTCGAGGCGCAGGCGTGCGGCACGCCGGTGATCGCGTACGGCCGCGGCGGCGCGCGGGAAACGGTGCGCGAGCGCGCCGAAGGCCACGCCACCGGCCTCTTCTTCGACGACCAGACGCCGGAGGCGCTCGTCGCCGCCGTGCACCGTTTCGAGGCCGAGTTCCCGCCGCCCGACCCGCGCGACTGCCGCGCCAACGCGGAACGCTTCTCCCGGGAGCGCTTCCGGGACGAGTGGGCGGCGTTCGTCGCGGGCGCGCAGGACGCGTTCCGCCACCGTGCGCGATAATCGACCCCATGCCCCGCAGCGTCCTGAAGCCGCACGCCTCGCTGTTCGCGACCATCCTTCGTATCTGCGATCCGGCACTGACGCTCGCGGTCGGCGTTGCCGCGTATCGCGCGTACCTGGGGTCGTTCGCGCTGCCCGAGCACTACCTGCTGTTCATGGTCGCCGGCGCGCTCGCCGTCGCGGCCGTGTTCCCGTTGTTCCGGCTCTACGAGCCGCAGCGCGGTGCGAGCCTCGGCGAAGACGTGAGGCGCCTGCTCTTCGCGTGGCTGGCGCTGGCCGCGCTGACGGGGGGAACGATCTTCGCGACGAAGACCGGTGACGGCTACTCGCGGGTGTGGGTGGCGTCGTGGCTGCTGGGCGGGTTCGCCGCGACGGCGACGGTGCGCCTGTCCGTCCGCATCGCGCTGCGCGCGCTGCGGCTGTCGGGCCGCAACCTGCGGCACGTGGCGATCGTCGGCGCCGGCAAGCTCGGCCGCACGATCGCGGGGCGCCTGTCGGCGTCGCCCTGGGCGGGGTTCTCCATTCGCGCGTTCTACGACGACGACGCCACGCGTGCCGGGACGGCGATCGGCGGGCGTCCGGTGTACGCGCTCGGCGAGCGCCTGCGCGCCGACGTCGCGTCGGGCTCCGTCGACCAGGTGTGGATCGCGCTTCCGCTGCGCGCCGAGGCGCGCATCCGCGAGATCCTGACGATGCTGCGCGAGTACGCCGTCGAGATCCGCTTCGTGCCCGACATCTACGGCTTCCACCTCCTCAACCACTCGGTGACGGAGGTCGCGGGCCTGCCGGTGATCTCGCTGACGGAGACGCCGATGTCGGGCGTCAATCGCATCGTGAAGGCGCTCGAGGACTACGCGCTCGCGACGCTGTTCCTGGTCGTGGCGTCGCCGCTGATGACGCTGCTCGCCGTCGGCGTCAAGCTTTCGTCGCCCGGCCCGGTGTTCTATCGGCAGGAGCGCGTCACGTGGAACGGCGTGCGGTTCGCGATGCTCAAGTTCCGGACGATGCCGGTCGATGCGGAAGCGGGGACGGGCCCGGTGTGGGCGCGGCGCGGAGAGCAGCGGGCCACGCCGTTCGGGTCCCTGCTGCGCCGCACGAGCCTCGACGAGCTGCCGCAGTTCCTGAACGTGCTGCAGGGACAGATGTCGCTCGTGGGGCCGCGGCCGGAGCGGCCGGAATTCGTCGAGCGCTTCCGCCAGCAGATCCCGGGCTACATGCAGAAGCACCTCGTCAAGGCGGGCATCACGGGATGGGCGCAGGTCAACGACCTGCGCGGGGACAGCGACCTGGCGCTGCGGATACAATACGACCTCTACTACATCGACCACTGGTCGTTGTGGTTCGACTTCCGCATCCTCGTGTTGACCCTTTGGCACATCCTGAAGAGCCGCAACGCCCGCTGACTGCGCCGGCCGCAGGCCAGGCCGATCTCGCGGCCGCTCTTCCACCGCCCTCCGGCCCTGCGCGCGGCCCGGTGCGCTCGGCGATCGCGCTCTTCGCGGTCGCGCTCGTGCTCCTCTTCGTCGCGTACGCGGTGGCGACGGCGCCCGGCGCGTGGTTCCCCTCCGCCCGCGAGCGCACGATCGTCCCGCGCGACCTCGCGCTCACGCGCGGTACCGGCCAGCTCGACCGGCGCTCGCTGACGATCACGGCCGCCGATTCTTCCGGAATCGCGATCGTGTCCGCCAACACCGAGCTCCGCTCGTCGGAGTACCCGATCGTCGCGTGGGACGGCTGGAACCTGCCCGAGAACGCCGACGTCCGCTTGCTGTGGCGCACCGACGTCGCCCCCGGCAAGCTCAATTCGGTTCCGGTGCCGATCGCTTCGGGCCGGCTGCTGCCGCTGTCGATGGCCGGCAATCGCGACTGGATCGGGCGCATCACCGGGATCGCGCTCGTCCTGCGCGGCCCGTTCCCCCGTCCCGTGCACCTCGGTGGCGTGGCCGTAAAGCCCGGAGGCGTCGTCGGTCAGGTCGCCGATCGCGTCGAAGACTGGTTCGAGTTCGAGGGCTGGTCGGGCGTGTCGATCAACACCGTCACCGGCCGCGCTGACGCGCAGGAACTGCCGCTGTCGGTGCTGGTCGTCGCCGCCGTCGCGGTCGCCGCGGCGGCGTGGCTCGCGCTCGCGCGCCGCCGCAGGTGGATCGCCGCGACCCCGGTCGCGCTTGCCGTGCTGTTCGTGGCGGGATGGATGATCCTGGACGCCGGATGGACATGGCAACTCGCACGGCAGGTGGCGGCGACCCGCGCGCAATTCGGCGGCAAGGACTGGCACGCGCGCATGGTCGCCGCCGAGGACGGTCCGCTGTTCGAATTCGTCGAGCGCGCGCGCGCGAAGATGCCGGCGCAGCCGGTGCGGGTGTTCGTCGCCGCCGACGCCGCGTATTTCCGCGGGCGCGCCGCCTATCACCTCTATCCGCACAACGTCTTCTTCGAACCGTTCGCCGATTCGCCGCCCCCGACCTCGTCGCTGCGGACGGGCGACTACGTGCTGGTGTTCCACCGGCGCGGCGTGCAGTTCGACGTCGACGGGAAGACGCTGCGCTTCGAGGACGGAGCCCCGGTTCGGGCCGAGGCCGTGCTGACCGAGCCGGGCGCCGCCGTGTTCAGGATCCTGTAGATGGACGCTGCCATGCTCGTCGTCGGCCTGCTGCTGCCGTGGCTGCTCGGAATCGGCGCGGTGCTGCTGCTGCGCGGCCCGTCGCTCGCCCCCGACGCGGAAGGCGAGGCCGCGTGGATCGCCGGCGCGGGCTTCCTGACCGGCGCGTTCCTCGCGACGGTCTGGATGCGGCTGCTGTCGGCCGCCGGGGTCCGGTTCGGCCTCGTCCCGGTCGCGCTGCCGCTGGCGATCGCGACGGCCGTGCTCCTCGCGCTCGCGTGGCGCCGGCACGGACAGGCGCTGGCGGCCGCCGCGCGCCATGCGTTCGCCACGCCGGACGGCCTCGCCGGCATCGCGCGCGTCGGATGGTGGGCCGGCGTCGCGTGGCTGGCGTTGCGCTTCGCGCTGCTGGGCGCCGAGATCGCATCGCGCCCACTGTACCCGTGGGACGCGTGGACGCAGTGGGCCACCAAGGCACGGGTGTGGTACGAGCTCGGCTACCTCGCCCCGTTCGCGCGCGTGAACGAATGGCTCGCGGCCAACGGCGCGGTCTGGTTCGACGCGTCGCCCGAGTATCCGCCGACGATGCCGCTGCTCCAGGTGTACGCGTGCCTCTGGCTCGGACGGTGGGACGACGCGCTGATGAACTGGCCGTGGTGGCAGATCGGCATCGCATTGACGCTGGTCGTCTACGGCGGACTGCGCGCGCTTGGCGCGGCGGCCGGCGCGGCGCTGGTCGGCGCGCTGCTCGTCGCCTCGCTGCCGCTGGCCAACGTGCACGTCGCGCTCGCCGGGTATGCGGACCTGCCGATGGCCGCCTGGTACACGGCCGCCGTGCTCGCGATGCTGCGCTGGGCCTCGTCGCACGAGGGCCGCGACGCGGCGCTCGCGATCCTGCTCGCCGTCGCCTGCACGCAGATCAAGAATCCGGGCTGGTTCTGGGCGGCCACGCTGACGCCCGCCGTGATCGTCGTACTGCTGCCGCGCCGCGGACTGCGGCTCGCCGGCATCGGATTCGCGCTCGTCGCACTCGCGCTGGTCGTGATCGCGCGGTTCAAGTTCACGCTGTTCAACTACCGGGTGGACGTGTCGTTCGCCGTTCCGTGGGGCGACCTCGCGCGGAGCCTGTTCCTGCTCTCGAACTGGCACCTCCTGTGGTACGCGGCGGTGGCGGTCGCCCTGCTTGCGTGGCGGCAGCTGCTCGCGCCCGCGCTCGCGCCGCTGACGCTGACGCTGGTCGCCGGCCTCACGTTCCTGTTCTTCGTGTTCGCGTACACGACGGCAAGCGCGTACATCAGCGACCAGACGACGGTGAACCGCGCGACGTTGCACATCGCGCCGGTCGTCGTCGTGTTCGTCGTCCTCGCGTGGCACGCGTTCGCCGGTCGCTGGGCCGCGACGCACGCGGCGGCACGCGGGCCGGAGCCCCCGGCCGGCGACGCAGGCGCGGTCCCGGGCTGACGCGAGGCGCGCGCCGGCCGGCTACGCCTGGCGCGTGAACGCCAGCATGCGCTGGCCCCGCGGATGGCCCCAGTCGCCGATGCGCTCGACGTCGAGCCCGGCCTGGCGCGCGAGCCGCTGCATCTCCGTGAACGCGTAGTGATAGGGGTCCGCGTGGTAGCGGGTGACGATGCCGCCCGGCGGATGCGCGAGCGGCTCGAGGTACGCCTCGGCCGGGGCCTCGAAGTACGTCGCGAAGAAGGGGGCGCGCGGCGCGAGCACGCCCCGCACTTCGGAGAGGCACTTGACGATGTGATTCATCGGCAGGTGCGTGAAGACCGATACGGCGATCGCGCGATCGAACGTGACGGCGAAGCGCCCGACGTCGAATTCTTCGTCGACGAGCAGGTGCGCACCCTTGTCCGCGAGCCCGGCGGCGGCGAGCTCGCCGCGTCCCGCCTCGATGAGCGATGCGTTGACGTCGATTCCGTAATAGTGACCGGCATCGAGGTAGCGGACGAAGTGCACGCCCCCGCGGAGCGCGCCGCATCCCACGTCGAGCAAGCGGTCACGGGGCGCCAGTCCGTGCGCCGTCATGAACGCGAACTGCAGCTCGCCCAGCTCGTCCCACAGCCCGCCGACGAGTTCCCGGTGCTCGCCGGCCGCGATTTCCGCGCCGGTGAGCTGGCGTCCGTATACGTTGATGGGCATGAACGTGCGGTCGTCGGGGCGCGCGGCAGGCGATCGGTGCAGACGGGGCCGGCCGTTGTCGCGATTCTACCCTGCCGGCGCCGGTCCTCCGGCGGCAGCCGCGGCCGTCGGCGACGCGCGGCAAGCGCCGGTTTAAGGAATTCTTAGGGTTGCGTGAGCCAACATTTAGCAACGCGCTTGCCGGCGGCGCGCGAGACTCTCGCCATCGCGATCGCGCAGCGGGCGCGGTCGATTCGAACCCTCACGAGGAGCGAGAGCATGGAGCAGGCAACGGCAGTACCGGGCACTGCGCAGGGGACGGCGCGCCACGACCTCTACGCGAACATCCACAAGGCGGTGCGCGCGTCGCTGACCGACGCGCTGCTGGCAGCCGGCCGCCTCGACACCGCCGACGCGCAGGAGCTCGCCGCGACGGTCGCCGCGCTGCGCGAGACGCTCGCGCTGTGCCGCGACCACCTCGACACCGAGAACGCGCTCGTGCACCCGGCGCTGGAGGCGCGGCGCCCGGGATCGACGCGGCGCATCGCCGGCGAGCACGAGGACCACGCGGCGGCGATCGCCGCGCTGGTGCAGCAGGTCAACGCGCTCGCCAACGCTCCGCGCGCGGAGCGCGACGCGCGCGCTGCCGCGCTCTACCGCGACTTCGCGCTCTTCGTCGGCGAAAACTTCGTCCACATGCACACCGAGGAGACCGCGCACAACGCCGTGCTGTGGGACGCCTACACGGACGACGAGTTGGTCGCGCTGGAGAACACGATCAAGGCGCATCACGCACCGGCCGTGATGGCGCGCGCGCTGCGGTGGATGCTGCCGGCGATCACGCCGCGCGACCGCGCCGCGATGCTCTCCGGCCTCCGCGCCGCCGCGCCGGCGGCCGTGTTCGACGGCGTGCTGGCGCTCGCCCGCGCGCACGTCGACGCCGGCGGCCTGCGCAAGCTCGACGCCGCGCTCGCCGGCTGACCGGGGCGAAGGGGCCCGCCGATGCCGCACGTCGCGGACAGCGCCGCCTGCTCAGTGGGCGCGGCCGGCCGCCGCCGTCTCGACGAGCTGCACCGGCCGCTCCACGCGGAAGCGAAAGCGGCCGCGGCCGGTCTTTTCCAGCGCGAGGAACGGCGCACGCTCCGCGACGCGCCGCTGCAGCAGGATCAGGCGCGCTTCCAGGTTGTCGGAGATGTCGGGTAGCCGGATCGCCGGGTCGAGCCGCAGCTCGCGGTTCGAGAACTCGGTGCGGCCGTCGCGCGTGTAGTCGCGCAGCAGCTTCCAGAAGATCGCGCCGGCCACGCCCTTGATCAGGTAGTCGTCGCCGACGAACACGCTGTCGTCGGCCGCGTAGTGGCGGATCGTCACCGCGGGGCCCGGCGGCGGCGCGGCGGCGGTGCGCGCGCCCCCCGGCTCGGCCGCGGACTCCGCGAGCTCCTGCATGCTGCGGATCGTCGGCCCGAGCAGCGCCGCGACGGCGACCAGCGCGTCCTCGTCGTCGAAGCCGAAGCGGCGGTCGCGCACGTCCTCGACGAACAGGATCGCGGTCAGGCAGCTGCCGGCGACGACGGGCACGGCGAGCTGGCTGCGCGAGTCGGGCAGGCCGGGCACCGGAATCTCGGTCTCGAGGAGGCCGCCCATGCCCCCGGCGGCGGCGCTGTCCCGGATCGCGCGGCCGTAGCCCCATTCGTTGGCGCGATGCATGATGCGGATCGGCGTCGTCTCGCGCGCGGCGACGCCGACCACGCCGTCGCCGAACGCGATCTCGGAGCCCACGCCGGACGCGTCGTAGCCGCGGCTCGCGACCGTGTAGAGCCGCTGCGCGCGGTTGTCGGCCATCAGGATCATCGCGTAGCGGATGCCGAGGCAGTCGTCGAGCGCGGCCAGCGCCTCGTCGAGCAGGTGCGACAGGTCGGCGCACGCGGCGATCCGCTGCGCGACGGCGCGCACGGCCGCGAGGTGGTGCCGCTGCGGCACCGCACGCGGCAGCGTGGCGCCGGCGACCTGCTCGATGGCGAGGACGCGGTACACGTCCGCGCCCTGCAGCCGGAACACGCCCGCCATGCCGGTGTGCGACGCGATGCCGGCCAGGTGCGCCTTCATCCGCTCGTACAGCGGGCCGCTCGTCTCGAGGCGCACGTACTCGAGCGCGATCCGGTAGCGCGCCCACGTCACCGGGTCGATGACGAGCGCGGTCGCCCGCCGCGTCGCGAGCACGTTCGCGCGCGTCTTGTTGAAGAACTGGAACGACAGCGCGACGTGGTCGGGGTCGACGTAGTAGACCTGCGACACGTACGAGACGTTGGGCACGCCGTCGGCCGAGCACGTGGCGACGGTCGCCGGTATCGCGCCGTCGAGCGCGGTGCGGATCGCGTCGACCGCGAGCGTCATCGCGCGGCCGGCAGCGGTGCGCCGGCGTTGGGCCCGGGCGTCTGCTCGAACGCCGCGCACGGCGTGAAGTCCACGGCGACGAGATCGCCGTCGACGCCGGCGAGCAGCGTGCGCGCCTCGGCTTCGGTGTGCCCGATCAGCGCGATGTCGGCGTGGAACGCGGCGACGTACGGGCCGACGAGGCCCGCCTCGGCCGCGGTCGGCGGCCGCACGACGGCGTCGTCGGCCTTGAGCTGCAGCGTCCGGTGCGTCGACGGGCGGCTGAATACGACGGCGATGCGGCCGCAGGCCCGGAGGTCGGCGACGAGCTCCGGCGCCTGGCTCGCCGCGACGAGCAGCGTCACGCGCGTCCGGTTCGGCGCGACGCGGCACCCGGTCGCCCGGCCGATCGACGGGACGAGCCCCGCGTTGCGCGACGCGGCCACGATCGACACGCCGCCCTGCACGAAGGCGGCGCTGGCGGCGTCGAGGATGGGGGGATCGGCCGCGTCCGGCATGCGCGGATGTTAGCAGCCGCGACCGCCGGCGGGCACGGCCGCCGGCTGCCATTACAATGCGGACTCCCGCGCGCCGCCCTTTCCCGGAAGCCGATCCCGATGCTGCTCTATGCCCTGACGATCTTCGGCAGCGCGTTCCTCCTGTTCCTCGTCCAGCCGATCATCGCCAAGCAGATTCTGCCTTGGTTCGGCGGCTCGGCGGCCGTGTGGACGACGTGCCTCGTGTTCTTCCAGACGACGCTGCTGCTGGGCTACGCGTACGCCGACTTCACGGTGCGCCGCTTGTCGGCGCGCGGCCAGGTCCGCTTCCACGTCGCGCTGCTGGCCGTGAGCCTCGTCGCGCTGCCCATCGTGCCCGGCGCCATGTGGAAGCCCGCCGGCGACGAGAACCCGATCTTCCTGATCCTGGGTCTGCTCGGCGGCACGATCGGGCTGCCGTATTTCCTGCTGTCGACGACGAGCCCGCTGGTGCAGGTGTGGTTCGCGCGGCGCTTCCCCGGCCGCAATCCGTATCGGCTCTTCGCGCTGTCCAACTTCGCGTCGCTGTTGGGGCTGCTCGGCTACCCGTTCCTGTTCGAGCCGTGGGTCGCGACCGGCACGCAGGCCTGGGCGTGGTCGGCCGGCTACGCGCTCTTCGTGGGTTTGGCGTCGGCGGCGGCGTTCGCGAGCCTCAGGGGCCACGCCGGCATCGCGTTCCACGCGGCCGAGGCTCCCGCCTCCGGCGCGGCGACGGACGCCGGCGCCGCG
>JAYRNW010000368.1:0-4952 GCA_041911995.1 Casimicrobiaceae bacterium | reverse complement strand
GACGACCACAAGGCCGCGATCGACGCGAAGATCGAGAAGTTCCGCCAGGTGATCGCCGCGGAGCGCAAGGCCGGCAAGGCGGTCGTCTACCTGTCCGTGCCGCTCACGTCGGCCGGCGGCGGCAACTTCAGCGTCAACAAGGAAGTCGCCGCGGCGACGAAGCAGGCGATCGAGAAGCGCTACGGCGCCGATTACGTCTTCGTGTTCAACCCGGCGAACCCCGACGCCGACCTCCCGCGCGGCAGCACCGGCACCGAGTACATGGTGATGTGGACGGCGGTGCTGGAGGGCACGGACGGCCTGGGCGACTTCGACGCCGCCTACTTCGCCGGGCCGGCCGACTTCGCGCGCTACTTCGGCTTCGACGGCAACAACGACATGGCCAAGCTCGACGCGTACTTCGACAAGCGCGTCGCCGCCGACCCCGACTTCGCCAAGGCCGTGCAGAACGGCCTGACCAAGCCGGCGTTCCGCCGCTACTACGCGCTGCGCGCGTCGTCGACGGTGAGCCGCGGCGCGCACGACGAGTGGAACATCTTCCGGCTCGTCAACGACAAGCGGCGCGCCGACGGCAAGATCGGCACGCCGGGGCAGATCCCGATCGTGTTCGACGGCCAGGGTGTCGCGCCACCGCACCACGAGGCGGCGGTGTCCGAGGGCTACGTCGGGCGCTGCACGCCCTGAAATTGACCCGGCCGCGCGTTGCGCGTACCGTCGCCGGACGTCGCGGCCACGACCGCGCCTCAGGAGGAACCCGATGACCCTCGCTGCCCGCTGGCGCCGCGCCGCGCGCGCGCTCGCCGCCTTCGTCTTCGCCTGCGTTGCACTCCCCGCGGCCGCGCAGACGCTCAACGTGTATTCGATCTGGCCCGAGAACTGGGCGCGGCCGATGTTCGAGGAGTTCGAGAAGGCGACCGGCGTCAAGGTCAACTTCGTCCGCTTCTCGTCGGGCGAGGCGCTCGCGCGCGTGATCGCCGAAAAGAACAACCCGCGCGTCGACGTGCTGTTCGGCGGGCCGGTCGAGACGTTCGCGGCCGGCATCAACGAAGGCGTGTTCGAGCCCTACAAGCCGCCGTCGTTCGCGAAGCTGCCCGCGCGCCTCAAGCACGCCGACGGCCAGTGGACGGCGATCGCCGACGACCCGCTGGTGTTCATGACCAACGACAAGTTCCTGAAGGAGCACAACCTGAAGCCGCCGGCGTCGTGGGACGACCTCGCGGCGCCGGCCTACAAGAACATGCTGCAGATGGCCGACGCGCGCACGTCGGGCACGGCGGTCACGCGCATCTTCTCGATCCTCGAGGTCAACGGACGCGACGAGAACAAGGCGTTCGCGTACATGAAGAAGCTGCGCCCGAACGTCCAGCTCTACACGAAGAGCGGCGGTGGCGGCACGCTGCCGGTGGGCCTCGGCCAGGCGGGCGGCGGCATCTTCTTCATCGTCGACGCGCTCGACACCAAGGCCAAGGGCTACGACGTGACGATCAGCTTCCCGAAGGAAGGCATCGGCACCGCGGCCGAGGGCATCGCGCTCATCAAGGGCGCGAAGAACCCCGAGCTCGGGAAGAAGCTCGTCGACTGGGCGACGTCGCCGGCGATGCAGGGCCAGTTCGCCAAGTACAAGATCAACTTCGTGCCCGCGCACCCGGACGTCGCCGTCGAGCCGTCGCTCGCCGCCGTGCTGAAGGGCGCCAACATCTTCCCGATCGACGCCGCGTACGCGGGCGCCAACCGCAAGCGCATCGTCGACCGCTGGGTCGCCGAAGTCCTGAACGAGTAGCGTTGCCCGCCGCCGCCGATTCCCTGCGCCGCGACCCGGCGGTCGCGTTCGCGGTCGTGGCGCTGTGGGCGCTGCTCGCGCTGTTCGTCGTCTACCCGCTCGCCACGCTGCTCGCCCGCGTCTTCACCGACAACGGAGCGTTCACGACCGCCGGGCTCGCCGCGATCCTCACCGACCGCCACCAGATCCGCGCGTTCTGGAACAGCCTGCTGCTCGCGGCCATCGTCGGCGTCGGCGGCACGCTGGTCGGCTTCCTGTTCGCGTTCACCGCCGCGCGCGGCGCGCTGCCGCGCTGGCTGCTCACGGCGATCGACGCTTCCGTGCTGCTGCCGCTGGTGTCGCCGCCGTTCACGACGGCGATCGCGATGATCTTCTCGTTCGGCCCGCGCGGCCTCGTCACGTACGAGCTGCTCGGGTTGAAGGGGGTCACCGTCTACGGCCTGACCAGCACGGCGTTCTCCGAGATCCTCACCTACTTCCCGATCGCCTACCTGACGCTGCGCCCGCTCATCGCCGGCATCGACTCCAACGTCGAGGGCATGGCGCTGTCGCTCGGCGCGTCGCGCTGGCGCGTGTTCCGCACGGTGACGCTGCCGCTCACCGTGCCGGGACTCGCCAACGCGTTCCTGCTGCTGTTCGCCGCGTCGCTCGCCGACTTCGCGACACCGCTGATCCTCGCCGGCAACCAGTTCCCGGTGCTCCCGACGCAGGCGTACCTGCAGATCACCGGCATGTTCGACCTGCGCGGCGGTGCCGTGCTGTCGTTCGTGCTGCTGTTCCCGGCGCTCGCCGTGTTCCTGTTGCAGCGCTACTGGGTGAGCCGCCGCTTCTACGTCACGGTCACCGGCAAGGGTGCCGGCCAGACGCCGTTCGACAGCGTGGCGCCGGCCGTGCGCGGCGCGCTGCTCGCCGCGTGCGCGTTCGTCGCGCTCGTCATCGCGTACTTCTACGCGCTGCTGCTCTACGCGTCGCTCGTTAAGGCGCTGGGCGCCAACCACGCGCTCACGCTCGCCCACTACAAGGTCATCTTCACCGAAGGGCTGAAGGCGATCCGCGACACGCTGATCATCGCCGGCTTCGCGATGCCGCTGGGCGGGCTCTACGGGATCCTGCTGGGCTACCTCGTCACCCGCAAGTCGTTCGCCGGCCGCCGGACGATGGAGGCGACGTCGATGGTCAACTACGCGCTGCCGGGCACGATCGTCGGCATCGCGTACCTGATCGCGTTCAACGACCCGCCGCTCGAGCTCACCGGCACCGCGCTGCTGATCGTCGCGTGCTACGTGTTCCGCTACGGCCCGACCGGCATCCGTGCGACCGTCGCGCTGCTGCAGCAGATCGACCGCAGCCTCGAGGAGGCGTCGCAGGGACTGGGCGCCGGCAGCGGCACGACGTTCCGCCGGATCACGCTGCCGCTCATCCTGCCCGCGTTCTTCGCGGGGCTGGGCGTGGTGTTCATCCGCTCGATGACGGCGATCTCGGCGACGATCTTTCTCGTGTCGATCAGCTGGACGCTCATCACGGTGAAGATCCTCGAGAACATGACCGAGCTGTCGCTGGGGCCGGCGGCCGCGTTCTCGGTGCTGGTCGTCGTCATCGTGTTCGTCGTGGTCGCGGCGATCGGGCGCGTGCTGCGACGGTTCCGCGCGGCGGGCCTGGCGCCGGTGACCAGCATGCTCGGAGGCTGAAGGCCGATGGCGACGGCGGAAGAGACGATCGGCGTTCACGTCGACGGCGTGTCCAAGCGGTACACGCACCGCGTGAAGGGCGAGGTGTACGCGGCGCGCGACGTAAAGCTCGACGTGGCGCCCGGCGAGTTCGTCACGCTGCTGGGGCCGTCCGGCTGCGGCAAGACCACCACGCTGCGGATGATCGCCGGCTTCGAGAAGCCGGACGCGGGCCGCATCCGCTTCGGCGGGCATGACGTCACGACGCTGCCGGCCAACCGGCGCAACATCGGCTTCGTGTTCCAGAACTACGCGCTGTTCCCGCACCTGTCGGTGCGCGAGAACGTCGCATACGGCCTGCAGGTGCGCGGCGTGCCCGCGGCCGAGGCCGAGCGGCGCGTCGCGGACGTGCTGGCGCTGGTCGGCCTCGCCGGCTACGAGCACCAGTTCTCCGCGCAGCTGTCCGGCGGCGAGCAGCAGCGCGTGGCGCTCGCGCGCGCGATCGTGATCCGGCCGCGCGTACTGCTGTTCGACGAGCCGCTGTCGAACCTCGACGCCAAGCTGCGGGTGCAGATGCGCACCGAGATCCGCGACCTGCAGCGCCGGCTCGCGATCACCACCGTCTACGTCACGCACGACCAGGAGGAGGCGATGGCCGTGTCCGACCGCATCGCCGTGATGAGCCAGGGCAGCGTCGTGCAGGAAGGCAGCGCCGAGGACCTGTACTACCGGCCGGCGAACGAGTTCGTCGCCACGTTCGTCGGCCGTGTGAACCTGCTGCCCGGCACGCTCGTCGCCGTCCGCGGCGACGCTGCGACGGTCGCGGCGCTGGGCATCGAGCTGCCCGCGCGCGCACCGCGCGGCAGCCTCGCGCCCGGCGACCGCGTCAAGCTGGTGCTGCGTCCGGAGGCGATCGCGCTGGCCCCGGCCGGACTGGCGCCGCTGTCCGCCATGGTGGCCGCGCGCACGTTCCTGGGCGAGAAGGTCGAGTACGTGCTGCAGTGCGCGGGCGCGACGCTGCAGGCGGTCCGCTACGACGCAGGGCCCGCCACGGCCTTCGCGGCCGGCGCGACGGTCGGCGTGCGGATCGCCGACGGCGCGCTCGCCGTGCTGCCGGAGCGCGACGCGTGAGGCTCGCCGCGCTGCTCCTCGCCGCGTTCGTCGCCGGCGGCGCGGGCGCGGCGGATGCGCCACGCGAGGCGCACGGCAGCTCGGACGCCTTCGCCGCGCCGGGCGTGGCGCTGGCGTGGGGCGTGCTGCGCGGCGCGACCGAGGCGGCGACGACGGTGGTCGTGCGCGTCGCGCCGGACCCGGCGCGCTATCCGTGGCTCGCGCTCGCCGGCATCGACCCGTTCACGAAGGCCGAGGCGCCGGTCCTGAAGGCGACCGAGGTCGGCGGCCCGTTCGACGTGCGGATACCGCGCGCGCAGTTCGCCGAGTTCCCGCGCACCGAGCTCCGGCTCTTCGCGTCGGCGGCCGCCGCGCAGCGCGGCGCCCCGGACTTC
>JAYRNW010000367.1:0-9821 GCA_041911995.1 Casimicrobiaceae bacterium | reverse complement strand
CGGGGGCGCCCCCCCCCCCCCCCCCCCCTATCCGCGGCCGAGGAAAGTCAGCGCGAAAGGCTTCGGGCGGCCGGGCGCCTTTCGCGTAGCAAAGGCTATGAAGCGCGCCGATCAGAGGCGCTTCGCGCCCGTTCAGTAGCGCGCACATGCGCGCTGAAAGCCCCGGTCGCTGACCTGCGCTTGGCGCGACGGTCATCGCAGGCAGTCAGGGTGCAAGCGCGCGCTACCGAATGGGGAGCGAAGCGACCTGTGATCGGCGCGCTTCGTAGCCTTTGATAAGCGGAAACCGCCCGGCCGCCCGAAGGTTTCCGCGCTGACTGCTGTCGGGACCTAGTCGTGGGCCGCGCGAAGCCGGCCCTCACGACTTGGTCACGTCAAACCCGGCTCTTCTTCTCGACGATCTGGATCGCGCACCAGCTCCAGTCGGCGCGCTGCTCGACCAGGTGCCGCAATGCGACCGTGTAGACGGAGCGCCCGGTCGTGAGGATGACGCTGCGGCCCTCCGAGTACTCCTGCGTGGGCACGATCAGCGTCTTGACCGTCAGCGGCTTGTCGGGCCGCGACGGCGGCGGCAGGTAGAGGCCGTGGAAGCGCGCGCCCATCGTCGACACGTCGATGCCGTCGACGACGAAGCCCATGTCGTCCTTCGCCTGCCGGACGGCATGAAGCTGGACCAGCACGAGCCGGTCCGCGATGATCGACATGCCGGCCTCGACCTCCTCGTTGGAGACCTTGTTCAGCCGGCGCACGACGCCCAGCACCCAGTCGGACAGGTCGGACTGCTTGACGGCGACGAGCGCGCCCAGCGTCAGCGACTGGCCGATGCCGCCGGACGCCGCGATGCGCAGGCCGGCCACGCTGCGGTCCTTGACCTGCCACATCGGATCGGAGAACGACGACAGGCTGGCCGCCAGCGAGTCGTGCTCGTCGGGCACGTGGCGCTTGCGCGTTCCGCCCGACACCGGGAACACCTCGATCTGCTCGGAGGCCGGGGCCTCCGCCGCGCCTTCGGGCCCCCCGGCCTGCATGAGCTCGTGGCAGACCCGCGACAGCCCGATGCGCACCTTCGCGGCCACCGCGCACGCGATGCGCGGGTCGCGCCGCAGCTCGGCGTTGAGGTTGGGCGACACCGACGGCGCCACCTTCTCGAGAATCGCGACGCGCAGCTGGTTGATCGGGCCGGCCGGGCCCTGGTCGGTCGTTTCGGCCTGGCGCAGCGCCGCGATGGCGCGCTCGAGCGACTCCGCGAGCGGCGTCGTGTCGAGGTAGCGCAGCATCGACCCCGAGTCGTTGCCGGTGCGCCGCCCGAGGCCCGACTTGCCGGCGACGTCGACGAAGAAGCCCTCCGGCGAGCGCGGCACCGCGTCGAGCTGCAGCCGGCGGCTCCACGCGCGCAGCTGCGACATCGCCCAGTCGAGCTGCGGCGGCGACATGTTGCCGGCGTTGAGCTGGTGGATCAGCAGCACGTACAGGTATTCCTGCTCCACCGTCCACTGCGTCGCGTTCGGCCCGGCGCTCGGCAGCACCGCCGGCACGCGGTCGATGCCGAGCTCCGACGCCCGCAGGTACGTGCGGTGCAGCTCCATCCACTTGGCCGGGATCCAGCGCTCGAAGCGGAACACGCGCAGCTTCGCGTCGGTGCCGTAGTAGTGGACGAGCCGCCCGAACAGCAGCGGCGCGTACGGCTTCCACCGCGTGTGGCCGTCCTGCTGCAGCGCCTCTTCCAGCGCGCTGTGGTACGCGTAGATGAACCCCTGCGACAGGTCGTAGATCGCCTGCCAGATCCGCTCGGCGAGCTTGGTCGACGTGTCGTAGTTCTCGACGTACTGCTTGATGAGCTGCCGGCGGTCGGCGCCGAGCGCCGCGTCGAGCAGCTCGATGGCCTGCACGCGCGCGAAATCCACGGGCTTGCGCGACTGGCGCATCGCGTCGAACGCGTGCATCGCCTGCTGCTGCCGGCCGATGACGTCGAGCGCGGGCAACTGGCGCAGCCAGCCCGACACGGATTTCGCGGAAACCAGCGGATCCGCGACTTCCTTGGCTCCGGACGTCAGAAAACCGAACATTGCGCCTCGCTAGTGACGGGTGCGCGCATCGCGCCCGCGCTGTGCCGTCCTTGTGGGACGGCCCGCCGCGGACAGCGCGCCGAATCGTCGAGGGGTCTTCATTTATAGACGAAATCCGGCAGCCGCGCAAAAGCGGCAGGTCCGTCCGCTACAATGCGTTTCGCCGCGGCGCGCCCCTGCGCCGCACCCGTTGCCGTCGCAACCTCCTTGACCGAAAGACCTGTCGATGCCACGTCCCTTCCACGCCCCCGCGACCGCACGCCGAGTTGCGCTGCGCTGCCTCGCCGCGGCATTGCCGGCGTTCGTCGTCACGGGCGCATTGTTCACCACATCTCATGGTGCCCACGCGCAAGCGCCCGCGAACGCCCCTTCCACCCCAACAACTAGCAAGTTGGATGCCATGCCGACAGAACTTCAGAAAATCGATACGAAACAAGGTACTGGTGCCGAAGCCGTCAGCGGCAAGCCGGTGCTCGTCCATTACACGGGCTGGCTCTACGACCCGACGAAGCCCGACAAGAAGGGTACAAAGTTCGACAGCTCCCGCGACCGCCAGGTCCCGTTCGGCTTCTTTCTCGGCGCCGGCAAGGTCATCAAGGGCTGGGACGACGGCGTGGCCGGCATGAAGGTCGGCGGCCAGCGCACGCTCGTCATTCCGCCGGCGTTGGCCTACGGCGACCGCGCGGTCGGCGGCATCATTCCGGCCAACTCGACGCTCATTTTCGACGTCGAGCTGATCGACGTGAAATAGGCCGTTCGGCCATGCTGCCCCGCGACAGCGGCGCGGCCACGAAGCGCCGCCTCGACTACCGGCCGCCGGCGTTCCTGGTCGACGCGGTCGACCTCGAGTTCGACCTCGACCCGGACGCGACCCTCGTCACGGCGCGCCTCGCATTCCGCCGCAATCCGCACGCGGCCGCCGCGGACGTCGCGGCGCCGCTCGTCCTCGACGGCGAGCAGCAGGACGACGTGCGCGTCGAGTTGGACGGCGCCGCGCTCCCGGCGGCGCGGCTCGTCTTCGCGGCCGGCACGCTCACGGTGCTCGACCCCCCGTTGGCCGGGACGCTGATCGTCCGGTCGCGCACGGCGCCCGCGCGCAACGCGTCGCTCGAAGGGCTGTACGTCTCGTCGCGCGTGTTCTGCACGCAGTGCGAGTCCGAGGGGTTCCGGCGCATCACGCACTTCCCCGACCGGCCCGACGTGCTGGCGCGCTACACGGTGACGCTGCGCGCCGACCGCGCGGCGTACCCGGTGCTGCTGTCCAACGGCAACCTGGTCGCGCAGGGGGCGCTGCCCGACGGGCGGCACTTCGCGACGTGGCACGACCCGTTCCCGAAGCCCTCCTACCTGTTCGCGCTGGTCGCGGGCGATTTAGCCGCGCTCGAGGACGCGTACACGACCCGCTCCGGCCGCGAGGTCGCGCTGAAGATCTACTCGACGCCGGCGAACCTGCCACGCTGCCGGCACGCGATGGACTCGATCAAGCTCGCGTTCCGCTGGGACGAGGAGCGTTTCGGCCGCGAGTACGACCTCGACGCCTTCATGATCTTCTGCGCCGACGACTTCAACATGGGCGCGATGGAGAACAAGGGGCTCAACATCTTCAACAGCCGGCTCGTGCTCGCGGACCCGGCGAGCGCGACCGACGACGACTACGCCGCCATCGAGGGTGTCGTCGGCCACGAGTACTTCCACAACTGGACCGGCAACCGCGTCACCTGCCGCGACTGGTTCCAGCTGTCGCTGAAGGAAGGCCTGACGGTCTTCCGCGACCAGGAGTTCTCGGCCGACCTGCGCTCGCGCGCCGTCGAGCGCATCTCCGCGGTCGAGTTCCTGCGCCGCGAGCAGTTCCCCGAGGACGCCGGGCCGATGGCGCACAACGTGCGGCCGGACGAATACCTCGAGATCAACAACTTCTACACGTCGACCGTCTACGAGAAGGGCGCCGAGGTCATCCGCATGCAGCACACGCTGCTCGGGCCCGAGCGCTTCCGCCGCGGGATGGACCTCTACTTCGAGCGGCACGACGGCATGGCGGTCACCTGCGACGACTTCGTGCAGGCGATGCAGGACGCGAGCGGCGTCGACCTCGCGCAGTTCCGGCGCTGGTACGGCCAGGCGGGCACGCCCACGCTGGACGTGCGCGGCGCGCACGACGCGGCGACGCGCACGTTCACGCTCGACGTCGCGCAGCGCACGCCCGCGACGCCGGGGCAGCCGGACAAGCTGCCGTTCCACGTCCCGTTCGCCGTGGGCCTGGTCGACGCCGACGGCCGCGACATCCCGCTGCGGCTCGAAGGCGAGGCGGCGCCGCTCGGCACGACGCGCGTGCTCGACGTGCGCGAGGCGCGGCAGTCGTTCCGCTTCGCCGGCGTCGACGCCCCGCCCGTTCCCTCGCTGCTGCGCGGCTTCTCGGCGCCGGTGCGCGTCGAGTACCCGTACACCGGCGACGAGCTCGCGTTCCTCGCCGCGCACGACAGCGACGCGGTCAACCGCTGGGACGCCGCGCAGCGCTGCTACGCCAACGCGATCCTGGCGCTTGCCGGCGACGCCGGGCGCGGGGCGCCGCTCGCGCTGCCGCGCCCGCTCGTGCGCGTCGTCGGCGCGCTGCTGGACGACCTCGCGAGCGATCCGGCGCTGCTCGCTCTGGCGCTCACGCCGCCCGACCTGGGCTACCTCGCCACGCTGCGCGAGCGCATCGACGTCGACGGCATCGTGGCTGCGCGCGAGTTCGTCGTGCGCGATCTCGCGCGCACGCTGCGTGCCGGGTTCGAGCGCACGTACGCCGCGCGCCGCGTCCGCGCGCCCTACGCGCCGACGCCGGCGCAGGCGGGCGCCCGCCGGCTCGCCAACGCCTGCCTGCGCTACCTCGCGGGCACGGGCGACGCGGCGGGACGCGCGCTCGCCGTCGCCCACTTCGACGCCGCCGACAACATGACCGACACGTTCGCGGCGCTCGCCGCACTGCGCGACGGGACGTCCGCGGAGCGCGACGCGCTGTTCGCCCGCTTCGAGGCGAAGTGGCGCGACGAGCCGCTGGTGCTCGACAAGTGGTTCGCGCTGGAGGCGACCGCGGCGCGCGACGACGCGCTCGCGCGCGTGCGCGCGCTGCTCGGCCACCCGCGCTTCAACACGCGCAATCCCAACCGCGTGCGCTCGCTGGTCGGCGCGTTCGCGCTGCGCAACTTCCCGCGCTTCCACGCGGCCGACGGCGGCGGCTACGCGTTCGCCGCCGACCAGGTGCTCGCCCTCGACGCGACGAACCCGCAGCTCGCGGCGACCGTCGCCGGCGCGTTCAACCTGTGGAAGCGCTTCGCCGAGCCGCGGCGCGGTCTCATGCAGGCGGCGCTGCAGCGCATCGCGGCCGCCCCGGGCCTGTCGCCCGACGTGACCGAGACGGTGACGCGGACGCTGGCCGACTGACCGGCGCCCGTCGCGTCACTTCGCCGTGGCGGCCGGCCGGCGCGCCGCGCCGCGCGCCGGTGCGGGCTTCGCGCCGCGGAACGCGAGCGCCATCTCGAACGCCGCCTTGATGAACGACAGCAGCGCGGCGAACTCGTCGTCGGAGAGCCGCCGCACGGCGTCGCTGCCGCGGTAGATGTTCGCGAACTCGCGCTCGCGGCCCGCCTGCACGGCGAACCGGCCGATCCCGAGGTTCTCGAGCGTGCGCCACACGTCGGGGTTGTACGAGCGCGTGAAGCGCATGACGAACGAGATCGGGTCGTTGCGGCCCAGCACCGACGCGAGCCGCAAAATGATCTCGAACGGCAGCGCGACCTTGCCGTTCTCGACGAGCTCGAGCAGCGACGGATCCTTGAGGTTGATCGCCTCGCCGACCTCCTTCACGCTCATGCCGGCCGCCTCGCGCATGCCGCGCAGCACGGTCCCCGCCTTCTCGAGCGCCGCGCGCTGCTCGGGGCGCACGAGGATCGCCTTCGCCGCGTTGAGCGACACGTCCGCCGCCGCGCCCGCGATCCCCAGCACCGAATCCGTCCAGCCGCGCACCTGCCGCGCGACGCCGAGCAGCGGCGATTCGCTCGCTGCGGGCTCGCCGGCGGCCGGCGCGACCGCCTGCACCGCCGTCCGGGTCCGCTTGCCTGCGCTCGTCTTCCTCGTGGCCATCGTCGCCTCCCCGTGCGTTGCGATGCTTCTAGGATACGCCGGACCCCGCGCGTCGCCACCCCGCCGCGTCAAGCCGCCGCGAGGCGCAGCGTCGCGCGGCGCAGGAGCCACGACGCGATCGCGAGGTTCGCGAGGTTCCACAGGATGCCGTTCACGAACGCGGCCCGGTACGAGCCGGTGGCGTCGAAGATCGCGCCGGACATCCAGCCGCCGAGCGCCATGCCGAACAGCGTCGCCGTGATCACGACGCCGACGCGCGCCCCCGCCTCGCGGCCCGGGAAATACTCGCGCACGATGATCGCGTACGACGGCACGATGCCGCCCTGGAACAGCCCGAACAGCGCCGAGATGACGTAGAGCGACACGAGCCCGTCGAACGGCAGGAACAGCAAGAGCGCGACGCACTGCAGCGCGGACCCCAGCAGCAGCGTGCGCAGGCCGCCGATGCGGTCGCAGATCACGCCGAACGCGAGGCGGCTGACGACGCCGAACGCCAGCATCAGCGACAGCATCTGCGCGCCGCGCGCCGCGCCGTAGCCCAGGTCGCCGCAGTAGGCGACGAGGTGCACCTGCGGCATCGACATCGCGACACAGCACGCCACGCCGGCCGTGGCGAGCAGCGCCTGCAGCGCGCGCGGCGACAGGCCGAGCGCGCCGGCGCGCCCGGGTCCCGCGGCCGCGCCCGCGCCGCCCGTGTCGTGGTGCGGCGGCGGCCGTCGCAGCAAGAGCGCCAGCGGCAGCATCGTCGCCACGCAGAACACGGCGATCCCGAAGAACGTCGGGCGCCAGCCGGCGACCTCGATGAAGTGCTGGACGACCGGCGGCCAGACCGTCCCCGCGAGGTAGTTGCCGCTCGCGCAGACGGCCACCGCGATGCCGCGGCGGCGCTCGAACCACAGCGACGTGTGCGCGAGCAGCGGCGCGAACGTCGCCGCACTGCCGAAGCCGATCAGCGCGCCGTGCGCGAGCGCGTACTGCCAGAGGCTCGCGGACGCCGCCGCGGCCGCGTACCCGGCGCCGAGCGCGAGCGTCCCGGCGAGCACCGGCACCATGATGCCGAAGCGGTCCGACAGCCGCCCCATCGCGATGCTGCCGACGCCGAAGCCCAGCATCGTCAGCGTGTACGGCAGCGACGCGTCGCCGCGCGCGACGCCGAAGGCCGCCTGCGCGGCCGGCAGCGCGACGACCACCGACCACATGCCGACACCGCCGACCGTCGACAGCGTCATCGCGACGACGAGGCGGAACCACGCGTACGGCGAGTCGACGCCGCCTTGGCGGCGCGCGGCGCCGCGGCTCACCAGTACGTTTCCACGGTGACGTGCCCCGGCTCCTTGCGCCGGTGCCGGCGCATGCCGCGCGCCGCGAGCACCTTCTGCGTGTCGTCGACCATCGCCGGGTTCCCGCACAGCATCGCCTGTGCGTTCTCCGCGGTGAGCGCGACGCCCGCGCGCGCCTCGAGCCGGCCGTCGTCGATGGCGGCCGGGATGCGTCCGGCGAGCGCGCCGGGATGCGCGTCGCGGCTCACCATCGGCACGTACGCGAACGCGCCGGCGTGCGCGCGGCCGATGTCGGCGACCTCGTCGCGGTACGTGAGCTCGTCGCCGTGCCGGACCGCGTGCACGAGCACGGCACGCTGGAACCGCGTCCACGGCGCATCCGTGCGCAGGATCGACAGGAACGGGCCGATCCCCGTGCCGGTGGCAAGGCACCACAGCACGTCGGCGGGCGGCACCTCGTCCACGCAGAAGAAGCCGTTCGCCCGCGGCGCCAGCCACACCGGGTCGCCGGCCGCGAGCGCGGCGAGCCGCGGGGTCAGCGGGCCCTCGGGCACGACGATGAAATAGAACTCGTGCGGCTGCCTGCCCGGCGGGTTCACGAACGAGTACGGCCGCCCGACCATCGGCTCCGTGCTCCCGGCCGGCGCGGGCAGCGCGAGCTTCCCGAACTGCCCGGCGACGAACGTCACCTCCGGCGCCGTCACCTGCAGCGACAGCAGCGACCGCGTCCATTGCCGTTTCCCGGCGACCCGCCCCTCCACCCATGCCGCCATGACCGGCCGTCCCCGCGCGTCGAGTAAAATCGCCATTATGCCAACGCGTCCCTCCGCGGCCACGGTCATGGGCCCGCGCGTCTACCTGCGGCCGCCGCGCGCCGGCGACGTCGCGGCGTACGTCGCAGCGGCGAAGGCGAGCCGTGCGCTGCACGGCCGCTGGACGCGGCCGCCCGAGACGGCCGCCCGCTTCGCCGCCTACGTCCGGCGCTTCGCGCCGCGCGGCGCCGCGCCGACGCACGCGGGCTTCCTCGCGTTCCGCCGCGAGGACGACGCGCTCGTCGGCACGTTCAACTTCTCCGAGATCGTGCACGGGGCGTTCCGCAGCACGTACCTCGGGTACTTCGCGTTCGCGCCGTTCGCCGGCCGCGGCTACATGACCGAGGGCATGGCGCTCGCGCTCGACGTCGCGTTCCGCCGCCTCGCGCTGCACCGCGTCGAGGTCAACATCCAGCCGACCAACGCGCGCTCGCTGGCGCTGGCGCAGCGCGTCGGGTTCACGCGCGAAGGCTACTCGCGGCGCTACGTCAAGATCGCCGGCCGCTGGCGCGACCACGTGCGCTTCGCGATGCTCGCCGAAGATTGGCGCGCGCTGCGGCGCCGGCACCTGGGCCCGCGCGCGCGCACGTCGTGAGCGCGCACGCGGCGCGCCGGATCTCGCTGGCCGCAGCGCTCGCGGCGGCCGGCTGCGCGGCCCCCACGATCGCGCCCGACGTGCCGAAGGTCGCGACGGAGTTCGCGATCGCCCCCTACGAGGTCCACGAGGAATGCGCGGACCTGGTCGCCGGCGACCGGCTCGACTTCCGGTTCGAGGCGAAGGCGCCCGTCGCGTTCCAGATCCACTACCGCGAGGGCATCACGTTCGTGTCGCCCGTCTCGCGCGACGACGTGCAGGAGTTCGCCGGCGTGTTCCAGGCGCAGATCGACCGCCGCTACTGCCTGCGGTGGGAGGCGGGCCAGCAGGGCGCGCTCGTCGACTACCGGATCCGGCTGCTGCGCGGGCCGGGGGTGCGATGACCGGCGCCGACACCACGCTGCTGTTCGACCTCGACGGCACGCTGACCGACAACTTCACCGGCATCGCGCGGTCGATCGCGCACGCGCTCGACCGCCTCGGCGTCGAGGTCCCTGGCGAGGCCACGCTGCGCCGCTGCATGGGGCCGCCGCTGCGCGAGTCGTTCGCGTGGCTGCTCGACACGACCGACGCGGAGCTGATCGAGCAGGCAATCGCGCACTACCGCGAGCGCTACAGCGACGTCGGCTGGCGCGAAAACGTCGTCTACGACGGCGTCGCCGACGTGCTCGCGGAACTGGCGAGCGGCCCCGCGCGCATGTTCCTGTGCACGGCCAAGCCCGAGCCGTACGCGCGCCGGATCGTGCAGCTCTTCGGGCTGTCCGAGCACCTCGACGCCGTCTACGGCGCCGACCTGGCCGGCCGCCTCGACGACAAGGTGAAGCTCGTCGCGCACATCGCGGCGACCGAGCGCTTCGACGCCGCGCGTGCCGTGCTGATCGGCGACCGGGCGCACGACGTGCGCGCCGCGCGGATGAACGGCGCGCGCGTCGTCGGCGTCCTCTGG
>JAYRNW010000366.1:0-5236 GCA_041911995.1 Casimicrobiaceae bacterium | reverse complement strand
CGGCGGCGGCGACGACGGCGTTGAGCACGCCTTCGCGCTGCAGGATCCACTTCCAGATCAGCGCGACGACGACCGGCGATAGCAGCACCGGGTAGAAGTAGACGCCGCGCCAGAAGCCGCGGCCGATCACCTTGCGGTTGAGCACCAGCGCGGTGACCACGCTGAAGAGCACCATCAGCGCGACCTGCAGCGCCGAGAACTTCGCCGTGTTCCAGATCGCGCGCCAGAACAGGTCCTTCCGGCACGTCGACGGGTCGAAGTGGTTGCCGCAGTCGAACAGCGTCGCGAGGTTCTCCATCCCGGTGAACGGGCGCTCGGACGGGTAGAGCTCCACGCCGCCGGTGAAGGCGTAGTAGAAGTTGATGACGAGCGGCAGAAACGTGAAGACGCCGAAGATGACGAGGTTCGGCGCGAGGAACAGCCAGGGCATCGGCGCGATGCCGAACGCGCGCTGCACGGCGCGGAACGGTCCCTCGACGGCGCGGAACGCCGCCGCGACGGGCGCGGCGGCGAGGGCCTTCCAATCGGTCACGCGGTCGCCCTCCGGCGATCGTCCGCCCCGGGGGGCGGACCGGCGGCGGCTACTTGGACGCCGCCTTCACCTGCTCGTCCATGTCCTGCGCGAGGCGCTTCAGCGCGTCGTCGGCGCTCATCTCGCCGGCGACCGCCTGGCCCAGCCGCTGCGCCGTCGGCAGGAACACGGCGCGGTTCAACCGGTAGCCCTGCAGCTCGTAGTTCGCCGGCGCGATCTTGGGCACGTCGCCGACGAACGTCGCGAGCGCCGTCTTCACGTTCGGCGACACGTCGTAGTTGACGCCTGCCTTGGCCACGGCGGCGTGCGCCGGGATGTTCTCGGTGCGCGCCATGTACTCGCGGTAGACGTCGTCGCTCGCGAGGAAGTCGAGGAACTTCGCGACGTCGGCGGGCGCCTTCGTGCGCTTCAGCGCGACGAAGGCCGCGCCGCCGGGCATCGCCGTGCAGCCGCCGGGGCCGCACGGCGCCGGCACGACGGTCCAGTCGAACGACTTCGTGACCTGCGTGTCCATCCGGCGCAGCTGCCAGCTGCCCGAGTAGTACGCGACGACGCGGCCGTTCGCGAACTCCTCGAACGCGTCGCGGTACTGCGAGCCGCCGACGCCGCCCCAGACTTCCTTCGGCATCAGGCCGGCCTTGTGCCAGTCGACGAACTTGGTCGCCGCCGCCTTGTAGCCGTCGTCGACGACCGGACTGCCCTTGGCATCGAAGATCTTCGCGCCCGACGCGACCGCGAGCGGCGCGAAGCGGTGGCCGCTGCGGTCCATCGCCATCGCGTACGGCGTCTTCGTCGCCGTGGCGACCTTGCGCGTCGCCTCCATCCAGTCGTCCCACGTCGCCGTCGGGCCGGGCAACGGCACCTTCGCCTGCTCGAACAGCGTCCTGTTGACGAAGAGGCCCGTGACGGTGAGCTGCGTCATCATCCCGTAGATGCCCTTGTCCGCGGGGCCGCCGCGCAGCCACTTGAGGGTCGGGCCGAAGTTGTCCTCCCAGTACTTCGCGCGGGCGCCGAGCAGCGGCGTCAGGTCGAGGTAGAACTTGTTGAGCCCGCCAAGGTCGGTGACGCGCGCGATGTCCGGGCCTTCGCCCGCCGCAAGCTGCACGGGCAGCGTCTCGACGACGGCCTTGTACGGGACCTTGTCGATGATCACTTTCGTGCCGGGGTTGCGCGCCTCGAAGCGCTTGGCGAGATCGGCGGTCACCTCGCACTCGTTGCCGTCCGAATAGCACTGCACGCGGATGTCGGCAGCCAGCGCGGAGGCCGACGCGGCGGCCGCGACGAGCGCGACCAGGAATGGCGGACGCAACATGGGCAAGCTCCTCCTCGTTGTCGGGTGCGGGTGCCGCAAAGACCGCCCTCGATGGTTGTTGTTCCTGACCGCAGGCCGCCGATTATAGGCCGGCGGCCGCCGTGGACAAGCGGGCGCGCGGCGCGGCAGGCGCCGGGGCGGCCGCTACGCCGGCCGCGGCATGTCGTCGGCGATGTACGCGCGGATGATGCCGGCGAAGTCGGCGTCGGCCCGCATGCCGAGCGCCGGGCCCAGCACCGGCGCGAAGTTGGCCGGCCACGTCGACACGATGCGGTCGATCGCCGGGTCGAACTGCCACTTCACGCGGTCGGCCACGGCCGCGCCGGCGACCTCGCGCAGCGCGGCCACCATGTCGCCGACGGCCACCGAGATGCCCGGCACGTTGATCGAACGCGTGTGCGCGAACGCCGAGGCGGGCGCCTCGTGGCCGACGACGATGTTGTCGATCACGGTTCGCGGCGAGGTCACCCACATCCGCGTCGTCGGCGCGACCGGGCACGGCGCGTCGACACCGGCGAGCGGCTCGCGCACGATGCCGCTCGCGAACGACGACGCGGCCTTGTTCGGCTTGCCCGGCCGCACGGTGACCGTCGGCAGCCGCAGCGAGCGGCCGTCGATGAAGCCCTTGCGCGTCATGTCGTAGACCAGGAGCTCGCCGACCGCCTTCTGCATGCCGTACGACGCCTGCGGCGTCAGCGGCGCGCCGTCCGGCACCGGGTCCGGCAGCGGCCCGCCGAACACGGCGAGCGAGCTCGCGAACACGAACTTCGGCGGCGCAGTCAGCGTGCGGCAGCGCTCGAGAAGCGCGCGCGTCGCGTCGAGGTTCACGCGCATGCCGATGTCGAAGTCGGCCTCGGCCTGGCCGCTGACGACGGCCGCCAGGTGGAACACGGTGTCGGTGTCCGGCGGCAGCGCGCGCGCGACGACGGCGGGGTCGGCGAGGTCGCCGGTGATCGCCGACACGCGCGGATCGGCAGGAAGATTGGCCGGCACGACGTCGAGCAGCGTCAGCGCGGCAATGGGTCGCTGCCGGCCGCGGGCGTCGGTCAGCGTGCCGAGCTCCAGCAGCCGGCGGGCGAGGCGGTTGCCGAGGAAGCCGGCGCCGCCGGTGATCAGGATGCGCATGATGGGAGTCCGGTCGTGGTGGCCGGCGCTATGATAGCCGCCCTGTCCCCGACCGGAGGCCCGCCATGCCGCGCCCGATCCACTTCGAGATTCACGCAGCCGACCCGCAGCGCGCGATCGACTTCTACACGAAGCTCTTCGGCTGGAAGTTCGCGCAATGGGGGAACGAGCCGTACTGGCTGGTGACGACCGGCGAGCAGGGCGAGCCGGGCATCGACGGCGGCCTGCTGCCGCGGCGCGGCGACGCGCCGGCCGCGATGGCGGCCGTCAACGCCTTCGTCTGCACGGTCGGCGTCGGCGACCTCGATGCGATGCTCGCGAAGCTGACCGGCGCCGGCGGCAGCGTCGCGCTGCCGAAGATGCCGATCCCCACCGTCGGCTGGCTCGCGTACGGCAAGGACACCGAGGGCAACCTGTTCGGCATGATGCAGGCGGACGCCGCGGCGAAGTGAGCGGCGGCGCTGCGCTTGCCGCGGACGCGGTCGCGACCGCCGTCGCCGGCATCGCGGAACGCGGCTACGCCGTCGTCGCCGGGGCGCTGCCGGAGGCGACCGTCGCCGCGCTGCGCGTGCGTGCGCTGGCGCTCGACGCTGCAGGCGAACTCGCGCCGGCGCGCGTCGGCAGAGGTGCGGGCCTCGGGCGCCACGACGACGTGCGCGGTGACCGCATCCGCTGGCTCCCCGAGCGGTCCGACGATCCGGCGGAAGGCGACGCACTCGCGTGGCTCGCCGCGCTGCGCGTCGCGTGCAACCGCGCGCTGATGATGGGCCTCGTCGGGTTCGAGGGGCACTACGCGCTCTATCCGCCGGGCGGGTTCTACGCGCGGCACCTCGACCGCTTCCGCGACGACGACACGCGCGCGCTGTCGTGCATCGTGTATCTCAACGAGCGGTGGCGGCGCGCCGACGGCGGCGCGCTGCGCCTGTACGTCGACGCCGCGACGACGCTCGACGTGCTGCCCGAGGGCGGCACGCTGGTCGCGTTCCGGGCCGACGCGTTCGAGCACGAGGTGCTGCCGGCCGCGCGCACGCGGATCGCGCTGACCGGATGGTTCCGGCGCCGGCCGCTCGCGTCCGGAAGCTTCGGCGGGCCGTGCTAGAATTTTTCGCCTCGTCGCGCGCGGTGCGATCGCCGCGCGGTCGCCGCGCACTCCCGTCCCGCTCTCCGCCGCCCCGATGCCTCCCGCGCACGCGCCACGCCGACTGACGATCGCGACGCGCGAATCCGCGCTCGCGCTCTGGCAGGCGGAGCACGTCCGCGCGCGGCTGGCCATGCTCTACCCGGGCAGCTCGATCACGCTGCTCGGCATGACCACGCAGGGCGACCGCATCCTCGACCAGCCGCTGACGGCGATTGGCGGCAAGGGGCTCTTCATCAAGGAGCTCGAGGTCGCGATGGCGGAAGGGCGCGCCGACCTGGCCGTGCACTCGCTGAAGGACGTGCCGATGGAGATGCCGCCGGGCTTCACGCTCGCGGCCGTCGCGGCGCGCGAGGACCCGCGCGACGCGTTCGTCTCCGAGCGCTGCACGCGGCTGTCCGAGCTGCCGGCCGGCGCGATCGTCGGCACGTCGAGCCTGCGGCGCGAGGCGCAGCTGCGCGAGCGCTTCCCTTCGCTCGTCATCGAGCCGCTGCGCGGCAACGTCAACACGCGGCTGCGCAAGCTCGACGAAGGCCGCTACGACGCGATCATCCTCGCGGCCGCTGGGCTGAAGCGGCTGGGGTTCGGCGCGCGCATCGCGTCGCTGCTCGAGCCCGACGAGAGCCTGCCGGCGCCGGGGCAGGGCGCGCTCGCGATCGAGTGCCGCAGCGACCGTCCCGACCTCGTCGCCGCGCTCGCGGCGCTCGCCGACCGCGCGACGACGCTGGCGACGGCGGCGGAGCGCGCGTTCTCGCGCGCGCTCGGCGGCAGCTGCCACACGCCGCTCGCCGGCTACGCGGAGTGGGAGGAGGGCGCGCTGTGGCTGCGCGGGCTGCTCGCCGCGCGCACCGGCGACGACGTGCTGCGCGGCGAGGTCGACGCCGAGGTCGCCGACGCCGAGGGCGCCGACGCGCTCGGGATCGCGCTGGCCGACGACTTCCTCGCCCGCGGTGCCGCGCGCTTTCTCACCGACCAATGAACGACCCCCACGCTCGCTTCGCTCGCTGCCCCTGGAGCCGTCCTCGCGCGCGGGGCGAAGCCAAGGCTCGCAGAGGGCGTCCGCGCGCGAGGGCGGCGGCCGACACGCTGATGTCGGCATGGTGTGCCCGTCCAAGGAGGCCGCAGCGCG
>JAYRNW010000365.1:0-11909 GCA_041911995.1 Casimicrobiaceae bacterium | reverse complement strand
TACCGTCCCCGATTTCCCGACAAGGAGAGCACCGATGCCCGCCTACCTGGTTGCCGACGTCGAGGTCATCGACCGCGCCGGCTACGACGAATACCGCAAGGGCGTGCAGGCGACGGTCGACGCGTATGGCGGCCGCTTCCTCGTGCGCGGCGGCGCGACGGAGACCCTCGAAGGCGACTGGTCGCCGAAGCGCGCCGTCGTCCTCGAATTCCCGGACATGGCGGCGCTGAAGCGCTGGTACGACTCGCCCGAATACCGGCCGCTGCTCGCGCTGCGCAAGCGCTGCGCGCGGTCGGCCGTCGTGGCGATGGAAGGCGTCGCGCCGCCGGCGTGACGCGCGCCGCCGCGCTTCGCCGCGCGCGCGGTTTGCGGTAACCTGCGGGCGGCCGCCGCTTGCCGCGCCGCCGATCCACCCTCGACAGGAGAACGCCGTGGCCGTGAACTTCGTCAGGATCGCCGTCGTCTACCTCGTGATCGGTGCCACGCTCGGGCTCGGCATGGGCATCGCGCAGAACTTCGCGCTCGCGCCGGTGCACGCGCACGTGGGACTGCTCGGCTGGGCGACGCTCGCCCTGGCCGGCCTCGTCTACCACCTGTACCCGGCGGCGGCGACCACGCGCCTCGCGCGCATCCACTTCTGGGTGCACAACCTCGCGCTGCCCGTGTTCATGGGCGGCCTGGCCGCGTTCCTGTCGGGGATCGCAGCCGCGCTGCCGGTCGTGGAGATCGGGGCCACCGCCGTCCTCGCCGGGCTCGTGCTGTTCGCCGTCAACGTGCTCGTCAACGTCAGGTCGGCCGCGTAACGGGCCGGGCGGCGACGCATGCGCATCGGCAGGCGCATCGCGATCGGAATCGCGGCGCTGGTTTCCGCACCGGGCGTGCTGCTCGCCGTCGGCGCGCTCGCCTACATCCTGTACTCGATCGCGACGCAGGGCTGGTACCGGCGGATGTTCGCAGGCTACGGCGTGCACCTCGTCGTGCTCTACGCCGCGTTCACCGCCGGCATCGTCGCCGCGCATGCGCTCGCGGCCGGCCGCGTGCGCGACGCGGGTCCCCGGACGCGGCTCGCGACGATCGCGGTCTGCGTGGCGGGCCTCGCGGCGGCGGTCCTGCTCGAGATCGAGTTCTGGCCGGAAGCCGTCGCGCCGCACGGGCTGTTCGCCGTGCCGTTCGCGGCGTGGGCGCTCGTCGCGTGGCGGCTGCGCGCCGCGCCGCCGGCCGCGCCGCCGCACGCTGCTTCTCGACCTCCGCACGGGAGCCCACGATGAACGAAGAGACCTTCAACCTGAGCATCCGCAAGTTCCTGAAGATGGTCGGCATCAACTCGCAGCGCGAGATCGAGCGCGCGGTGGCGGGCGCGCTGGCCGCCAAGCGCATCGAGGGCACCGAGTCGTTTCCGGTGACGGTCACCCTCGAGCTCCCCGGCTTGTCGGTGCGCGCGAAGTTCGACGGCACGATCGACCTCGCCTGAGGCCCCGCACCGGTGGCGGCTGCGCAGCTCATCCTGCAGTTCCGCGGCACCGCCGTCGAGGACGTCGACGAGGTGACCGAGGTGGAGGACGCGCTGTTCGAGATGCTGGTGGAAGGCGAGGAGCTCGACGGCCACGACCTGCGCGGAGCGGCCCGCAACATCTACGTGCTGACCGGGGATCCCGAGGCCACGCTGGCGCGGCTGCTGCCGTTCTTCGCACGCGCGCGGCTGCTCCCCGACCTCACGGCCGCCTGCCGCGAGCGCGCCGGGAACGCGTGCACGGTCCTGCATCCGCCCGGTTCCGGCGCGCCGTTCTCGCTCGACTGACGCGGCGGCGCGCGATGGCCCCCACGACGCGTGCGCCGTTCGCGGATGCGGCGCTGCGGACGCCGCGGCTGTCGCTGCGCTTCATGGACGACGCGGACGCCGACGCGCTCTATGCGATCTACTCGGACCCGGTCGTCATGCGGTACTGGAGCCGCCCGCCGATGCGCGACCCCGCGCAGGCGCGCGCGCTCGTCGACGACGCGCGCGCCGGGCGCGCGAGCGGCGAGGTGCTGTCGCTCGCGATCGAGCACGCGGACGACGCGACGCCGATCGGGACGTGCACGCTGTTCCACTTCCACCGCGCGAGCCGCCGCGCCGAGCTGGGCTACGCACTGGCCCGCCCGTACTGGGGCCGCGGCCTGATGCACGAGGCGCTGCTCGCGTTCGTCGGCCACGCCTTCGCGGGACTCGACCTCAACCGGCTGGAAGCCGACATCGACCCGCGCAACGTGGCGTCGGCGCGCTCGCTCGCGCGGCTGGGCTTCCGCCGGGAGGGCCACCTGCGGGAGCGCTGGATCGTCGGCGGCGAGGTGTCGGATTCCGACGTCTACGGACTGCTGCGCGCCGACTGGCCGCCGCCGCCCCGCACGGCCGCCCGCATCGGGTAGACTGCGGCAAGCGGCGCGCACAAGCCCGCCTCGCCCCCGACCGCGATGGCCAACATCCTCGTCACCCTCTTCGCCGTGATGCTGTGCCTCGTCAACGCCGTGGTGTGGGCCTTCATCTCGGAAATGCCGCTGGTCGGCATCGCGTGGGTCGGCGCCGCGACGCTGTCCTACCAGATGCACAAGTGGTCTCGATACTAGATAGCCTCCGCCCATAGGAGGCGTTCCCTGGGGGCGGCGCGGCGAGGCGCCGCCGCGAAGCGTCAGACGATCCGGTTGAACCAGAGCAGCGACAGCGTGGCCGAGAGCACGGCCAGCAGCGCGGCCGCCGCCGTGAACAGCGCCGCGACCTCGGTCTCCTTGCGCTCCAGCGCGAACTTGACGTTGAGCCCCTCGTAGATCTTCTTCAGGTCCGCGCCGGACGCCGCGTGGAAGTACTCGGCCTGCGTGAGCCCGGCGATCCCCTTGAGCGTCTCCTCGTCGAAGCGCATGAAGATCGACATGCCGTCGATGTCGACGGCGCTGCCGCCCGCCGACCCGAAGCCGACCGTGAACACGCGCACGCCGTGGTCGGCGGCCATGCGCGCGGCGTCGAGGGGGTCGGGGCCGGTGGTGCGCCGCCCGTCGGTGAGCAGGATGATCGCGCCCGACGTGAACGAGCCCGGCGGCACCGGCTTGAACGACTTCGGCTCCTTCTTCGGCTTCTCCTTCTCCCGCTCCTTGCCCTCGGCGCGCTCCGGCACGCCGCGGCGCGACGTGAAGCCGCGCCCGAACAGCAGCGACTCGAGGTCGAAGTACTCGTCGGGGAACAGCGTCGCGAGCGACACGATGATGCCGCTGCCGATGGCCGTGTGCCGCTGCAACTGGAAGCGGTCGATCGCCGCCACCAGCTCGTCGCGGTCGAGGGTGGGCGGCTGCACGACGGACGCGGTGCCCGCGAACGTGACGATGCCGGCGCGGATGTCCTTCGGCAGCTCCTTCACGAACTCCTTCGCCGCGTTCTGCGCCGCGACGATCCGGCTGGGATCGACGTCGTTCGCGCGCATCGACAGCGAGACGTCCATTGCGAGAATGATCGTCCGCGCGTCGGACGGCAGCGTGACGAGCGCGCTCGGGCGCGCCGCCGCGATCAGCACGGCGACGATCGCGAGCAGGAACAGAAGCGGCGGGACGTGGCGGCGAAAGCGCTGCGTCGGGCTCAGCGCGGACTTGACGAGGCTCAAGTCGGCGTAGCGGACGGCGGCCTTCTTCCGGCGCAGCAGCACGACGTAGGCGGCGACCAGCACCGGCACGACGAGCAGCAACCAGAGGTACTGGGGCCACAGGAAGTTCATCGCACACCTTCGGCGGATCCGGGCCGCCACGCGCGGACGAAAACGGCCGGCATCCGGCGCGCGGGCCGCGCGCCGGAGCCGCCTACTTTAGCACCTCGCACCGGGCTGCGGGCCCGCGGGCGCGGCGGGGCTTCCCGCCCCCGCGCCGCGCCGGTATCCTCGGGCCGGCGCCATCGACCGTGACCCGCGCATGTTTCCGCAATGCCCGAAATGCCGGCACAAGCTCGACGCGGGCACCGCGCCGAAGACCTGTCCGGCCTGCGGCCTCGTGTTCGCGAAGTACCTGGCCGCCCAGCGCGGCGAGCCGGTCCGCCGCGTCGCGGCGGACGTTGCCGCGCCGGCCGACGCCGGGCCGTGGTGGGAGCGCTTCCTCGCCGTGCCTTCCGGCGCGGCGCCGGGCGCCGTCGTCGCGCGCGCGGCGGTGTACGCGTTCTTCGTCGTCTGGGGCTGGCGGCTGTGGGCGCTGGACATCGCGACCGGCGAGATCGGCGGCTCGTTCACGCACGCGATCAACCTCGTGTTCCACGAGGCCGGCCACGTGGTCTTCTGGCCGTTCGGCGAATTCCTGCGCATCGCCGGCGGCACGCTGCTGCAGTGGCTGATGCCGATCGTGGCGCTGGTGGCGCTGCGGCGCACGAACGGCGACAACTTCGGCGCGTCGCTCGCGCTCTGGTGGCTCGCGGTCAGCGTGCTCGACGCCGCGCCGTACGCCTACGACGCGCTGCACCCGCAGCTCGTGCTGCTGGGCGGGTACACCGGCGACGAAGGGCCGCACGACTGGATCGAGATGCTGGGCGACCTCGGGCTGCTCGGACGCGCGCACGGCGTGGGCCGCATGCTGCACTGGGCGGGCTTCGCGCTGCTGGCGGTGGCCAACGCGTGGGGCGCGCTGGTGCTGCTCCGGCTGTGGCGCCGTCGCGCCGGGGGGCCGCACGCCGCCGACGTCGACTGACGCGGCCTTCGCGGCGCCACGGCGTCCCGTGCGCCGCACTGGCGCGGTGCCGCGAACGCGATCATCATCGGGGTTTCGACGCTCTCCCGGAGTTCGTGCCATGGTCCTCTGCCCCGTAGCCATCGCCGTCGGCTGCAAGAAGTGTCCGGTGTTCGGGATCTGCCCGGTGAAGGGCATCATCGGCGACTACAAGCCGTCCGCCGACGAAGCGAAGTCCGCCGAGCCGCCGAAGAAGGCCACCAAGGCGCGCTCCGGCAAGAAGTAGCCGCGCGGCGGCGCCGCGATGGTCGATCGGCTGCTCGCCGACGCGGTAGTCGCGGTGCACGCGGCGTTCATCGTCTTCGCGATCTTCGGCGGCCTGCTCGCGTGGCGCCGCGCCGCGTGGGCGTGGCTGCACCTGCCGGCGGTCGCGTGGGTCGCGTACCTCGAGTTCTCCGGCGCGCTCTGTCCGCTGACGCCGCTCGAGAACGCGTTGCGCGCACGCGCCGGCGAGGCCGGATATGCCGGCGGATTCATCGACCACTACGTCGTGCCGATCGTCTACCCGGAAGGCCTGACGCCACGCATCCAGGTCGCGCTCGGCGTCGCGTTCGTCGCGCTGAACGCGCTCGTGTATTGGCGCGTCGTGCGGCGCCGGCGCCGGCCGGCGGCGCGGCCGTAAGCGGCCGCCTGCCGCAATCCCCGCGCATCCCGTAGACTGCGAGGTGGCGACCGGGTCGCCGGCAGAGGCAGTCGGCCGGCAAGGTCCGGCGCGACCACTCCGGGGGAGCCGACCATGACGTACGCCGCGATCACCGGCTGGGGCAAGTGCATGCCCCCGGCGGTGCTGTCCAACGCCGATCTCGCGACGTTCCTCGACACCGACGACGCGTGGATCACGCAGCGGACCGGCATCCACGAGCGCCGCGTCGCGCACGTCTCGGGGATCGACCTCGCGTACGTCGCGTCCGCGCGCGCGCTTGCCTGCGCCGGCCTCGCCGCGTCGGAGCTGGACCTCATCGTCTTCGGCAGCTGCTCGAACGACGAATACATCCCGAACTCGGCGTCGGGCGTGTCGGTCCGGCTCGGCGCCGGCAGCGCCGCGGCAATGGACGTCAACACCGCGTGCACGAGCTTCCTGTACGGCCTGTCGACGGCCACCGCGATGATCCGCACCGGCGTCGTCCGCAACGCGCTCGTCATCGGCGTCGAGTTGATCTCGCCGTTCATGGACTGGACCAACCGCAACGTCGCCGTGCTCTTCGGCGACGGCTGCGCCGCCGTCGTGCTGCAGGCGACCGACGCGCCCAGCGGCGTGCTGGGCGAGAAGCTCGGGTGCTACGCCGACGCGCGGCAGATCCTCCGCGTCCGCGGCACCGGGCTCGCCTACGCGTACGCGGGCGACGTCAGCTACGGCGACACGCTGTGGGACTTCGACGGCCAGGAGATCTTCAAGCGCGCCGTCCACGGCATGGGCGAGTCGGCGGTCGAGGCGCTCGCCCGCTGCGGCAAGTCGCCGCAGGACATCGACCTCGTCGTGCCGCACCAGGCGAACCTGCGCATCATCGAGTTCGTCGCCCGGCGGGCCGGCATCCCGATGGATCGCGTGTTCCTGACCGTGCAGAAGTACGGGAACATGTCGGCGGCCACCGTGCCGGTGGCGCTGGTCGAGGCGCTGGAGGAAGGCCGCGTCCGGCCGGGCGGGCTGCTGCTGACGCCCGCGTTCGGCGGCGGCCTCACGTTCTGCACGCACGTGATCCGCTGGGGCGAGCGCGTGACGCCGGTCGGTCAGAGCGACGTCGCCCTGCCGCCGTGCGAGCGCAGCGCGCTCGACATCGTCCGCGACTACATGAAGCGCCGCGATCCGCGCGGACGCTCGTTCAACGGGCTGACCGGGCCGGTGTTCGCCGAGACGCAGGTCGGCGCGCCGCCGGCCTGAAGCGCCCGGCGGGGGGCGCGCGTCCCGCCCAGGGAACGTCTGCACAACACACGTAGACGCGGACTCGCGCTCAGCCTGTCGCGCGACACTCGTTCTTGCGTCGCATCTTCCTGCGGCCGGCGCCGGGCCGCCCCAAGCCGGCCGTCTGACTTGCCGTTGCCGTGCCGGCTGCAAAAGGCGCAACGCCGGCATCGCGTGGTCCACCGACGCCACGAACGCCTTTTGCAGACGTTCGCTAGGTGTTGATGAGCTTGCGGTGCGCCTGCACGCTCATCAGGATGCCGAGGCCGATGAACAGCGACACCATCGCGGTGCCGCCGTACGACACGAGCGGCAGCGGCACGCCGACCACCGGCAGGAGGCCGCTGACCATCCCCATGTTGACGAACGCGTACGTGAAGAACATCAGCGTGACGGCGCCGGCGAGCAGGCGCGCGAACAGCGTCGACGCGTTGGCGGTGATCACCATCGCCCGGCCGATCAGCAGCATGTAGAGCACGAGCAGCACCGTGTTGCCGACGAGGCCGAACTCCTCGCCGAACACGGCGAAGATGAAGTCGGTGTGGCGCTCGGGCAGGAAATCGAGGTGCGTCTGCGTGCCGTTGAGCCAGCCCTTGCCGATCACGCCGCCGGAGCCGATCGCGATCGACGCCTGCGTCGAGTGGTAGCCCGCCCCGAGCGGGTCCCGCCCGGGGTCGATGAACGTCAGGATCCGCTCGCGCTGGTAGTCGTGCAGGTGGCTCCACAGGAACGGGCCGGCGGCGCCGCCGGCGACGGCGAGCCCGACGATGATCTTCCACGACAGCCCGGCCAGGAACAGCACGTAGAAGCCGGAGGCGGCGATCAGCAGCGCCGTGCCCAGGTCCGGCTGGCGCTTGATGAGGTACACCGGAACGACGATCAGCACCGCCGCGATCGCGAAGTCCTTCCAGCCGATGCGGCCCTCGAACTTCTGGAAGTACCACGCGAGCATCAGCGGCAGCGCGATCTTCATGAGCTCGGAGGGCTGGATGCGCGCGACGCCGACGTTGAGCCAGCGGCGCGAGCCGTTGACGACGACGCCGAACAGCGCGACGCCGATCAGCAGCAGCACGCCCAGCACGTACAGCGGCACCGCGGAGCGCGCGAGCGTCTGCGGCGGGAGGTTGGCGACCACCCACATCAGCACCAGCGCGAAGCCGAACGACAGCAGCTGGTTGGTGACGCGTGCCGCGCTCTGGTCGGCCGCCGAGAACAGCGTCACGAGGCCGACGCCGACCAGCGCGAGCGCACAGCCGAACAGGAAGCTGTCGACGCGGCGCGTCAGCGCTTCCCAGATCCGGCCGAGAAACTCCAGAAACGGCATCAGTCGCTTTCGTCCTCGCCCTCGCGCGGCGGCGCGACGAGCGTCGGCCCCGGCTCCTTCTTGCCGAGCAGGTAGTAGTCGAGCACCGCGCGCGCGACCGGCGCCGCCGCCTGCGCGCCGAAGCCGCCGTTCTCGACCAGCACCGCGAGCGCGATCCGCGGCTGGTCGGCCGGCGCGTACGCGACGAACCACGCGTGGTCGCGCAGGCGCTCGTCGAGCTTGTGCGCGGTGTATTTCTCGCCCTTGAGCGAGAACACCTGCGCGGTGCCGGTCTTGCCGCCCGACGTATACTCGGCGCCGGCGAACGCGCGCGCGCTGGTGCCTTCCTTGTTCACGCCGACCAGCGCGTTGCGGATGAAAGCGATGTGCTCGGGCTTCGACGAAATCCGGTGCGTCGGCTGCGGCGCCACCGAACGCTCCTCGCCGGTGCGCAGGTTCACGATGTTCTTGACGAGGTGCGGCCGGAACGCGACGCCGTCGTTGGCGACCGTCGCGATCGCGTGCGCGAGCTGCATCGGCGTGAACGCGTTGTAGCCCTGCCCGATGCCCGCCGAGATGGAGTCGCCCAAGTACCACTTGCGGTGCTCCTCGCGGTACTTCTCGCCGGCGAAGCGCGTGCGCTTCCACTCGCGCGACGGCAACACGCCGGTGAGCTCGCCCTCGATGTCGACGCCGGTCTTCTGCCCGAAGCCCAGCTGCGCCATGAAGCGCGCGGTGTCGTCGATGTCGGTCTCGCTCGCCAGCACGTAGTAGTACGTGTCGCACGACACGACGATCGACTTGTACATGTCGACGGAGCCGTGGCCGCCGGGCTTGTCGTCGCGGAACCGGTACGACGAGCCCGGCAGCTGGAAGAAGCCCGGATCGCCGATCGCGTACTGCGGCGTGCGCTTGCCCGACGTCAGCGCGCCCAGCGCGAGGAACGGCTTGATCGTCGAGCCGGGCGGATACGCGCCGCGCAGCGGCCGGTTGAGCAGCGGCTTGTCCGGCGACTCGTTCAGCGCCTCCCAGTTGGCCGGGTCGATGCCCTCGACGAACAGGTTGGGGTCGTAGCCCGGGCGCGACACGAACGCGAGGATGTCGCCGGTCGCGGGCTCGATCGCGACCAGCGCGCCGCGGTGGTCGCCGAACGCGCGCTCGGCCGCCTCCTGCAGCCGGATGTCGATCGACAGCCGCAGGTTGTTGCCGGACGTCGGCGGCGTCCGCGACAGCGTGCGCACGGCGCGCCCGCCGGCGTCGACCTCCACCTCCTCCACGCCCGTCGTGCCGTGCAGCTCGCGCTCGTACGACAGCTCGACGCCGACCTTGCCGATGTAGTCGGAGCCCTTGTAGTTCGCCGACTCCTCCCAGCCCGCGATGCGCTCGAGGTCGCGTTCGGTGATGCGCCCGATGTAGCCGATCACGTGCGACGCGACCTCGCCGAACGGGTACTGGCGGAAGAGCCGGGCCTTGATGTCCACGCCGGGGAAGCGGTAGCGGTTGACCGCGAAGCGCGCGACCTCCTCGTCGGACAGCCGCGTGCGCAACGGCATGCTCTCGAAGTTCTTCGATTCCTCGAGCAGCTTGCGGAAGCGCTTGCGGTCGCGCGGCTGGATGTCGACGATCGTCGAGAGCTCGTCGATCGTCGCGTCGAGGTTGCGGATGCGCGCCGGCGTGAGCTCCAGCGTGTACGCCGAGTAGCTCTGCGCGAGCACGACGCCGTTGCGGTCGGTGATGACGCCGCGGTTGGGCACGATCGGGACGATCGCGACGCGGTTCGACTCCGCGAGCGTCCGGTAGTGGTCGTGCTGGAACACCTGCAGGTAGACGAAGCGCGCGAAGAGGCCGCCGAACGCGACCAGCGCGAGCACGCCCGCGAAGACCAGCCGCCGGCGGAACAGGAACAGCTCGCGCTCGGCGTTGCGCACCTCGGGCGCGCCGAAGCTGCGGTCGCCGTAGTCGTACCTGCGCTTGCCGAAGAGTCGCCTGCGCGCCATCGCCGTCGTCCTACAGCTCCGCCGGCGAGCGCGCCGGGCGCTGCGGCCACTGCAGCAGCACCGACACCAGCGGCCACAGCAGCGCGCCGGTCACCGGCGGCACGAAGTACGTCCACCGCGGCAGCGGTGCGCCGCCGACGAAGCGGACGAGCAGGATGAGCGCCGCGCACGCGGCGAGCAGCACCGCGACCTGCGGCGCCTGCTGCCACAGCGGGAAGCGCAGCACGCGGCGGCGGAAGTACTCGGCCGCGTAGGCGAGCACCGCGTAGGCGAGCGCGTGCTGGCCGAACACCGTGGCGTCGGCCACGTCCATCACGAGGCCCAGCGCCCACGCGGCGCCGACGCCGACGTAGCGCGGCTCCTGGATGCACCAGTACAGGATCGCGAGCGCCAGGAAGTCGGGCCGGACCGCGAGCACGATGCCCGACGCCGGCGCGATGTTCGCGAGCAGCGCCAGGAAGAACGTCAGCAGGATGAACCACGGGTTGACCTGCCGGAGGATCTCCTCGGGCCGGGCGGGCGTGAGCGCGGCGGCGCGCGTGAACACGTCAGCGCCTCTGCCGTCGCGTGCGCGGCGCGCACACCGCGGCCGATGTCGAGTCGCGTCGCGCCGTCATGCGCCTACCCTCGCCGCCCCTTGCCGCGCCCGCCCTTCCTGGCGGGATCGGTCTCGGTCGCTTCCTCGGGGCGCGGCGGCAGCGCGGCGGCCTGCCCCAGCACCAGCAGGTGCGTCGCGCGGTCGGCGCCGGCGAGCGGCCGCACGGCGATGCGTGCGAACACCTGCCCCGTGTCGCGATCGACGGTCTCCACCTGCGCGACCGCGAGCCCCGGCGGATAGGTGCCGTCGATGCCGGACGTGACGAGCCGGTCGCCGGGACGGATGTCCGCCGTCGGCGCGAGGAAGCGCAGCTCCGGCGCGCGGCCGGCACCCGCGCCGAAGAACACGCTGCGCACGCCGCTGCGCTCGACGCGCACCGGCACCGCGTGGTCCTTGTCGGTGACGAGCGTCACCTCGGCCATCGCGGGGAACACGCGCGTCACCTGTCCGACGACGCCGCGGTCGTCGATGACCGCCTCGCCGGCGCGAATGCCGGCGTCGGTGCCGCGGCTGACGAACACCTTCTGCGTGAACGGATCGCGGCCCGTGTACAGCACCTCGACCGCGGTGGCCGACCCCGCGTAGCGCCGCTCCATCTCGAGCAGCGCGCGCAGCTTCGCGTTCTCGTCGGTGAGCCGTGCGAACTCCTGCGTCGACAGCGAGTGCGCGACGAGGTCGGCCTTGAGCGCCGCGTTTTCCTCGACCAGCGTGCGCTTCGACGCGAAGTAGTCGCCGAGCCACGCGAACGCCTCGCCGGGAAGCTGCACGGCGCGCTGCAGCGGATAGAGCGCGACCGCGGTCACCTGCCGGATGCCTTCGAGATAGCGGAACCGCGTGTCGGCGAACATCAGCGCGACCGACATGAGGCCGAAGAACGCGAGCCGCGCGAGCGGCGAGGGCCCGCGGTGGAAGAACGGCGGCGGCTCGGCGGAAACGTGGCGCATCATGTGGGGTCAGAGACGACTTTCGCGATCACCGTCGCCCCGGTCCGAGACAACGTTCTCGCGAAAGTCGTCTCTGACCCCACAACCAGTCCGACGGCCGCGCTCGCGAAAGTCGTCTCTGACCCCACTTAGCGCGAAAGTCGTCTCTGACCCCACAATCAGTCCGACGTGAAGATCGTCGACAGCTTTTCCATGTTCTCGAGCGCCTTGCCGCAGCCGCGGACCACGCAGGTCAGCGGGTCGTCGGCGACGATGACCGGCAGGCCCGTCTCCTCCATCAGCAGCCGGTCGAGGTCGCGCAGCAGCGCGCCGCCGCCGGTCAGCACCATGCCGCGCTCGGCGATGTCGGCGCCGAGCTCGGGCGGCGTGCGCTCGAGCGCGCTCTTCACCGCCGACACGATGCTGTTGAGCGGGTCGGTCAGCGCCTCGAGGATTTCGT
>JAYRNW010000364.1:0-3583 GCA_041911995.1 Casimicrobiaceae bacterium | reverse complement strand
CGCACGGGTGCGGCACCTTGGCGGCCTCCTCGGGCTCGAGGTCGTACAGGTTCTTGTCCATCGGGTCGCCGGGATGGATCTTGTTCTGCACGCCGTCGAGGCCCGCCATCAGCATCGCCGCGAACGCGAGGTACGGGTTCGCCGTCGGATCGGGGAAGCGCACTTCGATCCGGCGCCCCTTCGGGTTCGACACGTACGGAATGCGGATCGCCGCCGAGCGGTTGCGCGCCGAGTAGGCGAGGTTGATCGGCGCCTCGAAGCCGGGGACCAGCCGCTTGTACGAGTTGGTGCCCGGATTCGTGATCGCGTTCAGCGCCTTCGCGTGCTTGATCACGCCGCCGATGTAGTAGAGCGCGAACTCGGACAGGCCCGCGTAGCCGTCGCCGGCGAACAGGTTCTTGCCGTCCTTCCAGACCGACTGGTGGCAGTGCATGCCCGAGCCGTTGTCGCCGACGATCGGCTTCGGCATGAACGTCGCCGTCTTGCCGTACGCGTGCGCCGTGTTGTGCACGCAGTACTTGAGGATCTGCAGCCAGTCGGCGCGCTTGACGAGCGTCTCGAACTTGGTGCCGATCTCGCACTGGCCGGCGTTGGCGACTTCGTGGTGGTGCACCTCGACCTCGACGCCCATCTCCTCGAGCGCGAGGCAGATGGCCGAGCGGATGTCCTGCAGCGAGTCGACCGGCGGCACCGGGAAGTAGCCGCCCTTGACCGGCGGGCGGTGTCCCATGTTGCCACCCTCGAACTTCTCGGCCGACGACCACGCGGCCTCGCTCGAGAACACCTTGCTGTAGCTGCCCGACATGTCGACCGACCACTCGACGGCGTCGAAGATGAAGAACTCGGGCTCGGGCCCGAAGTACGCGGTGTCGCCCATCCCGGAGGACTTGAGGTAGGCCTCGGCGCGCTTCGCGAGCGAGCGCGGGTCGCGCTCGTAGCCCTTGCCGTCGGACGGCTCGATCACGTCGCACGTGATGAGCAGCGTCGTTTCGTCCATGAACGGATCGATGTTGGCGGTGCCCGGGTCCGGCATCAGCAGCATGTCCGACGCCTGGATGCCCTTCCACCCGGCAATCGACGAGCCGTCGAACGCGTGGCCCGACTCGAACTTGTCCGCGGTGAACTGCTTCGCGGGAACGGAGACGTGCTGCTCCTTGCCGCGGGTGTCCGTGAAGCGCAGGTCGACGAACTTGACCTCTTTTTCCTTGATCAGCTTGAGCACGTCAGCGGGTGATGCCATCCGGATCTCCTGGTGAAACGGTGGAAAGGAACCTGCGTGACCGGGCGAAACGCGCAAGGCTCTTCGCCCGCGTCAATTCATTCGGCGGGAAGCCAACGCAACAGGTTTAGCGAGAAGCATGCCACGCAAAAAGCCACGGCAAATCAATTAGTTGGGCAATTCCCGCTCCGGGCGGGCGGGCTTGGCTCAGGTTTCTGCACTCGAGTGGCGCATTATCGCACGCGGCGGGCACCGAATCAGTGCATGCGCGCGAGTTCGGACCATGGGCCGGCGCGTCGCTTGCCGCCACCTGCACCGATCAGGGGAAGAAGAGGTAGAGCCGGTAGCCCGCCTGCGACGTCGCGCTGGCGTCGATGAAAAGCTTCACCGGCAGCTCGGCGTTGGCCGGAATGCCCGCACCGGTGTTCGCCGTGCCGCTCGCGAAATCCGCCGGTGCCAGCGCGCGGCGCACGACGACCTGGTCCTGCGCGTCGGTCAGCGTCAGCTCGAGGTGCGGGTAGGCGATCGGATAAGGCGCGCGGTTGCGGATCGTGGCGGTGAGGATCAGCAGGCCCCGGTGCGCGGGATCGGCCTGCAGGTCCGACGCGTCGATCGACAGCGCCGCTACGTCGCGCAGCGGCCGGATCGCGCAGCCCGCGATGCCGCACAGGCGGGTCAGCACCGGCTTCGTGGCCGGCACGTGCGCCGCCAGCGCGTCGCGGAAGTGGAACACGGCCTGCACCAGCAGGAGCGCGGCGAGCAGCGGAATCGTCACCCAGCCCAGCGCGGTCCACACGCGCGACGGGCGCTTGCGGTCCCATGCGAAACGGTTGTCGTAGTCGAGGGCGGGCGCAGGCGGCGGCGTTGCCGTCGCGGCGGCCGGCGGCGGGGGCTCCAGCGCGTGCGCCGTGCGCAGCGTGACGGTCGGCGGGCCCTGCGCCAGCTCGTCGTCCACGGGCGCTTCGTCCGCCGGCGGCGGGGAGAGCGAGACCAGCTCGTTGCGCCCGTTGAACACCGTCCGGCAATGGCCGCAGCGCACCTGCCCGTCGCGCAGCGCAAGCTGGGCGTCGGTGACGCGAAAGACCGTCTTGCAGCCGGGGCAGCGGGTGAAGAGTTCGTCGGCCATCGTCCGAATGCGCGTTACGTGGGGCGGCTACGCCGGCCGGCTCGCCCGCCCGTGAGGGTATGCGGCGCCGGCCGCGGGCCGCGGTCGTGCCTCACGCCTGCCGCTGCCCCGCAAGCAACACCCAGCCGTCGCGCGTCCCCCACCGCCCGAGTGTAAACCACGGCGCGTACGCGGCGACGACCGCGTCGCCCTGCTCGTCGAGGATGCCGGACAGCGCGATGCGCCCCCCGGCCGCGACCCGGGACGCCAGCAACGGCGCCAGCACGATCAGCGGGTTGGCGAGGATGTTGGCGACGACGACGTCCCAGGTGCGCGGCGGCAGCGCGTCCGGCGTCCCGAACGCGACCGCGACGCCGTTGGCGTGCGCGTTGCGCTCGCTCGCGACGACGGCCTGCGGATCGATGTCGACGCCGGCCACGGGGCACGCGCCGAGCCGCGCCGCCGCGATGGCGAGGATGCCGGACCCGCATCCGTAGTCGAGGACCGCCTCGCCGCCGGCGATGCGTTCGCGCAGCCATTCGAGGCACAGCCGCGTCGTCGGATGGGACCCGGTGCCGAACGCGAGCCCGGGGTCGAGCCGCAGCGCGAGCGCGCCCGCCTCCGGCACCTCCGACCACGACGGCACGATCCAGAAGCCCGGCGCGATCGCGATCGGGCCGAACTGCGCCTGCGTGGCGCGGACCCAGTCCTGCTCGGCGACCGGATGCGTCTCGTGCGGCGGCGCGGGCCGCGCGAGCGCGTGCGCCGCTTCGGCGAGCGCCGCCCGCCAGTCCGCGTCCGCGGCGAACAGCGCGACGACGCGCGACCACGCCCACGCGCGCGGCGGCGCGGTCCCCGGCTCGCCGTACAGCGGCGTCTCCGCAGCCGTGCCGGCATGGGGATCGGACACGTCGACCGACAGCGCGCCGGCGTCGAGCAGCGCGTCCGACCACGCGTCCGCCTCGGCGGACGCGGCGTCGAAGCGCAGCGCGACGTAGCTCACGGTCGTCTCGTACGAAGGCCGAATCCGGCGGGCCTCGCCGCTCGCGCCGCGGCCTCTTCGTGCCGCTCTCCCGACCCGCGTCGCCCGCGCGTCGGCCGCCGAAGTCGACTCGCGATCGCTCGACGCCCTTCGGGCCTCGCCGCTCGCGCCGCGGCCTCTTCGTGCCGCTCTCCCGACCCGCGTCGCCCGCGCGTCGGCCGCCGAAGTCGACTCGCGATCGCTCGACGCCCTTCGGGCCTCGCCGCTCGCGCCGCGG
>JAYRNW010000363.1:0-5672 GCA_041911995.1 Casimicrobiaceae bacterium | reverse complement strand
TCATGACCGCGCACTGGGCGCATCTGCCGCCCGAGCTGCTGGCACGCATCTCCAACCGCATCACCAACGAGGTGCGCGGCTTCAACCGCGTCGTCTACGACATCTCGAGCAAGCCGCCGGCGACGATCGAGTGGGAGTAGGCGTCCCGCGAGGGCGAGCACCCGCGGTCAGCGCGGCGCTCCCGCCCTCATCGCGCGGCGTGCCCGCCGTGCCAGTCGCGGCGATTGATCGCATAGCCGTCGACCTCGCCATGGAAGGGCAACGCCAGCATGCCGTCCAGGCGCGCGACCTCGCGCGGATCACGGTGGCCGTGGATGCCGATCGTCATCGCGTCGTGGCCGGCGCGCGGCCGGGCGCGGTAGGTGCCGAACAGCCGGTCCCACCACGGCAGGTTGAACCCGAAGTTGGAATTCGTCTCGTCGTCCTCGACCGAGTGGTGCACGCGGTGCATGTCGGGCGTGACGACGAACCAGCGCAGCACCCGGTCCAGCGGACGGGGCAGGCGGATGTTGCCGTGGTTGAACATCGCCGTCGCGTTGAGCAGCACTTCGAAGATCACCACGGCCAGCACCGGTGGGCCGAGGACGGCGATGGTCGCGAACTTGATCAGCATCGACAGCACGATCTCGATCGGGTGGAAACGGGCGCCCGTCGTCACGTCGCAGTCGAGGTCGGCGTGGTGCACCCGGTGCAACCGCCACAGGATCGGCACCGCATGGACCATGACGTGCTGCAGCCAGATCACGAAGTCCATGGCGATCACGCCGATCGGCACGGCCAGCCAGAATGGCAGGGAGAAGTGGTTGAGCAGGCCCCAGCCATGGGCCGCGCCGAAGGCGGCGACACCGGCGGCGGCGAGCGGGAACATCAGGCGAAGCAGCACGGTGTTCAGCGCGACGAGTCCCAGGTTGTTGGCCCACCGCATGGCTTTGGACGCGGAAAGGACGCGGCGCGGCGCCACGACCTCCAAGAGGCCGATGACGGCGAAGACGCCAAGGAAGAAGAGCAGCCGGACGGCTGGCTCGTTGGCGAGGACGAACTGCTCCAGGTCCATGATGGGCTCCACGGCGAATCGGCTGCAGTCCCGGGCCGGGTCTAGTTGCCAATATTCGAAAGATCGTTAGAATGTACACCATGGATGGCCGGAACCTCAAGGATCTCCTGTACGAGCAGGTCGCCCGCGTGGGCAAGGCACTGGCCAGCCCGAAGCGTCTCGAGATGCTGGAGATGCTGGCGCAGGGCGAGAAGTCGGTCGAAGCGCTGGCCGGGGCGGTCGCCGTCGACATCAAGCTCGCCAGCGCGCACCTGAAGGCCTTGAAGGAGGCGCGTCTGGTGCAGAGCCGGCGCGACGGCAAGCGGATGCTCTATCGCCTGAGCGGCCGGGACGTCGCGCAGCTGGGGGTCACGTTGCGTCAGGTGGCCGAGGAACACCTGCTCGAGCTGCGCATGGCGCTCCAGCAGATGATGACCGAGCCCGACCGGCTGGCGCAGGTCGGTCGCAAGGAACTGCTCGCCAAGGCCAAGCGCGGCGACGTGGTCGTCATCGACGTGCGTCCGCAGGACGAGTTCGACACCGCGCACCTGCCGTACGCGCGCTCGATGCCGCTGTCGGAACTGGCGCATCGGCTGGCGGAGCTGCCGCGCGATGCGGAGATCGTCGCCTACTGTCGCGGCCCGTTCTGCCTGATGTCCGACGAGGCCGTCGCGCTGTTGCGCAAGCGTGGCTACCGTGCGCGCAAGACCCTGGACGGCATCAGCGAATGGCAAGCCGCGGGACTGCCGGTGACGCGGCCGTAGCTTCGAAGAGCGAGTACACCATGACTTCCACGTTGTTCATCGTCAACGACGCTCCGTACGGCAACGAGCGTGCCTACAACGCGCTGCGGCTGGCGGGCACGCTGGCCGCCAGGGAGGGCCAGTCGGTACGCATGTTTCTCATGGCGGACGCGGTGGGCTGTGCCAAGAGCGGGCAGAAGGTGCCCGCGGGCTACTACAGCGTGCAGCTGATGCTCGGCAAGGTGCTGCGCAAGGGCGAGGTCGGCCTGTGCGGCACCTGCATGGAGGCGCGCGGTCTGCGCGACGACGAGCTGATCGAGGGGGCGCGGCGCGGCTCGATGGCGCTGCTGGCGGACTGGACGGCCGAAGCCGACAAGGTTCTGATCTTCTAGGCCGCAGCGGCGGAACGCATGGTTCCCGAACTGGGGGTCGTCGAGGGGTATTTCGGCAAGCCGTGGGCCCACGAGGACCGCAAGCGGGTCGCGACCCGGCTGCACGGGCTCGGCTACTCGTGGTTCCACTACGCGCCGAAGGCCGACGCCTTCCTGCGGCGCCGCTGGCGCGAGCCGCACCCGCCCGCCGCGTTCGCCGATCTGGCCGACCTGTCGGCGCACTGCCGGGGTCTCGGCCTGCGGTTCGGCGTCGGGCTCAGTCCCTACGAGCTGTACCGCGACTTCTCGCACCACGCGAAGGCGGACTTCCTCGCCAAGGTCCGGGCGCTCGACGCGATCGGCCTCGACGACCTGGCGATCCTCTTCGACGACACACGGGGCGACGTCCCGGACCTGGCGGCACGCGAGGCCGAAATCGTCCACGCCGCGCTGGACGCCACCCGCGCCCGCCGCGTCGTGATGTGCCCGACCTACTATTCCGACGACAGGATGCTGGACGTCGTCTTCGGCCAACGTCCTGCGGGGTACCTCGCGGACCTCGGGCGCAGGCTCGATCCCCGCGTCGGCGTCTACTGGACCGGCGAGGAGATCTGTGCGCGCGAGTTCAGCCCCGGCCACCTGACGCGCGTGACCGAGGCCCTGCGGCGCAAGCCGACCCTGTGGGACAACTACCCGGTCAACGACGGGCCGCGCATGTCGCGGTTCCTGCACTTGCGCGCGTTCACGGGACGGCCGGGCGGGATCGGTTCGCACGTCGCGGCGCACGCGATCAACCCGGCGCTGCAGCCGCACCTGACCCTCATTCCGGCCGCGACGCTGGCAGCGAGCTATCGGGAGGGCCCGGCGTACAGCTACATGCGCGCCTTCCGCGAGGCCGCGCGCGTGCAAGCCGGCGACCGGCTCGCGTCCATGCTCGAGGACGACTTGTACGCCCTTCAGGATCGCGGCATCGATCAACTCGGTGACGAGCGCGCCCGTCTGCGGCAGCGCTACGCGGCCGTCGACCATCCGGCGGCCGCCGAGGTCGTGCGCTGGCTGGACGGTGGCTACGCGGTCGACGGCTGGGTCGAGAGCGCGCAAGCCTGATTCCGGGTCGTGCCGACGGCATGACCCGCGGTCGGCCGGAACGGGTCGAGCGCGGAGCGGGCCGGCTATCCGGCGCGCCAGCGGGCGATGAGCGCATCCGGCACGTCGACGCCCTCCGCCTCGGCCTTCCGGCGCAGCGCCTCGCGCCGCGCGCCCGGCAGGCGGACGCCGTCGTCCTTCAGCATCTCCGCCACGAGCTCCTCGACGCGGTCGAGATAGCCGTCGCGGCCCGCGAGCGCGTCGGGGTCGAGCACGACGAACGCCTGCCCGATGCCAGGCCGGTTGCCTTCGTCGACGAAGAAGCTCGACGCCTCGTATCCGTACCTCGCGCCGATGAGCGCGGTGACGAGGAGCTCGACGACGAGCGCCAGCATCGCACCCTTCGGCGACGAGATCGCCCCGACCGGCAGCATCGACCCGCTCAGCGCCGCCTTCGCGTCGGTCGTCGGATTGCCCTGGGCGTCGAGCGCCCAACCCGCGGGAATGGGCTTGCCTTCCTTCGCCGCCACCATCACCTTGCCGCGCGCCACCTCGGAGAGGCTGAGGTCGATCAGCAGCGGATCCGCGCCGCGCCGGGGAAACGCCGCGGCGATCGGGTTGGTCCCGAAGATCGCGTGACGGCCGCCCGCCGCCGGCATCGCCGCCGGCGAGTTCGTGAACCCGAGCCCCACGCATCCCGCAGCGGCGGCCGGGCGCAGATGGTCGACGATGACGCCGGCGTGGTGGCTGCGCACGACGCCGGCGTACGCCACACCGTGCACGCGCGCGGCGGCGACGGCTTCGCGGACGGCCAGCTCGCAAGCCGGGAAGGCCAGCCCCTCGCCGGCGTCGACGACGATCGCTCCGCCCTTGCGCCGGATGACGGCCGGCACCGCCGCGCCGTCGACGCGGCCGTTGGCCAGGTGCTTTGCGTATTGCTCGACGCGCGAGAGCCCGTGCGATCCCAGCCCCTGCGACTCGGCGAGCACCAGCGCGCGCGCCGTCGCTTCCGCCATCGCTTCCCCGGCGCCCGCGCGGCGGAGCGTTTCCGCGACGAGGGCGCGTGCATCGGCCACCGGCAGCTTCACGCGAGCGCCTCCAGCACCGCATCGGCGATCATGAAGCTCACGCGCTCGTTCGCCTCGGCGGAGACGCCCGCGATGTGCGGCGTCAGGATGAGGTTCGGGCAGCCCGCGAAGTGCGCCGCGGCCGGCAGCGGCTCGGCGGCGAACACGTCGATCGCCGCGCCGCCGAGGTGGCCGCTGCGCAGCGCCGTCGCAACCGCGGCCTCGTCGACGATGCCGCCGCGCGCGGTGTTCACCAGCACCGCGCCGCGTTTCATCGACGCGATGCGTGCCGCGGAGACGAGCCCTTTCGTCCCGGCGACGAGCGGCACGTGCAGGCTCAGGACGTCGGCGGTCGCGACGACCTCGTCGAGCGGAGCGGGGCGCGCGCCGTGGGCGGCGAACACCGGATCGGTGGCGGCGATCATCGTGTCGTGCGCGATCACGTGCATCCCGACGGCACGCGCGAGGTCGGACGTGCGCTGGCCGATCGACCCGAAGCCGACGAGGCCGAGCGTCTTGCCGGCGATCTCGCGCCCCGCCGACAGCGCCCCACGCGGCCACGCGCCGCCGGCGACCGCGGCCGTCGACTGGTAGGCGCCGCGCAGCAGCGCCATCGCGGTCCCGATCACGTACTCGGCGACGGACAGCGCGTTCGCGCCGGTGGCCGGGATCACGCGGATTCCCTTCCCTTCGCAGCCGGCCACGTCGATGTTGTCGAGGCCCACGCCCAGGCGGCCGACCACGCGGCAACGCGCGAGCGCGTCGAGCAGCGCGCCGCGCACCTGCGTGCGGTTGCGCACGACCAGCGCGTCGGCCGTCCGCGCCTCGGCGGCGAGCCTCGCCCCGTCGTCGACGAGCGCCGCGTCGTAGAGGACGTCGTGGACGGCGGCGAGGCGCGCGACCGCGCGCTCGTCCATGAACTCGGTGACGACGACGCGGCTCATGCCGACTCGTACAGGCGCGTCATCACGAACTCCCGGTGGCCCAGCGCCTCGGCGGCGGTCAGCCGGCCGTTCGCCGTGCGCAGCATGCACTCGAGCAGCCGGTCGCCCGCCTGGTCGAGCGTGATCTCGCGCTGCAGCAGCCCGGTCACGTCGACGTCGACGTGCTCGCTCATCGTGCGCACGGTGCGCGGGTTGGCGCAGATCTTGATCACGGGCAGGATCGGGTTGCCGATCACGTTGCCCTGCCCGGTGGGGAAGAAGTGCACGACGAAGCCCGACGCCGCGCACAGCGTCACCATCTCGGCCGCCGCGCTCGACGAGTCCATGAACCAGAGGCCGGGGTGCGTCGGCGTCTCGGCCTTGTCGATCACGCCGTCGACCGTGCACTTCTTGCCGATCTTCTGGATGTTGCCGAGCGCCTTCTCCTC
>JAYRNW010000362.1:0-20786 GCA_041911995.1 Casimicrobiaceae bacterium | reverse complement strand
CGGCCAGTCCTTGTGCTGCAGCACGATGCCGGTGCCGATCGCGGGCGCGAGCAGCATCGCCGTGGTCAGGAAGATCGTGTTGCGGCCGCCGGAGAGGCGGATGAAGAACGACGCCGGGATGCGCATCGTCGCGCCGGCGATCCCCGCGATCGCGGTCAGCGTGAACAGCTCGGCCTGCGTGAACGGGAAGCCGAGGTTCAGCATCTGCACGGTGATGATGCCCCACATCCCCCAGACGGCGAAGCCGCACAGCAGCGCCGGCACCGAGATGGCGAGGTTGCGGTAGGCGATCCGCTTGCCGGTGCTCTCCCAGAACTCGTTGTCCTCCGGGCGCCAGTCGGCGATGTCGCCGCTCCCGGCGCTCGCGGCGGGACGGATCGTGTCGGTCGTGTTCATGTCGGTCCTTTGTCGGACTGCAGGTGCTTCGTCGTGTGCACGCCGCGCCGGATCGGCACGGGGCACGCGGAGAGGAGGGAGGCCATCCCGGTCAATGGTAGGGAGCGGGCAGCGCCGCCGGCATCCGCCTGACGGACGCCCGGCGGGATGGCGAAAGGAGGATGCCGGCGACTGCCGGCATCCTCCGGAAGAACTATGTCAGCGACGCAGGAGGGGGGCTTTGCGCAGGATCAAACCAGCCCGTGCGCGGACGCGATAACGGCCGCCTGGACGCGCGAGGCCACGTCGAGCTTGCGCAGCACGTGCTGCACGTGGATCTTGACCGTCGTCTCGGCGATGCCCAGGCTGCGGCCGATCTCCTTGTTCGACGCACCGCGGGCGATGCCGCGGAGGATCTCCTGCTCGCGCGGCGACAGCTGGTCGATCGGCGAGGCCGCCGGCGCCGCGGCCGGGGTGGCCGATGCGCCGCCGGCCGCGTCGCGATAGGCGGCGACCAGCTTGCCGGTCATCTCGGGTGCCACGACCGGCTCGCCGCGCATCGCGCGCAGGATCGCGGCGACCAGCGCGTCGCCCTCGATCGTCTTCAGCAGGTAGCCGCTGGCGCCGCCGCGCAGCGCCGCGGCGAGGTCCTGCTCGTCCTCGCTGACCGTCAGCATCACGACGCGCACGCCCGGCACCGCCTCCAGCAGCGCGGGCAGCGCGTCTACGCCGTTGACGCCCGGCAGGTGGTTGTCGAGCAGCACGAGGTCGGGCGCGAGCTCCTGCGCGCGGCGCAGCGCCTCGCCGGCGTCCGCCGCGTCGCCGACGACGGCGAGCCGCGGGTCGCGCGCGAGCAGCGCGGTGAGCCCGCGCCGGAACAGCGTGTGGTCGTCGACGACGAGGATGCGGACGGGCGCGGCGGACATGGCGCGACTCCCGAGTGTCACTCGGCCGCGACGGCGTCGGCCCCGGCGGGCGCCGCCGCATCGGGCGCCTGCGCGGTCGCCGGCGGCGGCAGCGTCAGCACGATCGACGTGCCGCGCCCCGGGGTCGACACGACGTCGAGCGCGGCGCCGATGCGCGCCGCACGCTCGGCCATGATCCGCAGGCCCACGTGCGTCTCGTCGTGATGGTCGCGCTCCGGCGAGAAGCCCACGCCGTCGTCGCGCACTTCGAAGCGCCACTGCGGCTGCGCCTGGACGGTCAGCCAGACCCGCGTCGCGTGCGCGTGCTTGCGGACGTTGGACAGGGCTTCCTGCACGATGTGCAGCACCTGGATCTGCAGGTCCGGCGACAGCGGCATGCCGTTGCCCTGGACCTGCATCGCGGCCTTGAGGCCGCTCTGGTGCTCGAACTTGCGCAGCGTCGTCTGCAGCGCGGGCTCGATGTCCTCGCCCTGCGCGCGGGTGCGGAAGTGGACGAGCAGCTCGCGCACGTCGCCGTAGCTCTCGCGCACGCCGGCGTCGATCTCGGCCAGCACGCGCGCCGCGCGGTCGGCGTCGCCGGCGTCGAGCGCGTCGCGCATCAGCTGCACCTGGATCTTGAGGAACGCGAGCGACTGCGCGATCGAGTCGTGCAGCTCGCGTGCGATGAACGTGCGCTCCTGCGCGACCGCCGCCTCGCGCTCCAGCGCATTGAGCCGCAGGTTCTCCATCGCGCCGGCCAGGTGCGCGGCGAACGCCTCCAGCAGCGAGCGCTCGGCCGCCGACATCCGGACCTGCGCGTGGAAGAAGAGGTCGACCTCGCCCATCAGCCGGTCGTGCAGCCGGACCGGGACCGACACGAGCGTCGCGTACCCGGCCTGCCCGCAGTGCGGCAGCGCGGCGCGCGCCGCTTCCTCGATCGGGATCACGCGCACGCCGTCGCCCGGCTGCACGGCGCCGCAGCGGCAGTCGCCGGCGCGCAGGCATTGCTCGCCGTCCGCCAGCGACGCCGGCATCCCCTCGGCGGCCAGCAGCAGGAAGCGCTCGTTGGCCTCGTCCGCCCAGCGCAGCGCGACGCCGTCCGCGCGCGCCACGCGGCGCACCCGGTCGGCGAAGCCGCCGGCGAGCTCGGAGAGCGTGGTCGCCTTGGCGACCAGCGCCGTCACGTCGTACAGCGCCTCCAGCCGCTCGCGCTTCTCCTCCAGCTCGCGCGTCTTCTCGGCGACCTTCGCCTCGAGGTCGAGGTAGAGCGACTGCAGGTGCGCCGCCATGCCGTTGAAGCACTCGCCGAGCGAGCCGAACTCGTCGCTGGTCATGCGCTCGACGCGCGCCGCGAAGTCGCCGCGCTGCAGGCGCTCGGTCGCCTGCTTCAGGCGGCTCACCGGCTCCAGCACGAACAGGTAGCCCGCGTACAGCAGCACGGCCGAGCCCAGCACGGCGAACGCCAGCATCGCCATCTGCAGCAGGTGCAGGAGCGCCGTCCACCGCGACATGTGGCGCTCGATGCCGGCGACCAGCGCGTCGATGTCGGCGACGAACGCGGCCGCCCGGTCGCGCAGCGCGTCCACGCTTGCCGGCGTCCCGTCGATCCAGTCGCGGCGGAAGCTGTGCCAGCGGTCCTCGACGACCGCGTAGCGCTGGCGCACCGCGTCGTCCCACGGCACGAACAGCGGCCGCTCGTAGTCGCCGTCGCGCAGCAGCGCGAGGCTCGCCTCGAACTCGGCGACCTGCTGCGGCAGCGTGTCGCGCATCCCGGTGCCCACGGCCAGCGACATCCGGTACGTCTGCATCCGCATGCGGCCCGCCTCGTTGACCGCCGCCGCCCCGCCGTCGAGCTGCCACGAGACCCACAGCGCCGCGGCGATCGACAAGAGCGCGAGCACGACGAAGGGCGTCGCGACGAGCGCGAGCTTTCCCCCGAGCGTCCATTGGCGCGGATGGCCCATGCGCGGAATCTAGCGTGTGGCGCTGCCCGATCGTTGACCCGGGTCAATCATACGCGCCGGTCCGGCGCGCTTCCGTCAGCCGGCGACCCCGAATCCGCCGAAGCCCGCCGCCGGTCCGGCGCCCGCCGGCCGCCACACGTAGGCCAGCTGGTCGAACACGCCGGCGCCGGCGCGGCCGAGCGCGCGGCCCGCGGCGCGCACGATGCGGAAGTCGCGCAGCTGGCCGCTGCGGTGGAGGTACAGGAGCAGCGCGAACAGCGTGCCGCCGGGCAGCACGATCTCGAGCGCGACGTACGGGCCCGCCCTGCGCAGCAGCCGCCCCAGCGCCGCCCACCGCACCGCCAGTTCCGTACCCATGATCGCCGCTCCTCGCGTTCGCCGCCGGCCGCTCCCGGCCATGGCGGCAGTCTGCTTCGCGCGCGCTCACGCATCGCTGACGGATGGCGCGATCCGTGCGCGTTCGGCGATGCCCGGGCAGCGCCCGGGGTCGCATGGCGCCAAGTCGTTGAACGGACTTCGATTCTTCGCCCGGCCGCCGACCTGTGCCGCGGCGTGCCGGCATCGGTCCGCGCCGACCTGGGCCCGCGCGCCGCAGCGCTGACTGCCGACTGACGGATCGCCGACCGGCGGCGGATCGGAGAGCGCCGCGCCACGCGGTGGTCACGGTCGCCAACGGGTGGGACAATCGGCGAACCGCCGCCGAATCCGATCGGCGCCATCTTGCCGCAGGGTCCGTGAACGCTGCCGCACCCCTTCGACGTACGCGGCGCAGGCTGGCCGCGAACATGCTGAGCACCCTCGCCACCTTGGGTGCCGGCGTGACCGTGCTCGCCGGCCCGGCCGCAGCGACGGCGGCCGACGTCGGCGCGGTCGTCGTCAAGCTCGACGAGCGACGCGGGCCGGAGGGCACGAGCGATCTGCCGGCGTCGCTCACGGAATCGCTGCGGGCCGCGCTCGGTGTGCCGTTCGCCGCGACCGGCCGCGCGCGCAACGGCGCGTTCACGCTGGCGCTGGCTACGCCGCTGCCGATCGACGCCGTCCGCGCCGCGCTGAACCGCGTGCGTCTGGACCCCCGCGTGCTGTATGCGAATGCCGCGACCGACGCGCCGGCGCCCGTGACGGGGGGCCTCCCGACCAGCCGGATCATCGTTCGATATCGCGGGGCGCGCGGCGCCGTGGCGGGGGCGGCCGCGGCACCGCCGGATGCGGCGCGCATGGACCGGCTGGCCAGCGCCGCCGGCGGGCCGCTCGCCTGGTTGCGCAGCGCACACGACGGCGCCGACGTCCTGCAGATGTTGCAGCGCCTGCCTGTCGGCGACGTCGAGGCGATCGCCGCCCGCATCGCGCAGGATCCGGACGTCGACTATGCGCAGCCCGACTACATCCGGACGAAGCAGGCGGCACCCGCGGATCCCTGCTATGCGTCGCCTGGCGTTCCCGCGTGTGCCGGCGACTACCAATGGAACCTGTTCGACCCCCTTGGCGGCATCAACATGCCGCCGGCCTGGGACATCACGACCGGCGCGCCCGGCATCCGCATCGCCGTGATCGACACCGGTGTTCTGTACGGCCACCCGGACCTCGCAGGCCGCTTCGTCGGCGGCTACGACATGGTCGCGGACTGCGCGGTCGGCAACGACGGCCAACCTGGGCCGTGCACGTGGGCCGCCGGGATCCCCAACATGAACAGCCGCGACCCCGACGCGGCCGACCCCGGCGACTGGATCACGGCGGCGGAATCGGCGGGCTTCGGCGCGAGCATGCCGCCCTACGACTGGTTCAAGGATTGCCGCGAGGACACGAGCTCGTGGCACGGCACGCACGTGGCGGGCACGATCGGCGCGCTGCCGAACAACGGCGTGGGCATCGCCGGCATCAACTGGGTGAGCAAGATCCTGCCGGTGCGCGTGCTCGGCAAATGCGGCGGCTATTCGAGCGACATCGACGCCGCGATGGTGTGGGCCGCCGGCGGCGGCGTCCCGGGACTGCCCCCCAACGCGAATCCCGCTCGCGTACTCAACGTGAGCCTGGGCGGCCCCGGCGCATGCGACGCCGCGTCGCAGCAGGCCATCGACAAGGCGCTCGCGCTGGGCGCGGTCGTCGTCGCGGCGGCCGGCAACGAGAACGAGAACGCATCCGGTCATTGGCCGGCGAGTTGCAACGGCGTCATCACGGTCGCAGCCACGACCAAGGCCGGGCGGCGCGCGCGGTACACCAACTACGGTTCCGCCGTCGAGATCGCCGCGCCGGGCGGCAATGCCGACGGATTAGATCCCGACGTTCTGTCGACCCTCAACACCGGCGCCACGACCCCCGATCCGTCCGGCTACGTCTACGTGAGCTACGCCGGCACGAGCATGGCCACGCCGCACGTGTCCGGCGTCGCGTCGCTGATGCTGTCGGCCAACCCCGCGCTCACGCCGGCGCAGGTGCTCGCGAAGATCCAGACGACGGCGCGTGCGTTTCCCGGCGGCGGGCCGACGTGCAACCCGGTGCCGCAGCCGTTCGCGTGCAACTGCACGACGGCGCTGTGCGGCGCCGGCATCCTCGACGCCGGCGCGGCCGTCGCGGCGGCGCTGGGCGGCACGGCGCTTGCGAGCTCGGCCAATCCGGCGGCCGTCGGCGCGGCGGTGACGTTCACCGCGACGGTGGCCGGCAACGCACCCACGGGCACCGTCAAGTTCGAGGACGGCAGCACGCCGCTGACCGGCTGCGTGGCCGTGCCGCTGGCCGGCAGCGGCAGCCCGCGCACCGCGGCGTGCGTCGCGCCCGCGCTCGCCGCCGGCAGCCACGTCGTGACGGCGACCTACTCGGGCGACGGCAACAATCCGTCGTCGAGCGCGTCGCTCACGCAGACGATGATCGGCGCGTCGACGACCACGCTCGCGAGCTCCGCCAACCCGGCGCTCGCCGGCGCGAGCGTCACGTTCACGGCGACGGTCGTCGGCACGGTTCCGACCGGCACGGTGACGTTCACCGACGGCGTGACGGCGATCGCCGGCTGCAGCAGCGTCGCGCTCGCCGGCAGCGGCAACACGCGCACGGCCGCGTGCGCCGCCGGCGTGCTCGCGGCAGGCACGCATCCGATCGCCGCGGCGTACTCGGGCGACGCCGGCAACGTCGCGTCGAACGGCACGCTGTCGCAGGTCGTCGCCGCGGCGCTGCCCGGCACCGCGACCGTCGCGACGAACCCGTACGGTCCCCTCGGCGTGCAGGGCGCGACGCTCGTCGGCAACACGATCTCCAACTTCACGTCCAACGCGGTCATCCAGCTCGGCAACGTCGCAGGCACGCCCGGCGCGTACGCGGTGATCAATTTCCAGGGCCTGGGCATCGGCCCCGGCAACCGGCTGACGATCCGCTCCGGCGCGCCCGGCCAGTTCGTGTTCCTCGTGAACACCGACGCCACGCAGACGGTGGTCGCCGGCGAGCTGGTCGCGCCGTTCACGTCGTTCGCGCCGGCGAACCTGTACGTCAAGAGCCCGCAGGGCATCGTCGTCGCCGCCGGCGGCCTGATCCTGGGCGGCGCGGGGCTGGGCCTCGAGTCCCTCGGCGTGACCTGGACGCAGGGCGGCCCGCTGCGCAACGACGGCGTGATCGACGCGGGCCCGGTGCTCGAGATGATCGGCGCGCGGATCAACGGCGGCGGCGAGTTCCGCGGCGACGCGATCACGATCCGCACGTTCGGCAACGCGAACAACCCGGTCAACGGCGCGTACTTCCTGCAGAACGGGCTCGACCTGCAGTCGGGCCACGGCACGGGACCGACGACGACCGTCGCGCTGACGCTGAACGCCTACGGCAGCGCGCCGCAGGTGCTGAACCTCAAGGTGCGCGGCAACGCGATCGTGTCGATGCCTTCCGCGTGGCCGGCCGGCGTGACGGCGCCCGCGAACAACGCGGTCGTGCCGCCCGGCGGCACGCGACCGGCCGGCCAGCCCGATCCCGCGTACGGCGGCGGCAGCATGATCGTGCAGGCGGAGGGCACGCTGACGCTCGCGGGCGGCAGCCCGGGCGACTTCGTGTTCCCCGGCGGCATCGCCCTCAAGGCCGACGGGCCGATCGACCTGAACGGCGTGCTCGTCAACCAGGGCTGGACCACGTCCGGCAAGTCGTTCCAGGGCGTGTTCTTCGAGGCGCCCGCCATCGGCAGCAGTGCCGGCAACCTGCGCGTCTACGGCAACGACTTGAACTGGATCAACTTCAGCACGTTCCCGGCCACGCCGCTGCGCGCGTTCACGCTGATGCGCAACCCCGACGGCCGCGCGAGCTTCGCGCCGGCGGACACGACGGCGCCGCACCTCAACACGTACTCGACGCTGGTGAACGCGGCGGCGAGCGGCGGCTGCTGGACCTGCCTCGTGAACCCGCTGCCGGTGAACATGTACGGGCCGTAGCCTGGATGTCACGGGGGATCTGCCCGGGACATCGCGGCGGCCCGGCGGGACAGCAGATCCCTCGCTGCGCTCGGGATGACATCGGGAAGTGCGGACGCGCTCGTCCCGTCGGTCGCGTCACGCGTGCCGCGATAGCGCGGCGCCCGGCACCATTCGCGTGCACGCGGTGCGCCTGCCGCCCGGAATCGCGCCGCGTGGCGCGGAGCGCCGGGTGCGGCTTGACGATCGTCAACCGTGCGCCATGTTGCAGAGCGGAAAATGACGGTCATGGCGTGCGGCCTCGCGCGCCGGTCATTGCGTTGCAGCTGGTCGGCGGGCGGTCCGTCGCCGTTCCTACGAACGGAGGGCAGCGATGGCCATTTCCACCACCCCCGACCGCGTTCCCATTCACGGGGCCCCCAACGCAGCACCGAGCGCGACCACGGCGCCGCCGCTCAAGCTGCCGCACGTGTCGTGGCGCGCGTGGGTGCCCATCGCGGTGACGCTGGTCCTCGCGCTGCTGCCGCCGCCTTCGGGCCTCGCACCGCACGCGTGGCTCTTCTTCGCGATCTTCGCCGGCGTCATCGTCGGCCTGATGCTGGAGCCGCTGCCCGGCGGCGCGATCGGCCTCATCGGCGTATCGGTCGTCACCGTGCTCGCGCAGTGGGTGCTGTTCGCCCCGGCGGAACTGGCGAAGCCCGGCTTCAAGGCGGCGAACGCGGGATTGACGTGGGCGCTGTCCGGCTTCGCGAACACGACCGTGTGGCTCATCTTCGGCGCGTTCATGTTCGCGCTCGGGTACGAGAAGACCGGCCTCGGCCGCCGCATCGCGCTCGGATTGGTGAAGAAGATGGGGCGGCGCACGCTGACGCTGGGCTACGCGATCGCGATCGCCGACACGATCCTGGCGCCGTTCACGCCGTCGAACACGGCGCGCTCGGGCGGCACGATCTTCCCGGTGATCCGCAACCTGCCGGGGCTGTACGACAGCAAGCCCAACGATGCGTCCGCGCGCCGGATCGGCGGGTACCTGATGTGGGTCGCGATCGCGACCACCTGCGTCACGAGCTCGATGTTCCTGACGGCACTGGCGCCCAACCTGCTCGCGGTCGAGCTGGTCAACAAGACGGCGAAGGTCGGGCTGACGTGGACGCAGTGGTTCGTCGCGTTCGCGCCGATCGGCTTCGCGCTTCTGGTGCTGGTGCCGATCGTCACGTACTGGATCTACCCACCCGAGGTGAAGCAGGGCGACGAGGTGCCGAAGTGGGCGGCCTCCGAGCTCGCGAAGATGGGCGGGATGACGCGGCGCGAGTGGATCCTGGGCGCGCTCGTCGCCGTCGCGCTGGCGCTGTGGATCTTCGGCGGCGACTGGATCAACGCGACGACCGTCGCGCTGGTCGTGATCTGCCTGATGCTGGTCGCCGGCGTGGTCACGTGGGACGACGTGGTGAAGAACCACGCCGCGTGGAACACGCTCGCGTGGTTCGCGACGCTGGTCGCGCTCGCCGACGGCCTGAACCGCGTCGGCTTCGTCAAGTGGTTCGCCGACGCGGTCGCCGCGCACATGGGCGGCTTCACGCCGTTCGTCGCGATGGCGCTGCTGGTGCTCGTGTTCTTCGTCACGCACTACCTGTTCGCCAGCATCACCGCGCACGTGACGGCGATGCTGCCGGTCATGCTCGCGGTCGGCGCGACGATTCCGGGGATGAACGTGCCCGAGTTCGCGCTGCTCCTGTGCCTGACGCTCGGCATCATGGGCATCCTCACGCCGTACGCGACCGGGCCGTCCCCGGTCTACTACGGGTCGGGCTACCTGCCGGCGAAGGACTACTGGCGGCTGGGCCTCGTGTTCGGCGCGATCTTCATCGGCCTGTTCCTGGTCGTGACGCTGCCGTGGCTTGCGGTGGTCGGATAGCACGTTCGTCCCGACGCGCGCGCCGCCGCTGAAGGTGGGCGCGCCCCACAGCCGGCACCGCAACGGTGCCGGCTGTTTTCGTGCGCGTCCGGCCGCGCGCGCCCGGCGCGTAACATCGCAGGATGTCCATCGCCCCGCTCGTCCCGAAGACCGAGCCGCTGCGCCGCGCGATCCTGTGGCTCGCCGAGCAGGGGCCATGGACCGCGCACCTCGTCGAGGAGGCGTGCCAGCGCTTCGACGTCGACCCCGCCGACGAGGAGTTCCTGCTGCGCGAGTTGCGCGAACGGCAGCAGCGCGACCGCCGCTGACCGCGCCACGCCCGTCGCGCGCCCCGCCCCGATGACCCGCCGCCTGCTCGCGCCCGACCTCGTCGTCATCGTCGCGGGCGTCACCGCCGCGCTGCACGTGGGCAAGCTGCCGCCCGCGCTGCCCGTGCTGCGCGACGCGCTCGGGATCACGCTGCTGCAGGCGGGCTTCCTGCTGTCGCTGGTGCAGTTCGCCGGGATGACGGCCGGCGTGATCGTCGGCGTGGCCGCCGACGGCTTCGGCCTGCGCCGCAGCGTGCTCGCCGGGCTCGCGATCCTCACGGTCGCGAGCACGCTCGGCGGCTTCGCGCACGACGCCGCGCAGCTCATGTGGCTGCGCGCGCTCGAAGGCATGGGCTTCCTGCTCACGGTGCTGCCGGTGCCGAGCCTGCTGCGCCTGCTGGTGCCGCCGGAGCGTCTCAACCTGCGGCTCGGCCTGTGGGGCGCGTTCATGCCGACCGGCACGGCGCTCGCGCTGCTGGGCGGCCCGTGGGTGATGGCCGCCGTCGGCTGGCCCGGCTGGTGGTGGACGCTCGCCGGACTCACCGCGGTGATGGCCGCGTGGACGGCGCTCGGCGTGCCGCCCGACCACGCGCGCCCGCACGACTTCGGCGCGCCGCACGGCGACGACGACGAAGCCCACGGCTGGGTGCAGCGGCTGCGCGTGACGCTCTCGTCGGCGGGTCCGTGGCTCGTCGCCTGCACGTTCGCGATGTACAGCAGCCAGTGGCTCTCCGTCATCGGCTTCCTGCCGACGATCTACGCGCAGGCCGGGCTGTCGGTCGCGACGGCCGGCGCGATGACGGCGCTGGTCGCGGCGGTCAACGCGTTCGGCAACATCGGCGCCGGCCGCCTGCTGCACGCGGGCATGGCGCCCGAGCGCGTGCTGACCGTCGGCTTCGCGACGATGCTCGTCGGCGCGGTCGTCGCGTTCGGCCTGCCTTCGTCGACGCCGCTGCTGCTGCGCTTCGGCGCGGTGGTGCTGCTCTCCGCGGTCGGCGGCCTCATTCCCGGCGCGCTGTTCACGCTGGCCGTGCAGCTCGCGCCCGGCGCGCGGACGGTCTCGACGACCGTCGGCTGGATGCAGCAGTTCTCCGCGCTCGGGCAATTCGCGGGACCGCCGATCGTCGCGTGGGTCGCGGGGCTCACCGGCGGCTGGCAGTGGACGTGGACGGTCACCGGCACCGCGTCGGTCGTCGGCATCGGGCTCGCGGCGCTGATCGGACGCGTGCATCGGCGCTGAGCCGGAGCCGGGCGCGCTGCGCCGCAGGGGTCCCGGGCGCTTCCCCCGTTCCGCCCCTTCTTCGGCCAGCCGCCGGCGGCAACGCCGACGCGGCCGGCCCGCCGCGGCAGGGCCTCGCTCCCTCGTCGCGGCGACCGGAGACTGGATTGATCTGAGGCAAGCCCCATCGGCCCTCCCGGTGGAAAAATGACCGGACGCAGGGGTCGGATTTGCCGCCGCGGCGGGTGCTGCGCCGGGGGCGGCGGGTGACGTCCCGCGGCGAACGCCGGTCGCTCGCGGGCGGCCGGCTTCCCAGCCAAGAAAGACAATCCACTCGAGGGGAATTCGAATGAAGGCGATGCGCCCGGTAATGACGCTGGCGGTGCTCGGACTCGTCGGCACGATGGCAATGTGGTCGGCGGGGGCCGCGGCACAGGCGGCCGCGCCGGCGCCCGCGAAGCTCGGTTCGACGCTGATCGGCAAGCTCGAGGGGCCGACGATCGTCACCGACGCCAGGACGTTCCCGAAGGCGTTCAAGGAAGCGCCGATGCTGGCCGAGCAGGTCAAGGGCGGCAAGCTGCCCGCGGTCGACAAGCGCCTGCCCGAGCCGTCGCAGCTCTTCGTCGTGAAGCCGCTGCGGGAGGTCGGGAAGTACGGCGGCAACTGGCGCCGCGCGTTCACCGGCCCGGGCGACCACGAGAACGGCAACCGGATCGTCTCCGCGGACAAGATCCTGACGTTCGACTACACGGGCACGAAGATCATGCCCAGCCTCGCGCGCGACTGGAAGGTGAGCGACGACGGCAAGACGACGACCATCTACCTGCGCAAGGGCGCGAAGTGGTCCGACGGCAAGCCGCTCACCGCCGACGACTTCATGTTCTGGTACGAGGACATCTACCTCAACAAGAACATCGTCCCGACGCCGTTCTTCGAGTTCCAGATCAACGGCAAGGACGGGAAGATGCGCAAGGTCGACGACTACACGGTCGCCTTCGAGTTTCCCGAGCCTTACGCATTCTTCGTCTACCAGCTCGCCGGCAGCACCGGCATCGGCGCGGGCCTCGCGACGCGCGGCGCGTTCCAGAACTGGGGCGGCGCCTACGCGCCGGCGCACTACCTGAAGCAGTTCCTGCCGAAGTACTCGTCCGAGGACGCCGCCAACAAGAAGGCGAAGGACCTGGGCTTCGACAACTGGGTGTCGCTGCTGCGCAACCGCTACAGCTGGGCGCTCAATCCCGAGCTGCCGGTGATGACGCCGTGGCGGACCGTGTCGCCGATCAACACGCCGACGTGGTCGATGGAGCGCAACCCGTACTTCTGGGCCGTGGACACCGCGGGCAACCAGCTGCCGTACATCGACCGCATCACGCTGACCCTCGCCGAGAACGCCGAGGTCGCCAACCTGCGCGCGATCGCGGGCGAGTACGACATCCAGGAGCGGCACATGCACCTGTCGAAGCTGCCGGTGTTCCTCGAGAACGCGAAGAAGGGCAACTACACGGTGCATCTCGACCCGGGCCTGAACGGCGCCGACGTCGCGCTGCACATGGGGATGGCCTACAACGCCGACCCCGAGATCGGCAAGCTGATCCGCACCAAGGACTTCCGCCACGCGCTCGCGCTCGGCATCGACCGCGACCAGCTGAACGAGGCGTTCTGGCTCGGCGTGGGCACCGCCGGCTCGGTCGCGCCCCAGCCCGACACGCTGTACGCGCCGGGGCCGGAGTGGAACAAGCGGTGGGGCACGTACGACCTCAAGCAGGCCAACGAGCTGCTCGACAAGGTCGGCCTCACCAAGAAGGACGGCGACGGCTACCGGCTGCGCCCCGACGGCAAGGGCCGCGTGCGCCTCGAGATGATCACGGTCGGCGGCCAGTTCGTGCCGTACACGCAGGTCGGCGAGATGATCAAGCAGCAGTGGAAGAAGATCGGCATCGACGTCGACATCAAGGAGCTCGAGCGCAACCTCGCGTTCACGCGCGACAACAACAACGAGAACCAGATCATCACGTGGGCCAACGACGGCTCCGAGATGCTGTTCCTGTTCCCGCGCCACGCGCTGCCCGTCGACGCCGCCGAGGCGCACATGGGCATGGCGTACGCCAAGTGGTACGCGTCCAACGGCACCGCGGGCACCAAGCCCGAGGACCCGGAGATGCTGAAGGCGTTCGACCTCTTCCGCGGCGCGTTCGGCATGAAGGAGGACGACCGCGTCAAGGCCGGCAAGGAGATCTGGAAGATCATCGCCGAGCAGACGTGGAGCATCGGCACCGTCGGGCAGTCGCCGGCGTTCATGGGCGTGCGCCTCGTGAAGAACAACATGGGCAACGTCCCCGACCGGCAGACCAACGCGCAGCACGTGCGCACGCCGTACTCGTCGATGCCCATCACGTTCTACTTCAAGTAGCCTCTGCGCGGCCGCCCGCCGCGCCGTCCGGACGCTCCTCGCGAGCGCCCGGCCGGCGCCCGGCCGCCGCATGACCCGGGACCCGCCGTGATCGCCTACGTCGTTCGCCGCCTGCTGCTCGCCGTGCTGACGGTCTGGGCCATCTCGGTCCTGTCCTTCGCCATCATCCACCTGCCGCCCGGCGACTACGTGACGTCGTACATCGCGTCGATGTCGGCGTCGGGCAGCGCGGTGTCGGAAGGCGAGGCGAAGGCCATGCGCGAGCAGCTGGGCCTCGACCAGCCGATCACCGTGCAGTACGCGAAGTGGATGGGGCTCATGCTGCAGGGCAACTTCGGCATGGCGATGGAGTGGGGACGGCCGGTGGCGGACGTGATCGGCGACCGCATGTCGCTCACTGTCGTCATCTCCGTGGCGGCCATCCTGTTCACGTGGGCCGTCGCGCTGCCCATCGGCATCTATTCGGCCGTCTACCGGTACTCGTTCCTCGACTACGCGTTCACGTTCGTCGGCTTCATCGGGCTCGCCATCCCGGGATTCATGCTGGCGCTGATCGTGATGTACGTCGGCTTCGCGTACTTCGGTGCGAACGTCGGCGGGTTGTTCTCGCCCGACTACGCCGAGGCCCCGTGGAGCTGGGGCCGGGTCTGGGACCTCGTGCTGCACCTGCCGATCCCGGCGATCGTGCTCGGCGTCTCGGGCACGGCGCAGCTGATCCGCATCATGCGGTCGAACCTGCTCGACGAGCTGCGCAAGCCGTACGTGATGACGGCGCGCGCCCGCGGCCTGCCCGAGTACCGCGTGATTCTCCGGTACCCGGTGCGCGTCGCGCTCAACCCGTTCGTCAGCACGATCGGCTACCTGCTGCCGTACGTCGTGTCCGGCAGCATCATCGTGTCGCTGGTGCTGAGCCTGCCGACCGTCGGGCCGCTGCTGCTCAAGGCGCTGATCGCGCAGGACATGTTCCTCGCCGGCACCATCGTGCTTCTGCTCGGCGTGTTGACGGTCATCGGCACGTTCATCTCCGACCTGCTGCTGATGTGGGTCGACCCGCGCATCCGGCTCGGGCGGCAGTGAGATGACCGATCCGGCAGTCCTGACGGACGAAGCGGGCGGGCGCGCCGCAGGGGGCCAGGCCGAGCAGCGCATCGCCGTCGCCACCCAGTGGCAGCTCATGTGGTGGCGGTTCCGCAAGCACCGGCTGGCGCTCGGCGGCACCGTCGTGCTGGTCCTGTTCTACTTCGTCTCGCTGTTCGCCGACTTCTTCGCCTACACCGACCCGAACGAGTCGGACGCGCAGCGCTCGCTGATCGCGCCGCAGGAGATCCACTGGTTCGACGGCGGCAGCTTCCGGCCGTGGGTCGCCGGCCTCAAGGGGACGCGCGACCCGACGACGTTCAAGCGCGTCTACGTCCCGGACCCGGACAAGAAGGTCTACCTGTCGTTCTTCGCGCGCGGCGAGCCCTACCGCTTCCTCGGGCTGATCCCGATGGAGCTGCGCCTCGTCGGCGTGCAGGACGGCCGTGCCGGCGACTCGCTGTTCCTGCTCGGCACCGACCTGCAAGGCCGCGACATGTGGTCGCGGCTCGTGTACGCGACGCAGACGTCGATGACCATCGGCCTGGTGAGCGTCGCGCTCTCGCTCGTGCTGGGCGTCGTGCTGGGCGGCGTCTCCGGGTACTTCGGCGGCCTGACCGACACGGTGATCCAGCGGATCATCGAGATCCTCCGTTCGATCCCGACCATCCCGCTGTGGATGGGGCTCGCCGCGGCGCTGCCCCCCGACTGGAGCGTCGTGCAGGTCTACTTCGCGATCACGATCATCATCTCGCTGATCGGCTGGACCGAGCTCGCGCGCGTCGTGCGCGGCCGGTTCATCTCGCTCAAGGAGGAGGACTTCGTGATGGCGGCCGAGCTGGTCGGCTGCAGCAAGTCGCGCATCATCTTCCGGCACATGGTGCCGTCGTTCATCAGCCACATCATCGCGGCGACGACGCTCGCGATCCCCGCGATCATCATCAGCGAGACGTCGCTGTCGTTCCTGGGCCTCGGCCTGCGGCCGCCGGCGATCAGCTGGGGCGTGCTGCTGCAGGACGCGCAGAACGTCCAGGCGCTCGTGATCTCGCCGTGGCTGCTGATCCCGGCCTTCCCCGTGATCGTGGCGGTGCTCGCGTTCAACTTCATGGGCGACGGCGTCCGCGACGCCGCGGACCCCTATTTATAGGCGGCGACGTTGAACCACGACGCGAAGCCGCTGCTGTCGGTGCGCAACCTCAACACGAGCTTCTTCCAGGACGAGGGCACGACGAAGGCGGTCGACGGTGCCTCGTTCGACGTCTGGCCCGGCAAGACGCTGGGCATCGTCGGCGAGAGCGGCTGCGGCAAGAGCGTGACGGCGCAGTCGATCCTGCGCATCGTCGAGGCGCCGGGGAGGATCGTCGGCGGCGAGATCCTGCTGACGCGCCCCGACGGCCGCGTGACCGACCTCGTGCGCGAGAAGCCGGACGGCCGCGAGATGCGCGCGATCCGCGGCGGCGACATCGGCCTCATCTTCCAGGAGCCGATGACCTCGTTCAGCCCGGTGCACACGGTGGGCGAGCAGATCATGGAGGCCGTGCTGCTGCACAACGACGTGACGCGCAAGGAGGCCCGGAATCGCGGCATCGAGGTGCTGCGCAGCGTCGGCATCCCGAAGCCCGAGCGGCGCATCGACGAGTACTCGTTCGAGCTCTCGGGCGGCCTGCGCCAGCGCGCGATGATCGCCGCGGCGCTGTCGTGCAACCCGCGGCTGCTCATCGCCGACGAGCCGACGACCGCGCTCGACGTCACCACGCAGGCGCAGATCCTCGACCTGCTGCGCCGGATCCAGCAGGAGCGCCGGATGGCGATCATGCTGATCACGCACAACCTCGGCGTGGTCGCCGAGATGGCCGACGACGTCGTCGTGATGTACCTGGGGCGCGTGGTCGAGGAAGGCAGCGTCGACGCCATCTTCCACGACCCGAAGCACCCGTACACGAAGGCGCTGCTGCAGTCGATTCCGAGCATCGAGTCGACGCCGCGCGTGAAGCTGCCGACGATCAGCGGCTCGATCCCGCACCCGTTCAACCGGCCGCCGGGCTGCCCGTTCCACCCGCGCTGCGCGGCGTTCATGCCGGGCCGCTGCGACGCCGCCGAGCCGCGCCTGCTCGCCGTCGGCGAAGGCAGCAAGGTGAGCTGCTTCCTCTACGAGCCGGCCGTCGCCGCCGAGGCCGCGCGATGACCTCCGATCGCGGCGGCGCCGCGCGGTCCGTGCTCCTCGACGTCAAGGGGCTGCGGAAGCACTTCCCCATCCGCCGGGGGCTCCTGCAGAAGGTCGTCGGCAGCGTCAAGGCCGTGGACGACGTGACGTTCTTCCTCCACCAAGGGGAGACGCTGTCGCTCGTCGGGGAAAGCGGTTGCGGGAAGACGACGACGTCCCGCTGCATCCTGCGGGCCATCGCCCCGACCGCCGGCCAGGTGCTGCTGAACGACGGCGGCAAGGTCGTCGACGTGGCGACGCTGCCGAAGAGCGAGCTGCCGCGGCTGCGGCGGCAGATGCAGATGATCTTCCAGGACCCGTTCTCGTCGCTCAACCCGCGGATGACGCTGCTCGACATCGTCGGCGAGCCGCTGCTCGTCCACGACGTAGGCACTCCGCAGGAGCGGACCGACCGGGTGGTGGAGCTCCTGCGCCTCGTCGGCCTGCGGCCCGAGTACATGCGGCGGTACCCGCACGCGTTCTCGGGCGGCCAGCGCCAGCGCATCGGCATCGCCCGCGCGCTGGCGCTGAACCCGCGGCTCATCGTCGCCGACGAGCCCGTCTCGGCGCTCGACGTCTCGGTGCAGGCGCAGATCCTGAACCTGCTGCTCGAGCTGCAGGAGCAGCTGGGCCTCACCATCCTGTTCGTCGCCCACGACCTCTCCGTCGTCAAGCACATCAGCGAGCGCGTCGCCGTGATGTACGTCGGCCGGATCGTGGAGACCGCGCCCACCGAAGAGCTGTTCGCGGCGCCGAAGCACCCGTATACCGAGGCGCTGCTGTCCTCGGTTCCCAAGCCGGACCCGCGGCTTCGTTCCGAGCGGATCGTCCTCCAGGGCGAGGTCGCCGACCCGGCGAACACGCCGCCCGGCTGCCACTTCCATCCGCGGTGCATGTACGCGAAGCCGGTCTGCCGGGAGCAGGCGCCCACGCAGGAGGAGATCGCCCCCGGACACTTCGTCAGCTGCCATCGCGCGACGGAATTGACGCTGCGCGGCGTGGCACGCGCAAGCTCGTAACCCATTCTCCAACCCAGGATCCGATTGCCATGGACGTCCGCCAGCCGATACACAGCGACCACGCGAAGACCCTCGATTCCGCCGGCCTGCGCGGCCAGTTCCTCGTCGACCCGGTCTTCGTTCCCGGAAAGCTCGCGCTGACCTACAGCCAGATCGACCGCATCATCGTCGGCGGCGCGATGCCGCTCGGCGAGGCCGTCGGGTTCACGCCCGAGCTCGCGAAGCAGTTCGCGGTCGGCGCCTTCCTCGAGCGGCGCGAGCTGGGCGTCGTCAACGTCGGCGGGCCGGGCGCGGTCGTCGTCGACGGCGCGACGCACGCGCTCGGGTTCGGCGAAGCGCTCTATGTCGGCATGGGGGCGAAGGACGTGCAGTTCCGCAGCGCCGACGCCGCGAGTCCCGCGAAGTTCTACCTGAACAGCGCCCCGGCGCACCGCACGTGCCCGACCCGCAAGGTCACGCGCGCCGAGGCGTCCCCGACGACGCTCGGCGACGCGAAGACCGCCAACCGGCGCACGATCTACAAGCTCCTCGTCCCCGGCGTGGTCGAGACCTGCCAGCTGACGATGGGCATGACCGTGCTCGAGCCGGGCAGCGTGTGGAACACGTTCCCGACGCACACGCACGAGCGGCGGATGGAGGTGTACTTCTACTTCGGGCTGCCGCCGGACGCGGCGGTGTTCCACCTGTGCGGGCGGCCGGACGAGACCCGCCACATCGTCGTCCGCAACGAGCAGGCCGTGATCAGCCCGAGCTGGTCGATCCACTCCGGCGTCGGGACGCAGGCCTACACGTTCATCTGGGGCATGGTCGGCGAGAACCAGGTGTTCGACGACATGGACCACGTCGCGACCGCGGAGCTGGCATGACCCCCCCGAAGCTCACTTCGTTCGCCTCCCCCCAGGGGACTGGCAGCGGACTTCGGGCGGCCGTGCGGCCGCTGCCATGATGCCCGCCAACTTCCGCTTGGACGGCCGCTGCGCGCTCGTGACCGGCGCGGCGCGGGGACTCGGGCAGGCGATGGCGGTCGCGCTCGCGGAAGCCGGCGCAGACGTCGCCGGCGTCGACGTCGTGGAGCTCGGCGAAACACGCGCGCACGTCGAGGCCGCGGGCCGGCGCTTCCACGCGATCACGCGGGACCTGCGCGGCGCGGACGCCGCGCGGCGCGTCGTCGACGATGCGGGCGCGGCGCTGAGCCGCCTCGACATCCTGGTCAACAACGCGGGCATCATCCGGCGCGCGGACTCGATCGACTTCTCCGAGACCGACTGGGACGACGTCATCGACCTCAACCTGAAGAGCGTGTTCTTCCTCGCGCAGGCCGCCGGGCGGCGGTTCCTCGCGCAGGGCGGCGGCGGCAAGATCGTGAACATCGCGTCCATGCTCTCGTTCCAGGGCGGCATCCGCGTGCCGTCCTACACGGCGGCGAAGAGCGGCGTGCTCGGCCTGACGCGCCTGCTCGCCAACGAATGGGCGGCGAAGGGCATCAACGTCAACGCCATCGCCCCCGGATACATGGCGACCGCGAACACCGCGCCGCTGCGCGCCGATCCCGCCCGCAGCGCCGAGATCCTCGGCCGCATCCCCGCGGGCCGCTGGGGAGAGCCGGCGGACCTCGCCGGCGCCGTCGTGTTCCTCTGCTCGACCGCGTCCGACTACGTGCACGGCGCCGTGCTCCCGGTGGACGGCGGCTGGCTCGCGCGCTGACGCGGACGGTCGGCGCGCCGCGGCGGCGCCGCCACGCCCGTCGGCGCCGAGTCGGTGACCCGACGCCGGCGCCGCGCGCCGGCGACCGGCGCGGGTACGCGGTAGAAGGCGTATCCTTGCCCGCCAACGCCCTCGCGGGCCAACTCGGGTATCAGGTCGTGGGGAACGCCGTCATGAAGCGCCGCATTGCGTGCCTCTCCGCCGCGCTGGCCGCCGCGACGCTCGTCGTCGCCGGGATCGCCGCGGCGCAGACGTTCCCGACGCGGCCGGTGAAGATCAGCGCGCCGTACTCGGCCGGTGCGGGCCCCGCCGTGTTCACGCGCGTCGTCGCCGACAGGCTCGCGAAGGCGTGGGGCCAGCCGGTCGTGGTCGAGGCGCGGCCGGGGGCGAGCGGCTTCATCGCGCTGGAGGCGGTGAAGAACGCGGCGCCCGACGGCCACGAGCTCGTCGTCGTCAGCAACGCGCACGTCGCGATCAACCCGTGGCTGTACCGGAAGCTGCCGTACGATCCCGACCGCGACTTCGTGCCGGTCGCGCTGTTCTACCGGACGCCGTTCTACCTGATCGCTTCGTCCGCCGGGCCCTTCCAGACGGTACCCGCGCTGATCGCCGCCGCGAAGGCGAAGCCGGACACGGTCTCGTACGGCTCGTCGTACGTCGGCAGCCCGTCGCATCTCGGCAGCGCCGAGTTCGCGTTCGTCACCGGCACGCGGATGATCCACGTCCCGTTCAAGGACCAGTCGCAGATGTACGTGTCGGTCGCCAACGGCGACGTCGGCTGGGCGTTCTCCACACTTGGCTCGGCACTGCCGCTCGTGCAGAGCGGCAGGCTCAAGCTCGTCGCGATCGCCGCGAAGCAGCGCGCGAAGGGCCAGCCCGACGTGCCGACGCTCGCCGAGGCCGGCGGCCCCGACATGGTCGTCGACTCGTGGCTCGCCGTGATGGCGCCGCGCGGCACGCCGCGCGACGTCGTGCAGAAGATCAACGCCGACGTCAACCGCGCGCTCGCCGACCCCGAGGTGGTCCAGCAGCTCGCGACGTTCGGCTTCGACGCCGCACCCGGCACGCCCGAGCAGTTGGGCGAGTTCATCGCCGCGGAGTCGAAGCGCTTCGCCGAGCTCGTGAAGCGCACCGGCGCCACCGCCGAGTAGCATTGCCTGGCGGGCCGCTGTCGGGAGGGAGGGCTGCCGAACCCTCCTCCATGTCATCCCGAGCGCAGCGAGGGATCTGCTGTTGCGCCCCTTCGGCAGCCTGCGTCAACAGCAGGTGCCGCCCGGCGCCCGGGGCGACCCCCCAAGAGTGGGTTCGTCG
>JAYRNW010000361.1:0-14093 GCA_041911995.1 Casimicrobiaceae bacterium | reverse complement strand
GCGCGCACGGCCGGCATCGTTGTCGGCCGCCCGCGCCCCGACACGACGAGCGGCGTCGTGTTCGTGACGCTGGAGGACGAGACCGGCGCGACCAACGTCATCGTCTGGCGCGACCTGGGCGACCGCCAGCGGCGCGAGCTGCTCGGCGCGCGGCTGCTCGCCGTCTACGGCCGCGTCGAGCGCGAGGGCGAGGTCGTCCACCTGATCGCCGGGCGGCTCGTCGACCTCTCGCCGCTGCTCGGCGAGCTGCCCACCCGCTCGCGGGACTTCCACTAGGCCCTCCCGCGGCACTTGCCCCCGCCGCCACATTCGCCTAGCCTGACAGACACTCCGGACGGGACCCCGTCCGCCTGCGGCAGGGAGCGCCGATGGACAGGGAAGGCAAGCCCGCGAGGACCAGAGCTGCCGCCAGGTCGGACTCCGCCCGCCGGCCGCGCCGCGCCGCTTCGGCGCCCGGCCCCGCCCCCGCTTCCGCCCCCGACCCCCGCACCACCGACGAGCGCCTCGCCGAGGCGCTCGAGCAGCAGACGGCCACGGCCGAGATCCTGCGCACGATCAGCCGCTCGCGCAGCGACGTGCAGCCGGTGTTCGACATCATCGCCGCGAACGCGCTGCGGCTGTGCGAAGCGGACTTCTCGACCATCTTCAGATTCGACGGCACGCTGATCCACGTCGCCGCGCAGCACCGGTTGCGCAAGGAGGGCGAGGCGGCGTTCCTGAAGGCTTACCCCTCGCCGCCGGGACGCGGCGGCACCACGCACCGCGCGATCCTGACCGGCGAGGTCACGCACGTCCCCGACGTGCTCGCCGATCCCGAGTACGTGTACCAGTACGCGGCGCACACGGCGGACTTTCGCGCCACGCTTTCGGTGCCGATGCTGAGCGACGGCCGGCCGATCGGCACGATCACCGTCTATCGCGCCGCGCCGGGCTGGTTCCCCGCTGCGCAGGTCGACCTCCTGAAGACCTTCGCCGACCAGGCGGTCATCGCGATCGAGAACGTGCGGCTGCTCTCGGAGCTGGAACGCCGCAACCGCGACCTCGGCGAGGCGCTGGAGCAGAAGACGGCGACCGCCGAGGTCCTGCGCGTCATCGCCGGATCGCCAACCGACACGCAGCCGGTCTTCGACCTGGTCGCGCAGCGGGCCGGCGTCCTGTGCAGCGCCGAGGTCGCCGTCGTGTCGCGCTTCGACGGAACCACCATCGAGCTCGCCGCCATCGACGGGCTCGCACCGGAAGCCGTGGCAATGGTGCGCGGGCTCTACCCGATGGACATCGACAGCGCGACGTTCACCGCGCGCGCGATCCGCACCGCCGAGGTCGTGCACGTCGCGGACGCGCTCGCCGACCCGGAGTACGCACTCAAGGACTTCGCGCGTGCGGCGCGCTACCGCGCGGGGCTGTGCGTGCCGATCGTGCGCAAGGGAAAGGTCATCGGCTCGATCTTCGCCGGGCGCGCCAGCGCGGGGCTGTTCGCCGATGCGCAGGTCGACCTGCTGAAGACGTTCGCCGACCAGGCGGTGATCGCGATCGAGAACGTCCGGCTGTTCTCCGAGCTGGAGCAGCGCAACCGCGACCTGACCGAGGCGCTCGACCAGCAGACGGCGACCACCGACGTGCTGCGGGCGATCAGCCGTACGACGTTCGACCTGTCCGCCGTGCTGCAGACGCTCGTCGAATCCGCGGCGCGCCTGTGCGACGCGGATTCGGGCACGATCACGCGGCAGAAGGACGGCCGATTCTATCGCGCGGAATCCTACGGCTACTCGCCCGAGTTCGCCCGGTTCGTGCGGGACGTCCCGGTCGGCCCCGAACGCGGGTCCGCGACCGGCCGCGCGCTGCTCGACCGCCGCGTCGTGCATATCCCGGACGTCCTGCAGGACGCCGAGTACACGTTTACCGAGGCGCAGCGGCTCGGCGACTTCCGCTCGATTCTGTCGGTCCCGATGCTGCGCGAGGGCGAGCCGATCGGCGCGCTCGCGCTGACGCGGGCGGCGATGCGCCCGTTCACCGACCGCCAGATCGCGCTCGTGTCGGCGTTCGCCGACCAGGCCGTGATCGCGATCGAGAACGTGCGGCTGTTCTCGGAGCTGGAACGGCGCAACCGCGACCTCACCGACGCGCTCGAGCAGCAGACCGCCACCAGCGAGATCCTGCGCGTCATCAGCCGCTCGCCCAACGACGTCGAGCCGGTCTTCGCGACGATTGCCGGAGCGGCGCTCGAGCTCTGCGGCGCGGCGTCCGCGGTCGTCGTCACCTACGACGGCGACCTGTTGCGCATCGGCGCGCTCGCCAGCACGACGGCCGCGGGCGCCGATGCGATCCGCGCGATCTTCCCGCGGCCGGCGAGCCGCGACAACGGCATCACCCGCGCGGTCCTCACCCGCACCACCGTCATGATCCCCGACGTGCGCGAGGATCCCGACTACGCGACGACCGGCCCGGCGGTCGCGGCCGGCTTCCGCAGCGTACTGGCGGTCCCGCTGACGCACGCCGACCGGACGATCGGCGCGATCAGCCTGGGCCGCGCCGAGCCGGGACCGTTCTCCGATGCGCACGTCGCGCTGCTGTCGACGTTCGCCGACCAGGCGGTGATCGCGATCGAGAACGTGCGGCTGTTCAACGAGCTGCAGGGGCGCAACCGCGACCTCACCGAGGCGCTCGAGCAGCAGACGGCCACCAGCGAGATCCTGCGCGTCATCAGCCGGTCGCCGACCGACGTGCAGCCGGTGTTCGACACGATCGCGAAGGCGGCGCGGGAGCTGTGCGACGCGAGCTCGGGCAACGTCTTCGTGTACGACGGCGGGCTGGTCCACCTGGCGGCGGTCGTCAGCGTGGACCCGTCGTACGTGGCGCGCCTGCGCCAGTTCTTCCCGCGGCCGCCGGGCCGCGGGACCGCCGTGCTGCGGGCGATCGCGACGCGCGGCCCCGTCGCGATCCCGGACGTGCTCGACGACGCCGACTACGACCAGCCGCTCGGCTCGCTTGCGACCGACGGCGGGTTCCGCAGCGTGCTCGCGGTGCCGCTGCTGCGCGACGGCAACGCGATCGGCGCCATCGCCGTCGGCCGCTCGGAGCCCGGAAGGTTTTCCGATGCGCAGGTCGCGCTGCTGCAGACGTTCGCCGACCAGGCGGTCATCGCCGTCGAGAACGTACGGCTGTTCAACGAGCTGCAGGCACGGACGGCGGCGCTGACGCGCTCGGTCGGCGAGCTGCGCGCGCTGGGCGAGGTCGGGCAGGCGGTGGCGTCCACGCTCGACCTCGAGACGGTGCTGTCCACGATCGTGACGCGTGCGACCGAGCTCACCGGGATGGACGGCGGCTCCGTCTACGAGTACGACGAGGCGAACGGGGAGTTCCACCTGCACACGGCGGACCGGCTGCCCGACGAGTTGGTCGCCGCGCTGCGCGCCACGCCGATGCGCAAGGGCGAGGGCGTGCTGGGGCGGCTCGCCGTGACGCGCGCGCCGGTCCAGATCCCCGACATCCTGGACGAGCGCGCGTACCAGAGCCGCGTGCGCGACCGCCTGGTGCGCCTGGGCTACCGCGCGATCCTCGCCGTGCCGCTGATGCACGACGACCGCCTGCTGGGCGGCCTCGCCGTCAACCGCAAGACCGTCGGGTCGTTCGACAAGGAGACGATCGACCTCCTGAAGACGTTCGCCACGCAGTCGGCGCTCGCGATCCAGAACGCGCGGCTCTTCCGCGAGCTCGAGGAGAAGAGCCGGCAGCTCGAAACGGCGAGCCGGCACAAGAGCGAGTTCCTCGCCAACATGTCGCACGAGCTGCGCACGCCGCTCAACGCGATCATCGGCTTCTCCGAGGTGCTGGCCGAGCGGCTGTTCGGCGACGTCAACGACAAGCAGGCCGAGTACCTCGCCGACATCGTCGCGTCGGGCCGGCACCTGCTCGCGCTGATCAACGACATCCTCGACCTGTCGAAGATCGAGGCCGGGCGCATGGAGCTCGACCTGTCCGACTTCGCGCTGGCGGCGGCGGTCGGCAACACGCTGGCCCTCGTGCGCGAGCGCGCGCAGCGGCGCGGCATCGCGCTCGCGAGCGACGTGGACCCGGCGATCGGCACGATCCGCGCCGACGAGCGCAAGGTGAAGCAGGTGCTGCTCAACCTGCTGTCGAACGCGCTCAAGTTCACGCCGGAGGGCGGTTCCATCGCGGTGCGCGCGGCCGCGGCCGGCGGCATGGTCGCGGTCGCGGTGAGCGACACCGGTGTGGGCATCGCGCCGGAGGATCAGGCGGCGGTGTTCGAGGAGTTCCGGCAGGTCGGCGCGGCGGCCCGGAAGGTCGAAGGCACCGGGCTCGGCCTCGCGATCACGCGCCGCTTCGTCGAGCTGCACGGCGGCACGATCCGCGTCGAGAGCGAACCCGGCAAGGGCTCGACGTTCACGTTCACGCTGCCCGCCGTCGCCCCGCGCCGCCCGACCTGATCCCGGACCGCATCACCGCGGCTCGTTCCACGGCGTGTTGTCGATGATGCCGTCGACGATCTCGTGCCGCGCGATCCGGTGCTTCCACACCTCAGGAAGTTGGGGTCAGAGCCTTAATATTGGCGCCGCGGATGCCTTTCCTGGAAGTTGGGGTCAGAGCCTTAAGATTGGCGCCACGGATGCCTTTACTCGTACCGCCAGGCTTGTCGGCGCCAATCTTAAGGCTCTGACCCCAATGCCCAAGCTTGTCGGCGCCAATCTTAAGGCTCTGACCCCAATACCCGACCCCAATACCCGGTCGGCGCCAACATTACGGCTCTGACCCCAATGCAAACCGCGGCGCGCATCACCGCGGCTCGTTCCACGGCGTGTTGTCGTTGATGCCGTCGACGATCTCGTGCCGCGCGATCCGGTGCTTCCACACCTCGAGCAGCGCGAACGCCAGCGCCAGCACCAGCGGCCCCAGCACGATGCCGGTCGCGCCGAACGCGAAGAGGCCGCCGACCGCCGCGATGAACACCGGAACCGTGTGCATGTGCAGCTTGTTGCGCAGCAGGATCGGCAGCAGGATGTTGTCGATGAGGCCGATGACGAGCGCGCCCCACGCCGTCAGAATCAGCGCCTTCTCCCACTCGCCGTCGAGGGCCAGCAGCGCGGCCGCCGGCACCCAGACGACGCCGGCGCCGAGGATCGGCAGCACGGCGAGCAGCGCCATGATCGCGCCCCACAGCAACGGGCCGGGCAGCCCCAGCCACCAGAACATGAGCCCGCCCAGCGCGCCCTGCACGAGCGCCACGACCAGCGTCCCGTAGACGACGGCGCTGATCATCTCGCGCAGCTTGCGCACGACCTCGGCGGACTCGGCCGGCGCAAGCGGCATCAGCCCCTCGACGGTCGCCAGGATCCGCCACTTGTCGCGGAGGAAGAAGAAAAGCAGGAAGAGCGTCACCAGCAGCGACACGACGAACTCGACGCCGCCCGCCAGCACGCCCTGCACGTTCTTCGTGATGCCGCCGCCCGCCTGCGTCACCTGGCTCCGGATGTCGATCTCGCGCTCCGCCCAGTCGCGCACCGGCGCGAGCCACGGGATGCGGTGGAACGCCTGCCTCCAGCGCTCGCCGTCGGCGAGCTGCTGGAACTTCTCGACGCTGGCCGCGGCCTCGCGGCCGACCTCGCGCGCCAGCAGCGCCGTCGGCAGCGCGATCGCCACCGACACGGCGACCACCGCGACCGCCGCGGCGACGCCGGGCCAGCGCATGCGCGCGAGGATGCGCTCGTGCAACGGGTGCGCGATGACGGCGAGCACCACGGCCCACGTGAGCGCCGGCACGAACGGCTCGACCATCCGCCAGCACAGCCAGCCGACGATCGCCGTCGCCGCCACGAACACGATCACCAGGATCCGTTCCCGCGTGAGGAAGTCCTCCCGCCGATGCCCTTTCATCGCCGCTCCCATCGCAAAAACGTGCCGCCGCCAGCACGCTAAGGCGGATTCGCGCCGCGCGCAAGGGTCGGCGCGACCCGTGCCGGCCGACGGCGGCCGCCACGCGCTTCGTGACAGGGCGCTGCGCGGCGGCTAGCATCGCGGCATTCGCCGTCCGCGCCCCTCGAGCCGTCCCCCCGTGCCGTCCCCGCCCGCTTCCGCGCCGTCCGCCTCGCCGCTCGTCCGCTTCCTGCCGTGGCTCGCCGGCTATCGCGGCCGCGACGCCCGCGTCGACGCGCTGGCCGGCAGCACGCTCGCCGCCTACGCGGTGCCGAGCTCGATCGCCTATGCGCAGCTCGCCGGCATGCCGGTGCAGACCGGCCTCTACTGCTACCTGTTCGCCGGCGTGGCCTACGCGCTCCTCGGCACGTCGCGCCAGCTCGCCGTCGGCCCGACGTCGTCGGTCGCGCTGACGGTCGCCGCCGTGCTCGCCACGCTGGCGCCGGCGGATCCCGCGCGCTACGCGGCGCTCGCCGCCACCACCGCCTTCTTCGTCGGCCTCACGGCGCTCTTCGCGTGGGCGATGCGCTGGGGCGGCATCGTCCACTTCATCTCCGAGACCGTGCTGACCGGCTTCAAGATCGGCGCCGGCATCGTGATCGCCGTGAGCCAGCTGCCGCTGCTGCTGGGAATTCCCGGCTCGCACGGCGACTTCGTGCACACGCTGGCCCGCATCGGCCGCGGCCTCGCCCAGACGCACCTGCCGTCGCTCGCGCTCGGCGTCGCCGCGCTCGTCGCGCTGCAGGTCGGCCACGCGCTGCGGCCGCGCTGGCCGATCCCGCTCGTCGTCGTCGCGCTGTGCCTCGTGCTGATGGAGCTGCCGGCGGCCGACGCGCTGGGCGTCGCCGTGGTCGGCAACATCCCCGCGGGCATCCCGCTGCCCGCGTTCCCCGACGTCGCGTGGCGCGACCTCGAGACGCTGCTGCCGCTGGCGCTCGCGTGCTTCCTCATCGCGTACAACGAGGCCATCGCGGCCGCGCGCGTGCTCGCGCTGCGCAACGACTACACGATCGACGCGAACCGCGAGCTGCTGGGGTTGGGCGGCGCCAACGTCGCCATCGCGTTCGGTCACGGGTTCCCGGCGGGCGGCGGGCTCTCGCAGTCGCTGGTCAACGACGAGGCGCGCGCGCGCACGCCGGTGGCGATCGTCGTGTGCTCGGCGTGGATGGCCGTCGTGCTGCTGTTCCTGACCGGGCTGTTCGACCGGCTGCCGCAGCCGCTGCTCGCCGCGCTGGTGCTGGCGTCGGTGCAGGGCATGTTCCGGATCGACGAGCTGCGCCATCTGCGGCGCGTCGGCATGGCCGAGTTCGTGATCGCCATGGTGACGATCCTCGCCGTGCTGGGCGCCGGTATCCTGCGCGGCGTGCTCGTCGCGTGCGTGTTCTCGCTGGCGATGCTGATCCGCCGGCTCGCGCTGCCCGAATCGGTACAGCTCGGGCGCATCCCGGGCACCGAGCACTTCGTGTCGCTGGTCCGCCACCCGTCCGCGCAGGCGGTGCCGGGCGTGCTCGTGTTCCGGCCCAACGCCGCGCTGCTCTACTTCAACGCCGACAACGTGCGCGACCACCTGGTGAACCTGCTCGACCGGCCGGCGGACCCGCCGCTGCGCCGGCTCATCGTCGACCTCTCGTTCACGACCGAGCTCGACCTGTCGACGGTCCGGATGCTCGCCGAGGTCGCGCGCCGCGCGCGCGCCGCGGGTGTCGCGATGCTGATCGCCGACGCGCACTACCGCGTCCGCACCGTGCTCGCGCGCGAGAAGCTCGCGCCGCTGCTGGGCGACCTCGCGCGCTCGTATTCGATCGCCGAGCTGGTCGACGGGCTCGAGTACGACGTGCCGGCGCCGCCCGCCGCGAACGCCGCCGCCGGCAGCGGCCGCGCGCGTGCGTAAGTTGCAAGCCGCCGGCCGCGACCATCGCGCAGGCGGCGCGCGGAGACCCGGCTGATGCGACCCGAGTTCGACATCGTGGTGATCGGCGGCGGCTCCGGCGGCCTCGTGGTCGCGGCCGGCGGCGCCGCGCTCGGCGCGAAGGTGGCGCTGGTCGAGCGCCACCGGCTGGGCGGCGACTGCCTGTGGACCGGCTGCGTGCCGTCGAAGGCGCTGTTGGCCTCCGCGCGCGTCGCGCACGCGATGCGCGAGGCCGGACGCTGGGCGCTGACGCCGGCCGACCCGCAGCCCGACCTCGCACGCGTGATGGCGCGCGTGCGCGCCGTCATCGCGGAGATCGAGCCGCACGACAGCCCCGAGCGCTTCCGCGGCCTCGGCGTGGACGTGGTCTTCGGCGCCGGGCGCTTCGTCGCGCCCGACGCCTTCGAGGTCGCCGGGCGCCGCCTCACGGCGCGGACGTTCGTGATCGCGACCGGCTCGCGTCCGGCGGTGCCGCCGATCCCGGGTCGTGCCGAGGTGCCCTACCTGACCAACGAGACGCTGTTCGACCTGCGCGAGCCGGTGCCCGCGCTGGCCGTGATCGGCGCGGGCCCGATCGGCTGCGAGATGGCGCAGGCGTTCCGCCGCCTGGGAAGCGCCGTCGACGTGATCGACGTCGTGCCGGGCCTCCTCCCCCGCGAGGACGCGGACTGCGCGGCCGTCGTGCGCGACGCGCTCGCCGCCGAAGGCGTGCGGTTCCATCTGGGCACGACGGTGACGCGCGCGGCCGGCGCGGCCGGCGCGATCGCGCTTTCGCTGCGCGATCCGGACGGACACGAGCGCACCCTCTACGCGACGCACGTGCTGGTCGCCGCCGGCCGCACGGCGAACGTCGACGGCCTCGGGCTCGACGCGGCCGGCGTGCGCACCGGGGACGGCCGCCTCGTCGTCGACGCGGGCCTGCGCACGACCAACCCGCGCGTGTACGCGGTCGGCGACGCCGCCGGCGGCCTGCAGTTCACGCACGTCGCCGAGCACCACGCCGGCGTCGTGCTGCGCCGCGCGCTGTTCCGGCTGTGGTGGACGCGGCCCTCGCCCGTCGTGCCGTGGTGCACGTACACGGACCCAGAGCTCGCGCGCGTCGGGCTCTCGGAAGCCGACGCGCGGCAGCGCGGCCGCCCGCACCGCGTGTACCGCTTCGCGTTCGCCGACGTCGACCGCGCGCGCACGGACGGCGAGACGGCGGGATTCGCGAAGATCGTGACCGACCCGAAGGGCCGGTTGCTGGGCGCGGCGATCGTCGGGCCGCACGCCGGCGAGCTGATCGCCGAATGCGCGCTCGCGATCGCGAAGGGACTGGCCGCGAAGGACGTCGCCGGCGTGATCCACGCGTACCCGACGCTCGCGTCGATCGCGCGCCGCGTCGCCGACCAGCGGCTGAAGGAAGGCCTGACGCCGACGGCGAAGACATGGCTCCGGCGCGTCTTCGGCTTGCGCGGGCGCTAGGATGAAGCAGCCCCCACGCTCGCTTTGCTCGCTGCCCCCGAAGGGGGCGTGTCAGCGCCTTCGGGCGGCCGGGCGGCACTGACATGGCAACGCGGCGGCCCCCCGACCGCGCGGCGCGGCGTCGCGTGTGGCTGCGCACCGGCCTCGTCGCGCTGTTCGTCGGCGTCGTCGCCACGTTCGTCGCGCTCGGCGGCCAGCGCTACCTGACGCTCGACGCGCTCAAGGCCCACCGCGACGCGCTGCTCGCGTTCACCGATGCCCACTACGCGGCGGCGCTCGCGATCGCGTTCGCCGTCTACGTCGGCGCCGTCGCGTTCAGCCTGCCCGGCGCCGTCGTGCTGTCGCTGGCAGCGGGGTTCGTCTTCGGCCGCTGGGTCGGCACGGCGCTGGTGGTCCTCGCCGCGACGACCGGCGCGACGCTCGTGTTCGTCGCCGCCCGCTACGTCTTCGCGGACGCCGCGCGCCGGCGGCTGGGCGCGGTCGGCCGGCGCATCAACGCCGGCTTCACCGCCGACGCCTTCCACTACATGCTGTTCCTGCGGCTCGTGCCGGCATTTCCGTTCTTCCTCGTGAACCTCGCGCCGGCGTTCACGTCGATCCCGGTGCGGACGTTCGTCGTGGCGACGTTCGTCGGCATCGTCCCGGGCACGTTCGTCTTCGTGAACCTGGGCGAGGCGCTCGGCGGCATCGACTCGCTGCACGGACTCGTGTCGTGGCAGACGCTGGGGGCGTTCGCGCTGCTGGGCGTGCTGGCGCTCGTGCCGGTGCTGCTGCGACGGCGCCGCGGCGACCGCCCGCCCGGAGGTTGAACTCGCAGGACCGCGAGTTTGCTATGCTTGCCGCCAGGGCGGCACACCGCCGCAGACCTACCGCCGACATTCTTTCGCCGTGCTCACGCGCCCGCTCTCCGCTGCCAAGGCCCCGCGCACGGCCACGCCCGCGCTGCGCGTGTCGATCGTCGTGCCGGCGCTCGACGAGGCGCCGCGGCTGCCCTTGATCCTGTCGGCGCTGCAGCCGCTGCGCGAGCAGGGGCACGAGGTCATCGTCGTCGACGGCGGCAGCCGCGATGCGACGCTGCTGATCGCGCGTCTGCTCTCCGACCGCGCGTTCGTCGCCGCGCAGGGCCGGGCCGTGCAGATGAACGCCGGCGCGCGCCGCGCCACCGGCGACACGCTGCTGTTCCTGCACGCCGACTCGCGGCTGCCCGCGGGCGCGATCGCGGCGATCGCCGCGGCGCGCAACGGCGGCGCGCGCTGGGGCCGCTTCGACGTGACGATCGACGGGCGCCCGCGCGTGCTGCGGCTCGTCGCCGCCGCGATGAACCTGCGCTCGCGGCTGACCGGCATCGCCACCGGCGACCAGGGCATCTTCGTCGAGCGCGCGCTGTTCGAGCGGGTCGGCGGCTATCCGGCCATCGCGCTCATGGAAGACGTCGCGCTGTCGAAGGCGCTGAAGCGCGCGGCCGGCCGGCCGGCGTGCCTGCGCGAGCGCGTCGTGACGTCGGGTCGGCGCTGGGAATCGCGCGGGCCCTGGCGCACGATCGTCACGATGTGGGGCCTGCGCCTCGCCTACGCGCTCGGCGCCGACCCCGCCCGGCTCGCCCGCCGCTATCGATGACGGCTGCGCGCGCCGGGACCCCGGCGCTGCTGGTGTTCGCGAAGGAGCCCGAGCCGGGCCGCGTGAAGACGCGGCTTGCCGCCGCCCTCGGGCCGCGGCGGGCCGCCGACGTGTACGTGGAGCTCACGGCGCGCACGCTCGCGCATGCCGCCGCCGCGCGCGACCACGGCGTCGTCGCCGCCGTCGAGCTGTGGTGCGCGCCGGATCCCGACAGCCCGCACTTCCGCGCGGTCGCGGCCGCGGCCGGCGCGACGCGGCACCGGCAGGAAGACGGCGATCTCGGCGCGCGCATGACCGGCGCGATCGCCGCCGCGCTCGCGCGCCATCCGGCAGTGCTGCTCGTCGGCACCGATTGCCCGCTGCTCGACGCGGCGCGCCTGGCGGAAGCCGCCGCGCTGCTCGCCGCGCACGACGCCGTGCTGGTCCCGGCCGAGGACGGCGGCTACGTGCTGGTCGGCGCGCGGCGGCCGCTGCCTTTCGCCGGCGTGCGCTGGAGCACGCCGCACGCGCTCGCCGACACGGCCGCCGGCTTCGACCGCGCCGGCATCCGCTGGACTGCCGCGTCCGTGCTGTGGGACGTGGACGATTCCACCGATCTCGCGCGCTGGGACGCGCTGCGCGACGCGGCCGCCGATGCGCTGGCTCCTGGCCGGTAGCGCGCTCGCCGCGGCGCTCGCCGCCGCCGCGCAGCCGCTGACGGTCGGCCCGTTCTCGCAGGGCACGCCCGGTGGACCGCTGCCGGCCGGCTGGGTGCCGCTCACCTTCCCGAGCGTCGCGCGGCACACGGAGTACGCGCTGGTCCGCGACGCGGACGGCCGCGTCGTGCTGCAGGCGCGTGCGGAGGCCTCCGCGTCCGGGCTCATCCGCCGGCTCGACCTGCCGGCCGACGCGCGCCCGCGCCTCGCGTGGCGCTGGAAGGCGGAACGGCTGATCGCGCGCGGCGACGTCACGCGCCGCGACGGCGACGACTACGCGGTGCGCGTCTACGTGAGCTTCCGCTACACGCCGGAGCGGCTCTCGCTCGCGCAGCGGGTCAAGTACGCGACGGCCAGGATCCTGCACGGCGAATACCCGCCGCACGCGGCGCTCACCTACGTCTGGGACGCGCACGCGCCGGTCGGCACGTCGGTGCCGAACGCCTACACGGACCGCGTGCGGATGATCGTCGTCGAGAGCGGCGGCGCGCGCTTGAACCGCTGGCTCGACTACGAACGCGACATCGTCGCCGACTACCGGCAGGCGTTCGGCGAGGACCCGCCGCCGGTGTCGGGGATCGCGGTGATGACCGACGCCGACGACACGGGCGAGGCGGTGACCGCCTGGTACGGCGACCTCACGCTGTCGCCGCGCGACTGACGCTCAGGGCATCGTGACGCCGACGTTGAACAGCAGCGCGTTGAAGCCGAGCAGCACGACTTCGCCGCACCAGCGGTTCCAGCAATAGCCGACCGACGGGATGATCCCCGGCGCGAAGCCGGTGCTGTTGAACGGGATCTTGTCCTGGTACTCACCCGAGTAGCCGTGCACGACGCCCGCCGAGACCTTGACGTAGAACGGCGGCTGCTCGGCCCACGGCCGCCACTTGAGGCCGCCGTACAGATACTGCGAGAACTGGCCGAACGAATTCGTGAACAGCGCGAGCCCGGCGAACCACTGCCCGTCGAGCCAGCGCTCCTTGTAGTAGTACGAAAGATCGACCAGCGCCGCCTGCTCGTGATTCGCGTCGTAGTGGAAGTGCCAGGTCGCAAGGCTCGTCTGCAGGTACCAGCGGTCGGTCCGCCACGGCTCGGGCGCGTCCCACGCCGACTTCGGCGCGAACAGCGAATCGCCGGCCGGCGCGGCGTCGGCCGCCTGCGCACCGGCATGGCGCGCCGGCAGCAGCGCGAGGACGAGGAGCGCGAGGACGCCCACGACGCGCGCCGCCGATCCGGAAACGGATGGGCGCGCGGCGACCGGATTGGACGCGGAACGAGCAGGCAACGCAAGCCGCGAGGCGCGGCGCAGAAAGTCGGGCATGGCACCCCGCGGAAGCGAATTTTCGTAACCTTACCACGGAGTTACGGGGTTTGTCCCACCCGCCGCGGCTGGTGCGTCCCCCCGGGGCGCGCGCCGTTTGGGGCGGCCCGGCGGGCACTAGCCGCGTCCGGTGCGCGCGCGCATCGCGGCCGCCGTGCGGCCTTCCACGCCGAGCTTGACGTAGACGTGCTGCAGGTGCTTCTGCACGGTGCGCACCGAGATGCCGAGGATCGCGGCGGCCTGCCCGTCGGTCTTGCCGGCGGCCACCCATTCGAGCACCTCGCGCTCGCGCGGCGACAACGGGGCGGCGGCCGCGGCCCGCTCCGCGTTGCGCGCCGGCCTCTCGCCGACGTAGAGCAGCCAGCCGTCGCCGTCGACCGCCGGCAGCGCGCGCAGCGCGAACGCCCGCCCGCCGGCCGCGATCGTCCGCGCGACACCCGCCGGGCCCGCCATCGCCCGCGTGAGCCACGAACGCAATGCAGGCGGCAGCGTGGCGCCCGGGCGCAGCCCGGCGTCGGGGACGGCGACGCCGAGCATCGCGAGCCCTCGGCGCCCGCCGCGGCGGATCCGGCACTGCGCGTCGACCTCGATCTCGCACCAGCCCTCGGCGTCGATCCACGACCGATAGCGCGCGACCATCGCGCGCGCGGCGTCGAGCGCGCGTGCCTGCCGGTAGAGCATCGCGAGCGGCCCGCGCACCGGTTCGGGCGTCGCCTCGGGCATCGCGCGGTCGTCGGCGCCGACGAGCCGGGGCCGCTCGCGCACGCCCGCGCGCGCGAACGGCACGGCGCCCGTGGTCGCGACGCCGACCCGGTCGACCATCCGGAGTGCGGCGCGTGCGTGGCGTTCGGACAACCGGCCCATCGCATCCTCCTGCCCCGGTCGGGGGTCCGCGCTGCGCGCGCCTCCCCCCAAAGGGGGGCGCGCCCTTGGGACGGCCCGGCGGGCGCGTATTTTCCCCCCGTAGCGCGCTGCGCGCGCCTCCCCCCAAGGGGGGCGCGCCCTTGGGACGGCCCGGCGGGCTACGCGGTCGAGCAGGCCGCCGACGGCGCCACCGCTTCCTTGGCCGTCGCGATGCGCGCGGCATCCGGCAGCGCGACGCGGTTCTTCACCGCCGTAACGTCGGCGAGGATCGAGATCGCGATCTCCGGCGGCGTGC
>JAYRNW010000360.1:0-27263 GCA_041911995.1 Casimicrobiaceae bacterium | reverse complement strand
CCGCCCGGCGCGACCGTGAGGTCGACGTCGGCCAGCAGCCGCGCGCCGTTGCGCCCGACGTCGACGCCGGCGCACGCGATCGGCAGGCCCGACGGGGCGCCGGCGTCAGCCATAGCGGACGCGCGCCCACTCGCGCACGTACTGCGCGACCGCGTTCACGACGAGCACGACGGCGATCAGCACGACGCCCAGCGCCAGCGCCAGCGGCAGGTCGCCCTTGCTGGTCTCGAGCGCGATCGTCGTCGTCATCACGCGCGTGACGCCGTCGATGTTGCCGCCGACGATCATCACGGCGCCGACCTCGGCGATCGCGCGGCCGAAGCCGGCGAGCAGCACGGTGGCGAGCGAGAAGCGCGTGTCCCACAGCAGCGTCAGCGCCGCGGAGAACGTGCCGGCGCCGAGCGACGTCAGCTGCTCGCGGTATTCGCTCCACGCGTCGGCGACGACCTGCCGCGACAGCGCGGCGATGATCGGCGCGATCAGGATCGTCTGCGCGACGACCATCGCCGCCGGCGTGAACAGGATGCCGAACGCGCCCAGCGGCCCGGCGCGCGACAGCAGCAGGTAGACGACGAGGCCGACGACGACCGGCGGCAGGCCCATCATCGCGTTGAGCAGCACCGTCAACGTCTGCCTGCCCGGGAAGCGGCCGACGGCGATTGCGGCGCCTGCCGGCAGCCCGATGCACGCGGCGAGCGCGGTCGCGGTCAGGCTGACCCGCAGCGACAGCGCGACGATCTCGACCAGCTTCGGCTCGAGGTGCGCGACCAGGCCGGCGGCGAGCGACAGGCTCTCGGAGAACGTGTTCACGGGGCGGAATCCTACTGCAATATGTACTTTTCTGGTGCAATTTCATGCAATTCATCCGCCTCCGGCCGCGACTTCGATGCCGTCGCCGCCGCCGGTCGGCCCGTCCGGCACCGCGCCGGCCCGTCCCGCGCCGCGGTTTGCCGCGCCGCGCAAAACCGGCTAACGTCGCACCCTTTGCCATTGCGCAACGAGGACGACCGCATGACCCGCACCTGCCTCTGCCTGCTCGCCCTGCTGTCCGTCGCGGCCGCCCACGCGCAGCCGCTCGACGGGCGCCTGAAGAAGATCGCGGCGACGAAGACGATCGCCATCGCGCACCGGATCGACGCCGCGCCGTTCTCGTTCGTCGACGCGAACAAGGAGGTCACCGGCTTCTCGATCGACCTGTGCAAGCGCGTCGTCGCGTCGATCGAGCGGCAGATCGGCGTCACGGGCCTCAAGGTGAAGTACGTCCCGGTCACGACGCAGACGCGGTTCGACGCGATCGTCAAGGGCGACGCCGACCTCGAGTGCGGCGCTTCCACCGTCACGCTGTCGCGGATGAAGGTCGTCGACTTCTCGAGCTTCATCTTCCTCGAGACCACCGGGCTCCTCGCGAAGTCGGCGGCCGGCTACAAGACGATCGCGGATCTCGCCGGCAAGCGCATCGCCGTGATCGGCGGCACGAGCAACGAGCGCGCGCTCAACGCGCAGCTCAAGCGGCGGCAGATCGCCGCGACCGTCGTGCCGGTGAAGACCAGCGACGAGGCGATCGCGGCGCTCGACGGCGCCACCGCCGACGCGTTCGCGAGCGACGTGCTGCTGCTGGTGGGCGCCGCCGCCCGGTCGAAAGACCCGAAGTCGCTGGCGCTGACGAGCGACCAGCTGTCGTTCGAGCCCTACGGCATCGCGCTGCCGCGCGGCGACGCGGCGCTGCGGCTCGCCGTCAACACGGCGCTGTCGCAGGTCTTCAGCAGCGACGCGATCGACGAGATCTTCAACCGCTGGTTCGCGGCGTTCGGCAAGCCGACGGCGCTCACCGAGGCGGTCTACATCCTGGGCTCGATTCCGGAATGACGCCCGCACGCGAAGGAGGACCCGCCATGCCGTGGATCCGCACGACCGCCGTCGCCGCCGCGGGTGCGGCGGCGCTCGCCGCGCTGCTCGCGCTCGCCGGCTGCGCCGCGCCGCCGCCCGATTCGGGCCGCGCCGCGACCAACCAGCGGAAGCAGCAGGAGCTCTCCGAGATGGAGAAGATGGGCCAGCGCAACGACGACCGCGCGCCGGTCAAGTAGCCAGGCAGCGCGCCCTTGGGGCGGCCCGGCTGGCGCGGCGGTCTCCCCCCGCAGTGCCGGGCGCTAGAACCCGAAGACCCGCTGCGCGTTGCGGCCGCGCACCTTGTCGCGCATCGCGTCGGGCAGGCCGTTCACGCGCGCGAGGCACCCCGGCATGTCGCCGATCGTGTGCGGGTAGTCGGAACCGTACATCACGTTGTCGGCGCCGAACACCTTCATGCACAGGTCGAGCACCTCCGGCGCGAACACGACGGCGTCGGCGTTGATCTGCGGCAGGTACTCGCTCGGCCGCCGCGCGATCTTCTCGCGGCAGGCCGGGATGTTGTCGTAGCACTGGTCCATTCGCGACACGAGGTACGGCAGCGCGCCGCCGCCGTGCGCGGCGATGATCTTGAGCCGCCGGTGACGCTCGAAGAAGCCGTCGTAGATCATGCGCGCCGTCGCGAGCGACGTGTCGAACGTGAAGCCGATCGACGCCGTGAGCTGGAAGCGCGACATGTCCATCTCGGCCACGCCGGGGGGCGCCGTCGGGTGCACGAGCACCGGCAGCGCCTTCGCGTCGATCGCCTGCCAGATCGCCGCGAACGCCGGGTCGGTCAGCGGCATGCCTCCGATGTTGGCGAGCACCATGACGCCCGACGCGCCGGCGGCGACCGCGCGGTCGAGCTCCGCGAGCGCCAGCGCCGGGTATTGCCACGGCAGCGACGCGAACCAGCGCAGCCGGTCCGGGTGGGCGGTCTGCGCGGCCGCCATGTCGTCGTTCATGATCTTCGCCGCCTGCAGACTGACGTCGGGCCCGCCCCAGTAGCAGTTCGGGCACGTGAGCGAGACGACGCAGACGTCCACGCCGCACGCGTCCATCGTTCGCAGACGCATCGCGTAGTCGAACATCGGCGGCACCGGCGTCATGAACGGCGCGCCGTCGAGGTGGATCGCGCGCAGGCCGCCGGAGACTTCCCCGACCGTGTAGCGCGGGCCGCCGTGCTGCTGCAGCAACCGGAACCACGCCTCGGTGAGGCAATGCGTGTGGACGTCGATCACCGGACTTGCCACGTACCCTCTCCTTTCGCTGTCGCGCGTCGCGCCGGTCAGTCGACCTTCGCGCCGGAATCCTTGATCGCCTTCGCCCACAGCGGCTGCTCTGCCGCGATCATCGCCGCGAACTCGGCCGGCGATTGCGGCGCGAACGGCTCCATGCCGAACTTCACGAGCTGCTCGCGGAACTCCGGCGTCGCCTGGATCCGTTGCAGTTCCTCCGCGAGCCGCGCGACGATCTCCTTCGGCGTGCCGGCGGGCGCGACGATGCCCTGCCACGCCTGCCAGTCGAAGCCCGGCACCGTCGCCCCGATCGGCGGTACGCCCGGCACCAGCGTCGTCGGCTTGGCCGCAGACGTGCCGAGCGCGATCACCTTGCCCGCCTGGATGTTGGGCACGGCGACCGTCGCGTCGGAGAACATCACCTGCACGTTGCCGGCGAGGAGGTCGGTGAGCGCCGCCGGCGTGCCCTTGTACGGCACGTGCTGGATCACGAGGCCGTACTGCGTCTTCAGGTTCTCCATGAAGAGGTGATGCGGGCTGCCGCTGCCCACCGACGCGTAGTTGAACTTGCCGGGGTTGCGCTTGACGACGTCGAGCATCTCGGCGACGTTCTTCGCCGGGAACGACGGGTTGGCGATCAGGAAGAAGTTCACGGTGCCCACCGGCGACACGGGGGCGAAGTCCCGGACCGGGTTCACCTGCGAGCTCGGGTACAGCGCCGGGCTGATGCCGAGCGTCGTGCTGGTCGCCATCAGCAGCGTGTAACCATCCGGCGGCGCCTTCGCGACCAGCTCGGCGCCGACCAGCGTGCCCGCGCCCGGCTTGTTTTCGATCACGACCGGCTGCTTGAGCGCGGCGGACAGGCGCTCGCCGAGCGCCCGCGCGAGCAGATCGGTCAGCGCCGCCGGTGGGTACGGCACGACGAGCCGGATCGGCCGCGTCGGGTACGGGGCCTGCGCGGCCGCGAACGGCGCGGCGGCGACGACCAGGCCGAGCAGCGCGGCGCTGCACAGCAGGCGGGTGACGGCAGTCATGGGGATCGGTGCAGCACGGCGAAACGGTGCACGGTACGGGACCCGTCGCTGCGGTGTCAAGCGCCGCGGCGCTGCGCACGGCGCTTATACTCGCGCGTCGATCGCGATCGTGCGCGCCCGCCCGACGGGCAGCCCCGAGGTCGAACACCGGAGCGCGCAGCGCGAAGGTAGACCAGTGACCCCGATTCCCGTCCCCTCGTCGCGTCACCGCATCGACCCCGCCGAGTGGGCCGTGCGCGTCGACCTCGCCGCGTGCTACCGGCTGCTCGCGCACTTCGGCATGACCGACCTCGTCTACACGCACGTGTCGGCGCGCGTGCCGGGGCCGGTGCCGCACTTCCTGATCAACGCGTACGGTCTGCTGTTCGACGAGATCACGGCGTCGAGCCTCGTGAAGGTGACGCTCGCCGGCGACGTCGTCGACGACCCGACCGGCCTCGGCATCAACGCCGCCGGCTACGTGATCCACGGCGCCGTCCACGCCGCGCGCGAGGACGTCGGCTGCGTGATCCACACGCACACGACGGCGGGGCTCGCGGTCGCGGCGCAGCGCGACGGGCTGCTGCCGCTGACGCAGCACGCGATGCGCTTCACCGGCTGCCTCGCCTACCACGACTACGAAGGCATCGCGATCGATCCGGGCGAGCAGCAGCGGCTCGTGCGCGACTTAGGCGCCGCGCACGCGATGATCCTGCGCAACCACGGCCTCCTCGCCTGCGGCCCCACCGTGCACGACGCCTTCGACCTCATGATCCACCTCGAGCGCGCGTGCCAGGCGCAGGTCGCCGCGCGGGCGGGCGGCGCGCCGCTCAACCTGCCGCCGCCCGACGTCGCCCGCAAGGTCGCCGCGCAGTTCGCGCGTCCAGGCCGGCCGGCCCCGGCCAACGCGTGGGCGGCGCTGCTGCGGATGCTCGACCGCGGCGGCGCCGGCTGGCGCGAGTAGCGCGCCGCCGGCCGATATGCCCGTATACTCGCAGCCGCGAGACGGCCGCCCCAGGGAGGCGGCCCCCCACACGAGGAGGACCGTCATGAAGAGCCGATTCGCAGGCGTCGCCGCCATCTGCGTGCTGGGCGCCGCCGTCAGCCTCGCCGCCGTCGCGCCGGCGCACGCGCAGGAGAAGTTCGACAAGCCGATCAAGATCCTCGTCGGGTTCGCCGCCGGCGGGACCGCCGACATCATCGCGCGCGTCGTCGCCGAGAAGATGACGGCGAGCGTCGGCCAGCCGGTGATCGTCGAGAACCGGCCCGGCGCGATCGGCCGCATCGTCGCCGACGCGGTCAAGGCGGCGCCGCCGGACGGCACGACGATCATGGTGATGCCGATCGGGCCGATGGCGGTGGTCCCGCACGTCTACAAGGACATCACGTACGACCCGCTCAAGGACTTCACGCCGATCGCGCTCGGCGCGACGTTCCAGTTCGCGCTCGCCGCCGGGCCGGCGAGCGGTGCCAAGACGTGGAGCGAGTTCGCCGCGTGGGCGAAGGCCAATCCCGGCAAGGCCGGCTATGCGACGTCCGGCGCCGGCAGCCTGCCGCACTTCTTCGGCGTGCTGCTCGGCCGCGGCATCGGCGTCGAGATGGTGCACGTGCCGTACAAGGGCTCCGCCGCGTACATGAACGACCTCATCGGCGGGCAGGTGTCCGCGGCGGTCGACGCGATCGCCGACCTGACCGAGCTGCACCGCGCCGGCAAGGTGAAGGTGCTCGCGAGCTCCGGCGCGAAGCGCTCGACCGCGCTGCCCGACGTGCCGACGTTCGGCGAATTGGGCGTGGCGGGCGTGGAGGCGATGGGCTGGTTCGGCTTCTTCGCGCCGGCGAAAACGCCGAAGCCGATCGTCGACGCGCTCAACGCGGCGATCAACAAGGCGCTGACCTCGCCCGACGTCGCCGAGAAGCTCACGAAGCTCGGCATGGATCCGGCGACCGGGTCGCCCGAGTTCTTCGCGAAGGTGCTGGCCGACGACTACGCCAAGTGGGGCCCGATCGTGAAGGCGTCGGGCTTCAAGCCGGAATGAGCGCGCCCATGCAGGCCGCCCGCGCGTTCGCACTCGTCCTGCTGGCCGGCTGGGGCCTCGCCGCCGCGCAGTCGCCGATCCGCTCGATCGACATCACGGAGAAGGACGGCGGCTACGTCGCGGACGTCGTGATGTTCGCGCCGGTGCCGACGACGGTCGCGTGGGACGTGCTGACCGACTTCGACAAGATGGCCGGCTGGGTGCCCAACGTCAAGGAGAGCAAGATCCTCGCGCGCGACGGCAACGCGCTGGAGATCGAGCAGCGCGGCGTGGCGAAGTTCGGCCTCCTGAGCTTCCCGTACACCAGCGTGCGCAAGATGGTCCTCGACCCGCCGCGCACCGTGCAGGCCACGCAGGTCAAGGGCAGCATGAAGCGGCTGGAGTCGCTGATGCGGGTGTCTGCCGAAGGCACGGGCACGCAGCTCAAGTATCGGCTCGAGCTCGTGCCTGCGGGGCTCGCGGCGGCCGCGCTGTCGCCCGAGTTCCTCAAGCACGAGCTCACCGAGCAGTACACGGCGATCGTCGGCGAGATGGTGCGGCGCGCGAAGTAGGCGCGCGCGGTCGCGCGACGCCCTACGCCACGCGCGTGACGCGGACGACGGCGTCCGGCCGCGCCTCGACGCCGGGGACGAGTTCCAGGCCGAGGCCCGGCGCGTCGGAGATCGACACCTGCCCGTTCGCCACGGCGGGCAGCCCGGAGACGAGCTCGTTGTACCAGCCGGTGTAGAACGCGCGCACCGACTCCTGGATCAGCGCGTTGCGCGCGTGCAGCGAGAAATGGCACGACGCCGTGTAGACGACCGGCCCCGTGCAGTCGTGCGGCGCGACCGGCACGTGCCACGCCTCGGCCATGCCGGCGATCTTGCGCGCCTCGGTCAGGCCGCCGCACCACGACAGGTCGAGCATCACGATGCCGGCCGCCCCGGTCGCGAGGTACTCGCGGAACGAATGCGTGTACGCGAGCGTCTCCGACGCGCACACCCACGCCTTGCTGTGCCGCGCGTAGTCGGCGAGGTCGCCGACGTTGTCGAGGCGGAACGGGTCCTCGTGCCAGTACGTGTCGAACTCGGCGAGCCGCTGCGCGAGCTTCTTCGCCATCGGCAGGCTCCACAGCGAGTGGAACTCGACCATGATGTCCATGCGGTCGCCGACCGCGCGGCGGATCTTCGCGAACGGCTCCAGCGCCGTGGCGAGCTCGGCCGCGCTGATGTCGTAGCCGCCGGTGCGCTCCGCCGCGATGTCGAACGGCCAGATCTTCATCGCGGTGATGCCCTGCGCGAGCAGCGAGTGCGCGAGGTCGTCGGCGCGGTGCAGGAACGCGTCGAGGTCCTCGTACGGCCCGCCGGTCGCACCCGCGTGCCAGTTGGCGACCGATTGCGCGCGCGCGTCGCGGATGTACTTGTAGCCGGCGCAGGTGTTGTAGACGCGGATCGCGTCGCGCGACCGGCCGCCCAGCATGTCGGCGACCGGCCGGCCGTGCGCCTTGCCGAACAGGTCCCACAGCGCGATGTCGACCGCCGAGTTGCCGCGCGTCTCCACGCCGGCGGAGCGCCAGCCGAGGTAGTTGGCGAGCGCCGCGTTGACCGCCTCGATGCGCAGCGGGTCGCGGCCGACGAGCTTCGGCGCGACGGTCTCGTGCAGGTAGGCCTCGACGGCGGCGGCGCCCATGAACGTCTCGCCCAGCCCCACGAGGCCCTCGTCCGTGTGCAGCCGGACCCACAGCAGGTTGGCGAACTCGGCGAGACGCAGCGTCTCGAGCGCGGTGATCTTCATCGGGCGGCTCCCGGCCGGTGGCGGTGCGCTAGGCGAGCGGCCGCGCGAAGCGCGCGAGCGCGTCGGCGGTGGGCGTCATGCCGGCGCCGGGCGCCTGCGGGCGCGCGAAGTCGCCGTGCTCCACGCGGATCGGCTCGACGAAGTGATCCTTGATCCACGGGATGTACTCGAGCATCGCCGTGGCCGGATGCGCGAACGACAGGTGCACGTGCACCTGGCTCATGTCGCCGGCGTGCGCGGCCACCGGCAGCCGCCGCGCGTGCGCGGCGTCGGCCACCTGCAGGAACTCGGTGATGCCGGCGAGCCGCGTGACGTCCGGCTGCACGTAGTGGACGGCCCCGGCGTCCATGAACGCCGCGAAGGCGTCGGCCGTGTACAGCTGCTCGCCCAGCGCGACCGGGATCGACGTGGCGCGTGCGAGCGCCGCGTGCGACGCGACGTCGTCGTACCACATCGGCTCCTCGAACCAGAACACGTCGAACGCCTCGGCGCGCGCGCAGAAGCGCTTGCACGTCGGCAGGTCCCACTTGCCGTTGCCGTCGATCGCGAGCGTCACGCGCGGGCCGATCGCGCGCCGGACCGCCTCCAGCCGCGCGAGGTCGAGCGCCGGATCGTCGTGGCCGACCTTGATCTTGACGCCGCGAAAGCCGTCGACTTCCACGGCGCGGCGGCACGCGTCGACCAGCGCGGCGTCGGGGAACGACAGCCAGCCGACGTCGGTGTCGTAGGCCGGCAGCCGCTCGCGCACCGGCCCGCCGAGCAGGTGCCACAGCGGGACGTCGGCGGCCTTCGCCCGCAGGTCCCACAGCGCGACGTCGACGGCGGCGAGCGCCAGTTGCGTGATGCCGGCGCGCCCGACCCACTGCAGCGCCGGCGCGCGCGCACGCTTGCGCGCGAGGCGGCCGCCTTCGGACGCGTCCTCGCCGACGAGCAGCGGCCCGTAGCAGTGGCCGATGCACGCGGCGATCAGCCGGTCGGACGGGAGGTCGGCGTGCGTGCCGGTGAAGCCGTAGCCCTCGCGCCCGTCGGCGGTGACGAGGCGTACGCCCACCACGCCCCAGTGCGTGATCCGATGCGTCGAATCCGCGATCGCGTCGCGGTTCAGCGGCATGTGCAGGATCAGCGGGTCGACGGCGCGGATCTTCATCGGGCCCCCCGGGCGGGCGCCGGGACGCGGATAGGCGTCCCGGCGCGGTGACGAACGGCAGGTCAGCTGCCGCGGATCTTGGTCAGCGTCGCATTCATCTTGTCGACGGTCTCCTTGCCGATCGTCGCCGCGTGCTTCTCGTACACGGGCTTCACCGTGTCGCGCAGCCGCTTCTGCTCGGCCGCCGAGATCTCGTTGACCGCCATGCCCTTGGTCTTGAGGTCGGCGAGCGACTTGTCCGACAGCGCGCGCGACACGCGGCGCTGCTCGTCGCGGCCCACGATCGCGCAGTCGGCGAGCACCTTCTGCTCGGCCGGCGACAGCTTGTCCCACAGCGCCTTCGAGTACAGGACCATGAACGGCGTGTACGCGTGCCGCGTGACCGACAGGTACTTCTGCACCTCGTAGAACTTCGACGTGTCGATCGTGACGAACGGGTTCTCCTGCCCGTCGATCGCCTTGGTCTCGAGCGCGGTGAACACCTCGCCGAAGGACATCGGCACGGCGTTGGCGCCCATCGTCTTGAACGTGTCGAGGAACACGTTGTTCTGCATGACGCGGACCTTGAGGCCCGGGAAGTCCTCGACCTTGGTGACCGGCCGCTTCGAGTTGGTCAGGTTGCGGAAGCCGTTCTCCCAGTACGCGAGGTTGACGAGGCCCACGGCCGGCAGCTTGTCGCTGATGTACTTGCCGAACTCGCCGTCGAGCACCGCGTCCGCCTCCTTCTCGTTGGCGAACAGGAACGGCAGGTCGAACACGCCGAGGTCGGGCAGGATGCCGATCAGCGGCGACGTCGACGTGATCACCATCTCCTGCGTGCCCGAGCGCAGCGCCTGCGTGGCCTGCAGGTCGCCGCCCAGCGCGCCGCCCCAGAAGCCCTGGATCTTCATCTTGCCGCCGGACTTCTCGCCGACGCAGGCGTTCATCTTCGCGACGCCGTTGCCGACGGGGTGCTCCTGGTTGACGCCGTTGGACAGGCGGATCGTGCGCTCGGCGAACTGCGCGTGGGCCGGCAGCGCGAGCAGGACGCCGGCGACGCCGGCGGCCAGCAGCGTGGTACGGAACTTCATCGTTCTCTCCTCGGATCGGCGGCGCACGCCCGCGCGCGCGCTCACCATTGGAACGGAAGGCCCATGAACGCCCGGTAGGGCCACATCACGAGCTGCGGGAAGAAGATCAGCAGGAACAGGACCGCGGACTGCGCGACCAGGAACGGGTTGACGCCGCGGATCACGTCGGTCATCGACACGCGCGCGACGCCCGACACGACGTTGAGCACGATGCCCACCGGCGGCGTGATCAGCCCGATCGCGTTGTTGATGATGAACAGCACGCCGAAGTAGACGGGGTCGATGCCCGCCTGCTTGACGAGCGGCATCAGCACCGGCGTCAGGATCAGCACGGTCGGCGTGAAGTCGAGCGCCGTGCCGACGACGAGCACCAGCACCATCATCGCGACCATCAGCAGCGTCTGGTGCGCGAGCAGCGGCTCGAGCAGGCTGCCGAGCTCGCCCGGGATGTTCGCCTGCGTGATCAGCCACGACGAGATGCCGGCGGCCGCGACCAGGAACATGATGACCGCGGTCATCTTGGCGGCGGCCAGCACGACGTTGTACAGCTCCGCCGGCTTCAGCTCCTTGTAGACGAACATGCCGACGATCGCCGCGTAGACGACGGCGACGACGGCGGCCTCCGTCGGCGTCGCCCAGCCGAAGCGGATCGACCCCAGCACGAACACCGGCATCGCCAGCGCGAACGCGCCGTCCCGCAGCGTCTGCAGCCGGTGGCGCCAGTCGCGCCGCGGCAGCGTCGTCAGCGTCTCGTGCCGGCTGACCCACCACCACGCGACGATCAGCGACACCCCGAGCAGCACGCCCGGCACGACGCCGGCGACGAACAGCCGCGGGATCGACACGTTGGCGGCGACGCCGAACACGACGAAGCCGATCGACGGCGGGATCACCGGCGCGATGATCCCGCCGGCGCCGATCAGCCCCGCCGAGCGCGGGATGTTGTAGCCGGCGTTGCGCATCATCGGGATCAGGATCGCGGCCAGCGCGGCCGTGTCCGCGGCCGCCGAGCCCGACAGCGACGCCATGATGACCGCCGCGATGATCGCCACGTAGCCCAGGCCGCCGTGCCGGTGGCCGAGCAGCGCCAGCGCGAAGTTGACGATGCGGCGCGACAGGCCGCCGGCGTTCATGAGCTCGCCGGCGAGCACGAAGAACGGGATCGCGAGCAGCACGAACGAGTCGGCGCCGTCGAGGATCTTCTGCGCGACGATCTGGCTGTCGTAGATGCCGAGGTACCACATCAGCGCGATGCCGCAGACGACGAGCGCGAACGCCACCGGCATGCCGATCGCCATCGCGCCCAGCAGCGACACGAGGAAGATGGTGACGGTCATCGCGCGGCCCCGGTGCGGTCAGTCGAGGTGGCGCTTGATGTGCGCGGCGTCGAGCTCGTCGTGCTCGAACGTGCCGGCGAACACGGCGAGCTCGCGCTCGGTCACGTTGCCGGTGAACGCGCGCAGCAACCGCATCGTCACCATGAGCCCGATCGCGACGCTCGTGAAGTACCCGATGCCGAACACCCACAGCATCGAGATGCCGGTCACCGGCGCGACGTTCGACGCGTTGATCGCCGCCTGCTGCCACGTGCCCCAGAAGAACACGCCGCAGCAGAACAGGATCAGCGCGTCGGAGGCGACCATGCACGCGAGCCGGCCGCGGCGGCCGAGCTTGCCGACCAGCGCGTCGACGCCGAGGTGCAGGTGCTCGCGGAAGACGACGACGGCGCCGATGAACGTCAGCCAGACGAAGAAGTAGCGCGACAGCTCCTCGGAGACGTCGATGCCCGAGTTGACGGTCCACCGCAGCACGACGTTGCCGAACACCATCAGCGCCATCGCGCCCAGCAGGAACACCATCACCCGCTCGAGGAAGCGGAAGAACGCGGCTTCCGCGCCGGCCAGCGCGCCGGGCAGCATGTTCATGCGGCGGCCCTCCCGGCGACGCGGCGGCGCCCGGGCACGGCACCGAGGTCGCCGCGCGCGCGCTCGATCAGCGCCGTCATGGCGGATTCGGCGCGCGCCGGCGCGCGCGCGACGATCGCGTCGAGCACGCGGCGGTGCGCCGGCAGCGACGCGCGGGCGCCGGCCAGGCTCCTGACGGTCAGCCGGAACGACGCGGCGAGCAGCGCGGAGAACGCCGGAACCATGCCGGCGACGAACTGGTTGTGCGTCGCGTCGAGCAGCCGCATGTGGAAGTCGAGGTCGGCCGCCAGGTAGTCGCCGCGGCCGCCCGCGGCGCTCGTCATGTTCTGCAGCGCCGCGTTCGCCGCCGCGATGTCCGCCGGCGTGGCCGCGCGGGCGGCCAACCGCGCCGCCGCCGGCTCGATGGCGCGGCGCAGTTCGATCAGGTCGCGGACGAAGTCGTCGTCGACGCCGGCGGCGAGCCGCCAGCGGACGACGTCCGGGTCGAACTGGTTCCAGTCGCTGCGCGGGCGCACGCGCGTGCCCACGCGCGGCCCGACCACCACCATCCCCTTCGCGGCCAGCGTCTTGATCGCCTCGCGCACGACGGTGCGGCTGACCGCGAGCGCGTCGCCGATCGCGGGCTCGGTCGGCAGCGTGTCGCCGGGCGCGTAGCGGCCGGCGGTGATCCACGCCGCGATGCGGTCGACCGCCGTCGGGCGGGTTTGCGGGCCAGCCATGGCACCATGATATTCATATGATGAATGCCGTCAACCGGCGCGTTTGCGCGGCGTCAACAAGACGCGTCGTGGCGGCCGCGGGGCCGGGCGCGCGGGGGATCGAGCGCCCCGCCCCGCCGGGCAGGACGCCCCGCCGGGGCCGGCCTCAGGCGCCGCCGGCGAACTTCCGCGCGACGTCGTCGGCCGCGCGGATCAGCAGGTGCATGTCGGTGCCGACGCCGACCAGCGTGGCCCCGAGGTCGAGGTACGGCTGCGCGTTGCCGTCGGCGGCGAGGATGCCGATGGCGCGGCCGGCGCCGCGTGCCGTCGCGATCGCCGCGGCGATCGCCGCCTGCACGTCCGGATGGCCGGGCGCGCCGCGGTGGCCCAAGCTCGCCGCGAGGTCGGACGGGCCGATGACCACGGCGTCCACGCCCGGCACGCGGCAGATGGCGTCGAGGTCGGCCAGCGCCTCGCGCGACTCGATCTGCAGCACGAGCCCGATCTCGTCGTTGGCGCGTGCCATGTAGTCGCGGTAGCGCGTGTAGCCGCCGCCGCGCGTGCTGCCCGCCACGCCGCGCACGCCCTCCGGCGGAAAGCGCGTGTACGACACCGCGGCGCGCGCCTCGTCCGCGTTGCGGACGTTCGGCACCATGACGTTCGGCGCGCCCGCGTCGAGCACGCGCTTGATCGCCGTCACGTCGAGCGCGGGCACGCGCACGATCGCCGCGGTCGGCGACCCGCGCAGCGCGAGGAGTTGCGTGCCGACCACGGCGAAGTCGTTCGGCGTGTGCTCCATGTCGAGCAGCAGCCACGCGAACCCGGAGCCGGCCAGCACCTCGACCGTGACGTGGTTCGCGAAGTTGCACCAGAGGCCGATGACGCGCTTGCCGGCAGCGAGGTCGCGCTTGAGCTGGTTGCGGGGGAGTTCGTGCATGGATGTGGCCTTCAGAGCAGGTTGGCGTAGATCGCCCGCATGTCGGCGCGGGCCATCGGGCGCGGGTTGTTGTCAAGGAGCCGCGTCACCTTCGCCGCGCCGTCGACGAGGCCGTCGAGGTCGTCCCCGGTGACGCCGCGGTCGCGCAGCGTGGGCACGATGCCCAGGTCGGCGTTGAGCGCGTGCAGCTCGGCGACGACGCGCTCGCCCGCGGCGCGCGCGGAGAGCCCGGCCACCGGCAGGCGCATCGCCTCGGCCACCGCACGGAACCGCTCCTCCGAGCCTTCGAGGTTGAACGCCATGACGAACGGCAGCAGCATCGCGTTGGACAGCCCGTGCGCGATCCGGTACTTGCCGCCCAGCGGATAGGCGAGCGCGTGCACGGCCGTCGTGCTCGACGTGGCGATGCAGGCGCCGCCGTACGTCGCGCCCAGCAGCATGTCGTGCCGGGCCGCGATGTCGCCGCCGTCGCGGTACGCGCGCCGGAGGCTGCGCGCGATCAGCTCGACGGCCTTGAGGCCGTAGAGATCGCTGAACGGGTTGGCCTTGCGCGACATGAAGCACTCGATCGCGTGCGTGAGCGCGTCCATGCCGGTGGACGCCGTCACCGCGGGCGGCAGCGTCCGCGTGAGCTCGGGGTCGAGGATCACGGCGTCCGGGACCAGTCGCGGATGGACGATGCCGACCTTGAGCTCGTCCTCCGGCACCAGCACGATGGCGTTCTGCGTCACCTCCGAGCCGGTGCCGGCCGTCGTCGGCACCATGAGCATCGGCACGCCGCGCCGGGCGATCGGCTTCTTCGCGAGCAGCTCGCGCAGCGTGACGTCGTTGGTCAGCATCACGGCGACGATCTTGGCGACGTCCATCGCGCTGCCGCCGCCGATGCCGATCACGAGCTCGACGTCGCGCGGCGCCGCCGCGAAGATGCGCTCGACGTCGCGCGCTTCCGGCTCCGGCGGCGTGTCCGCGATCACGGTCACCGCCACACCGGCCGCCTCGAGCAGCGCGCGCGGGCGCGCGACGAGGCCGGCGCGCGCCACACCCTCGTCGCTGACGATCAGCGCCCGGCGCGCGCCGCAATCGGCGGCAATCTCGGCGATGGCCGCGATGCTGCCCGGGCCGGCGACGATGCGCGCCGCGTTCAGGATGCCGTACGTGGTGGAGGCCGCCATGGCGACTGCGTTCCTTTCGGTCGATGTTCGTGGGAAGGCGCGGGCGGCGGCGGTCAGCCCGCCACCCAGCGCTCGTCGACGCGCGCGTACCGGATCCTCTGCCGGAAGTACGTGTACGCGACGTGCAGCGCGCCGTCGGCGGTCTGCACGATCGACGGGTACGAGAACTCGCGGTTGCGCTGCCCCGCCGAGTCGTTGGTCATGCAGTAGCCGTCGCCGACCTCGAGGTTGCGCCGGCGCGGCCACGTCGCCCCGTCGTCCTCCGAGATCGCGAGCGTGAGCGGCGCGCGCGGCGCGCCCCAGAACGCGGTCCGGCCCTGCGGGTCGCCGGGCTCCGCCGCGCCCGCGGCGGGCGCCGCGGGGGCCTCCGGCGCGTCGTCCTCGATCTCGTCGTACAGCGACGTGCGCCGCTCGGTCGCGCCGCGCGCGCTCATGTCGTTGAACACGGCGGCGAGATGGCCGTTGGCCAGGCGCACGCACTGCAGCGACGAGTTGTTGTTGGGCAGCACGGTCGGCGCAGGCGCCGTCCACGTGCGGCCGCCGTCGGACGAGCGCGACGCGTACACGTGGTCGGCCCAGCGGCTGCGGAACAGCGCGAGCAGCGGCCGGCCGGGAATGCGCACGACGTTCATGTGCACGCAGCCCGTGCTGTGCGGCACCGGATGCGCGGTCCACGTGCGGCCGGCGTCGGACGAGACCAGCACGCTGCTGGTGTCGAGGTCGCCGACCCACTTCTCGCCGGGCTGCGACCGGCAATGGAAGACGGGCAGCAGCCAGTCGCCGTCGTCGAGCACGACCGGCGGCTGCCGGACGAACGTGCCCGGCGCGTCGATCAGCGTCGTGACCGGCCCCCACGAGCGGCCATCGTCGGACGAGACGCGGCAGCGTACGACGGCGGTGTCCTGATTCCCCGACCGCTGCGCCGTGTACAGCAGCCACAGCGCGCCGCCGGGTGCGGTGAACAGGATCGGGTTCTGCTCGGAGCGCGTGGGGTCGTCGGACAGCTTGACCGCGTCCGTCCAGCGGCGGCCGCCCTGCGGCAGGCACGAGAACCAGATCGACACGTCGGCGACACCTTCCTGCGTGCCGCCGAACCAGACGCACGCCAGGTCCCCGTTGCGCAGCACGGCGAGGTTGGCCGCGTGGTTCTGCACGCACGGCGACGGCAGGTCCGCCTCCATCCGCGCCGGGTCGCCGGGCCGGACGTGCAGCTCCCCTGCGGCCATCGGCGGCGCGTCGGTCACGTTCGGTGTCATCGCTCCTCCGTCCCTGCCGTCGTCGCGTTCAGCGGACCGCAGCCGCGGTCGCCGGCGCGGCGGGCTCGGCGTTCCTGCGGCGGCGCCCCTCGACAAGGCGCATCGCGTACTCGGCCGCGTCGATCAGGCTGTCCGGGTTGGCGACGCCCTTGCCCGCGATGTCGAACGCCGTGCCGTGGTCGACCGACGTGCGCAGGATCGGCAGGCCGAGCGTGATGTTGACGCCGCTGATCGCCTGCCACTTGCCCGTCTTCGGGTCGACGTCGAAGCCGAGCAGCTTGACCGGGATGTGCCCCTGGTCGTGGAACATCGCGACCACGGCGTCGAACTGCTCGGCGCGCAGCTTGATGAACACCGTGTCGCCGGGCCACGGCCCGGTCACCGCGTGGCCGCGCGCCGCGTATTCGGCGATGACCGGCGCGATGACCGCGTCGTCCTCGGTGCCGAGGATGCCGCCTTCGCCGGAATGCGGGTTGAGCGCGGCGATGGCGAGCCGCGGTGCCCGGATGCCGAGCGCTTCCAGCGCGTCGAGCGTCACGTCGATGACGCGCCGCAGCCGCTGCGGCGTCACGCGCTTCGGCACTTCCGACAGCGGGCAGTGCGTCGTGACGTGGCTGACGCGCATCGGGCCGTGCGCGAGCATCATGACGCCGTCGCGCATGCCGGTCAGGTGCGCGAGCAGCTCGGTGTGGCCCTCGAAATGGTGGCCGGCAAGATGCAGCGCCTCCTTCGACAGCGGCGCGGTGACGATCGCGTCGGCCTCGTCGCGCTGCACGAGTTCCACCGCGCGCACGACGGCGCGATACGCCCACTCGCCGCCCGCCGCCTGCACCTTGCCGATCTCGATCGGCGGCGCGACCGGCCCGACGTCGACCATCCGATACAGCGGCGCCGTCGCCTCCGGTGCCTGCGCGAGCCGCCGCTGCGCGTCGGCGAGCGCCTGCGCGCTGCCGACGACCACCAGCGCGACGCGTCCGGCGCGGATCGGTCCCGCCATCCGCTGGATCGCCGCGGCAATGATCTCCGGACCGATGCCGGCAGGATCGCCCATCGTCACCGCGAGTCGAATCGGGGTCGTCATCTCGAGCCTTTCGTTCGGGAATTTCGGGAGGCGCCGGCGATCGCCCGCACCATCGTCGTGAGGTCGTCGGGAGCGCCGAACGCGCCCGACCGGGAGTGACAGGCAACGCCGTCCCACGCGCCGCCGACGAGGCGCGCGTGGCCCCAGCCGGGGCGCGCGGACGCACGCGCCAGCAGCGCCCGTGCGCCGGCGGCACGGCACAGCGCGCGCAGCGAATCGCCGCCGACGACGAGCAGCGCCCGCGGGCGCGGCGCACGCGCGACGATCGCGTCCGCCTGCCGCGCGAGCAGCGCGTCGGCGTCGCGCGGATCGAGGACGCGGTTCGGCGCCAGGTCGAGGCGCGCGAACGCGGCGCCGTCCGCCAATGCGCGCAGCGCCGCGCGCAGCATCGTGAGATTGCCGCGGTCGACGGCCGCGGCGGCCGGCATGGCCGCCTGCACGCGCGCCCACTGCGCGCGCAACACCGGGTGGCGGCTGCCGGTCACCAGCAGCACCGGGCCGCCGCGCGTGCCGGCTTCCATCGCTGCGGCGTGCGTCGGCCGCAGCCGGTGCGCGGCCGCAAGCGCGTGCGCGAGCCCGGCGCTGCCGCACCACAGCCACGCGCGCGCGTCGGACCCGGCCGCCGCCACGACGCGGTCGAGGTCGGCGTCGGTGCACACGTCCGGAATGGAGACGGTCGGCGCGCCGGGGCGGCCGTCGGCAGGCGAGCCCACGTGCAAACCGAAGACCGCGAAGGCGTCGGCCGGCGGCCCGCCGCCGGCCTCGCTGCGCGCCGCGTCGGAGGCACCCGGCGGAATCACCCAATGGCGGCCGTCGCAGGTGACGCGTCCCTGCTGCGGAAACGCCGGCGCGAACACGACGTGCCGGAAGCCGCCCGCCCGCGCCACCCACGCCGTCTCCGCATAGGTGTTGCCGCGCAGCAGGCTGTCGACCTTCTTGACCGCGACGTCGGCGTCCGCGAGCCACGGCAGCGCGGCACGCAGCCGCGCCGGCAGCGACGCGAGCGCGACGTCGCGCGTCGCGGTGGCCACCGCCGCGACCGGATGCGCCCGCGCATCGCGCGGTTCGGGTGCGTCGAAGTACACGGGCACGTCGCCGGCGAACGCGGCGGCGCTGTCCAGCGCGCCGGTCAGGTCGTCGGCGAGAATGCGCACGTCGGTCACGGGCGCCGGCGCGCGAGCGTGACGGTGACGCCGCCCGAGCGCAGCTGTTTGGCGACGTCCGGCGCGACGCCGTCGTCGGTGACGACCTCGTCGAGCTCGGCCACCGCGCACACGCGCATGAACGCGCGCGGGCGGAACTTGGATGCGTCGACGAGCAGCCGCTTCGCCGTCGCCGACGCCATCAGCGCGCGCTTCACCGCCGCGACGTCCGCCGACGTCTCCGAGAGGACACCGTCGGTCACCGCGTGCGCGCCCAGCAGCAGGACGTCGGCGCGGATCGCGCGCGCGGCGTCGATCACCGGCTGGCCGATCAGCGTGTTGCTGCCGGCGCGCAGCGCACCGCCCAGCACGTGCACCTGCACGAGCGGGCTCGCGCCCAGCAGTCCGGCGATCGCGAGGTCGTTGGTGACGGCCACCAGCGGGATCCGGCGCGCGACGGCGGCGCGCGCCGCCTCCAGCACGGTGCTGCCGCTGTCGAAGATGACGCTCTGCTGCGGCAGCAGCGCGTCGGCCGCGACGACGCCGATCGCCTGCTTCTCGACCGGCGACAGCTCGGCGGCCGCAATGGCGTCCGGCTCGAACGTCGTGTACTGCTGCTGGCGCAGGAGCGCGCCGCCGTGCGTCCGGTCGACCTCGCCTTCCGTAGCGAGCGCGTCCAGGTCGCGCCGCAGCGTCGACAGCGAGACGGCGAGCGCCTGCGACAGCTGCTGCAGCGTGACCGCGCCGTGCCGCCGCAGGAAGTCGACGATCATCTGCCGCCGCTGCGCAGGCAGCAGCGAGCCCGGGGCGGACGCAGCGTTCACCTTCAGCAGCACGGGTGCGGTCATGGCGGCGGCGGGGGTGTCCGGGACGTCCGGCGCACCCCCCGATGAAAGATTGTGAAAGATCTTGACAGTTTTTGACGCAAGGTGCAAGCTTCTGGCATCACGGCGTTGCAGACCGTGTCCGCCCGTCCCGACGTTTCCAAGCCAAAGGAGGCTCTTCGTGAAGTCGAACCATTCCGCCGCGTGTACGACCGCGCGCCGGCGCTTCGTGCAACTGCTCGCCCTGGCCGGCATCGCCGGCATCGTCGCCGCCCCGGCCGCCGTCGCGCAGGGGACTTGGCCGACCAAGCCCATTACGCTGGTGGTGCCCTACCCCGCCGGCGGCGCCAACGACATGCTGGGCCGGCTGATCGGCCAGAAGCTCTCCGAGGGGCTCGGGCAGCAGGTGATCGTCGAGAACAAGCCGGGCGCGGGCACGCTCATCGGCACCACGGCGGTGGCCAAGGCGGCGCCGGACGGCTACACGCTGCTCGTCGGGGGCTTGGCGTCGTTCGCGACCAGCCCCGTGCTGTTCAAGGCCGAGTTCGATCCGCTGAAGGACTTCGCACCGGTCGGCTTCATCGGCACCGCGCGCACGATCCTCATCACGTACAACGACTCGCCGTACAAGACGGTCAAGGACGTCGTCGACGCCGCCAAGGCGAAGCCGGGCTCCGTGATGTACGGCTCGTCGGGCAATGGCTCGGCGCTGCACCTCGCCGGCGAGCTGTTCGCGATCGACACCAAGACCGACATGAAGCACGTGCCGTACAAGGGCGGCAGCGCGCACATCATGGACCTGATGGGCGGCCGCCTTCCCGTCATCTTCGACACGACGACCAACGCGACCGCGCTGATCAAGGGCGGCAAGGTGCGCGCGATCGCGATCGCCGCGCCGGCGCGCTCGCCGGACCTGCCGAACGTGCCGACGTTCGCGGAATCGGGCTACCCGAACTTCGAGGTCAACTCGTGGTACGGCATCTTTGCGCCGGCCAAGACCCCGCAGCCCGTCCTCGCGCGGCTTTCCACGGAAATGGCCAAGGTCATGAAGAACCCCGAGGTCGTCGAGAAGCTGCGCGCGGCCGGCGTGTCGCCCGCGTCGGGCGAGCCGCAGGAGCTCGCGAAGATGGTGCCGTCCGAGTACGAGAAGTACAGCAAGCTCATCAAGTCGCTCGACATCAAGGCGGACTGACCGCCGGTTGGGCGCCTGCCGCCGCCACGCGCCGCGGCAGGCGCCGCCACGATCCGCCACGCCCGGAGGAGGCGCAGCATGAAGATCGGCAGCCAGCGCGACTTCGTCGCCGGCCTGTTCCTCGTCGTCGTCGGCGCCGCGTTCGCCATCGGCGCGACCAATTACAGCTTCGGCGTCGCGTCGAAGCCCGGGCCCGGCTACTTCCCGTTCGGCCTCGGCGTCATCCTCGTGGCGCTGGGGGCGATCGTCACGGCGACGTCGCTCACGCGGCGCGTGCCGGGCGGCGACCCGATTCCCCGCATTCCGTGGCGGCCGCTCCTGTGCATCGTCGGCGCGCTCGTGTTCTTCGGGTTCGCGCTGCCACGCATCGGGTTCGCGATCGCCTTTCCCGCGATGATCGTCATCACGGCGATGGCCAGCCCGGAGTTCCGCTGGAAGGACGCATTGCTGAACGCCGCCGTGCTGACCGTGTTCTCGTATCTCGTGTTCATCGCCGGCCTCAAGCTGACGATCCCCGTCTGGCCCGTCTGACCCGCGTCGTCGCGAGGCACCGCCATGGACCTGCTGCACAATCTCGCCGTCGGCTTCTCGACGTCGCTGCTGCCGATCAACCTCTGGTACGCGTTCATGGGCGCAGCGCTGGGCACGCTGATCGGCGTGCTGCCCGGCCTGGGGCCGATCGCGACCATCGCGATGCTGCTGCCGTCGATGTACACGCTGGACCCGACGTCAGCGCTGATCATGCTCGCCGGCATCTACTACGGCGCGCAATACGGCGGCTCGACGACGGCGATCCTGATCAACGTGCCCGGCGAGGCGTCGTCGGTCGTGACCGCGCTCGACGGCCACCAGATGGCGAAGAAGGGACGCGCCGGCGCGGCGCTCGCCGTCGCCGCACTGGGCTCGTTCTTCGCCGGCACCGTGGGCACGCTGGTCGTCGCCGCGTTCGCGCCGCCGCTCACGGCCCTCGCGTTCCAGTTCGGCGCGGCCGAGTATTGCGCACTCATGTTCCTCGGGCTCGTCGGCGCGGTCGTGCTGGCGTCCGGCTCGCTGGTCAAGGCGCTGGCGATGGTCGTGCTCGGGCTGCTGCTGGGGCAGGTCAACACCGACGTCATCACCGCGCAGCCGCGCTTCTCGTTCGGCATCACCGAGCTCATGGACGGGCTCAACTTCGTCGCCATCGCGATGGGCGTGTTCAGCTTCGGCGAGATCATCGCCAACCTCGGCAAGCCCGCCGAGCACCGCGAAGTGTTCGTGAAGAAGGTGACCGGCCTGTGGCCGTCGAAGCGCGACTTCCGCGACTCGTCGCCGGCCGTGCTGCGCGGCACGTTCCTGGGCTGCGTGCTCGGCATCCTGCCCGGCGCGGGCCCGCTGCTCGCGTCGTTCACGTCCTACGCCGTCGAGAAGAAGCTGTCGCGGCACCCCGAGCAATTCGGCAAGGGCGCGATCCAGGGCGTGGCAGCGCCCGAGTCCGCCAACAACGCCGGCGCGCAGACGTCGTTCATCCCGATGCTGACGCTCGGCATCCCGACCTCCGCCGTGATGGCGCTGATGGTCGGCGCGATGGTGATCATGGGCATCCAGCCCGGGCCGCAGGTGATGACCAGCAACCCGGGGCTGTTCTGGGGCCTCATCACGTCGATGTGGGTCGGCAACCTGATGCTCGTGATCCTGAACCTGCCGCTGATCGGCATCTGGGTGAAGATGCTGACGGTGCCCTACCGGTTCCTGTTCCCGGCGATCATGGCGTTCTGCGCAATCGGCACCTACACGCTCGGCAACAACAACTTCGAGGTCTACTGCGCCGCGGCGTTCGCCGTCGTCGGCCTCGCGCTGCACATGCTGGGCTTCGAGCCTGCGCCGCTGATCCTGGGCTTCATCCTGGGCCCGCTGATGGAGGAGAACCTGCGGCGCGCGCTCCTCATGTCCAACGGCGACTGGAGCGTGTTCGTGACGAGCCCGATCTCGGCGGGCATGCTCGCGGTGGCGGTCGCGATGGTCGTCGCGATAGCGCTGCCGGCGGTCAGCCGCAAGCGCGAGCAGGCGTTCCACGAGACCGCGTGACCGGCATTCGCCTCTACGCGCGCTAGCCTTCGCGGTTGCGCATCCAGTCCGCGGTGCCGAAGAGCGCGTCCTGCAGCGACGTCGCGAGCGGCGCGGGCACGCCGACGTCGGCCATCGCCATCTTCATGCACGCCATCCACGCGTCGCGCTCGGCGGAGGCGATGGGGAACGGCAGGTGCCGCGCGCGCAGCATCGGGTGGCCGAAGCGCTCGACGTAGTGCTGCGGGCCGCCGAGCCAGCCGCACAGGAACCAGAAGAGCTTGTCGCGCGAGCCGTCGAGGCTCGCCGGATGCAGCTTGCGGATCCCCGCGAACGCGTCCTCGAGGTCCATGCGGTCGTAGAACGCGTCGACGAGCGCGCGCACGCCGGCGTCGCCGCCCAGGCGCTCGTAGGGTGTGGCCTCGGCCGGCCGCGTCTCGTCCATCGCGCTACCCCAGTTGCCGGATCACCGCGAGCGGCGGCTGCCGCGCCGTCGACCGCGTGCCGAGCCAGCCGGCGAGCGTGACGGCGGCCGCGCCGCCGAGGATGCCGTAGACGACGACCAGCGGGTTCGCGGCGAACGGGATCTTGAACACCTGGTCGGCGAGCGCCCAGCCGGTGGCCGTCGCGCCGGCCGCGGCCACCACGCCGGCGAGCGCGCCCAGCAGCAGGAACTCCGCGATCTGCGCGGCGGCGAGCTGCCGCTGCGACGCACCCAGCGTGCGCAGGATCGCCGCGTCGAACCTGCGCTCGTCCTGTGTTGCCGCGATCGCCGCCTGCAGCACGAGCAGCCCGCCCGCGAGCGTGAACAGGAACACGAACTCCACGGCGCGCGACACGTGGTCCATGATGCCCTGCACCTGCCGCACGATCTCGCCGATGTCGATCGCGAGGATGTTCGGGTGCTTCTGGACGAGCGCCGGCAGCCACGCGCCGTTGCCCTCCGGCGCGCGGAACGCCGCGATGTACGTCGCGGGCATGTGGTCGAGCGGCCCCGGCGGGAACAGCGCGAAGAAGTTGACGCGGAAGCTGTCCCAGTCGACCTTGCGCAGGCTCGTCACGTGCGCCGACACGCGGTTGCCGGCGACGTCGAACGTAAGCGTGTCGCCGAGCTTAACGCCCAGCGTCTCCGCGATGCCGTCCTCCAGCGACATGCCGGCCTCCGGCGCCGGCGTGGCCGCGGTCCAGAACGCGCCGCCGGAGATCCGGTTCCCCGTGGGCAGCGCGTCCGCCCACGACAGGTTGAACTCGCGCTCGGCGAGCCTTCGCGCGCGGGTGTCCGTGTACTTGCGCGTGTCGACCTCCGCGCCGTTCACCGCGACGAGCCGGCCGCGCACCATCGGCCGGAACGCGACGTCCGCGCCCACGCCCGCCGCGAGCTGCGCGCGCGCGTCGGCGACCTGCTCCGGCAGCACGTTGATCAGGAACTGGTTCGGCGCGTCGGGCGGCAGGCTCGCGCGCCAGTTGCGCATGAGGTCGCCGCGCACGACGGTGAGCAGCAGCAGCGCCATCAGGCCGAGCGCCAGCGCGCCGATCTGCAGGCTCGACGCGAACGCCCGCCGGCGCAGGTTGGCGAGGCCGAAGCGCCACGTGACGCCGCGCTGCGGCAGCCGCTTCAGCAGCGCGAGCAGCAGCCACGCGACCAGCGCCGCGGCGAGCAGCAGCCCAGCGACGCCGCCGACCATGATGAGGCCCGCCTGCGCCTCGCGCGCCTGGAACGCGATCAGCAGCGCGATCGTCGCGGCGCCGAGCGCGTACGCGAGCACGCCGCCGGCGCGCGGGCGCGGCAGGTCGCGGCGCAGCACGCGCAGTGGCGGCACCTTCGCGAGCGCGACCAGCGGCGGCAGCGCGAAGCCGAACAGCAGCAGCACGCCGGTGGCGAACGACGTCGCGCCGGGCAGCCACGACGGCGCCGGCAACTCGGACGCCACCACGGAAGCCATCAGCGCGACCAGCATCTGCTGGCCGGCCAGCGCGACGACGACGCCGGCCGCGCACGCGACGACGCCGAGCGCCAGGAACTGCACGAAGAAGAGCGCGAGCGTCTGCGAGACGCGCGCGCCGAAGCAGCGGAACATCGCCGCCGCGTCGAGGTGGCGCCGCAGGTAGCGCGACGCGGCGAGCGCCACCGCGACCGCCGCGAGCAGCACGGCGACGAGCGCGGCCAGGCCCAGGAACTTTTCCGCGCGCTCGAGCGTCTGCCGCACCTCCGGCCGCAGGTCGCGCACCGTCTCCATCCGCTGCCCCGGCCTGATCTCGGCGCCGAGCCACGTCCGGAACGCGTCGAGCGTGCCCGCGTTCGCGCGGTCGGCGACGAGCAGCCGCCACGTCGCGCGGTTGCCCGGCTGCAGCAGGTTCGTCGCCGGCACGTCGTCGACGTTGAGCAGCAGCTTGGGGCCCAGCGCGAACACGATGCCGGCGACCTCGGGCTCCTGCTGGACGATCGCGGACACCGTGAGCGTGGCCTCGCCCACCGACAGCCGGTCGCCGATCTTCAGGCCCATCCGGTCGGCGAGGCGCTGGTCGGGCCACGCTTCGCCACGCGCGGGAATGCCGGTCGCGATCCTGCCCTCCGGCCGCGCCGGGTCGGCGAGCACGACGAGCCCGCGCAGCGGATAGCCGGCGCCGACCGCCTTCACGTCCGTCAGGATCGCCGACGCGTCCGCCGGCGCGGACGCGGGCGGCGGCACCATGCTGTTGAAGCGGATGACCGGCGTGGTGGCGAGCCCGCGCGCGCGCGCCGTGTCCGCGAACGCGGCGGGCAGCGGCCGGTCGCCGGAGACCATGAGGTCGGCGCCGAGCAGCAGGTTCGCCTGCGTGGTGAGCGCCGCCTTCACGCGGTCGGCGAAGAAGCCGACGGTGCCCACGCTGCCCACCGCCAGCACCAGCGCGGCGACCAGCACCGACAGCTCGCCGGCGCGCCAGTCGCGGCGCAGCAGGCGCAGCGCGAGCCGGATCGTGCGCATCGTGCCGGGTCCTACGCCGCCGCGCGCTCGTCGGCGACGAGCCGCCCCGCGGCGAGCGACAGGCGACGCCCGCAACGCGCGGCGAGGTTGGCGTCGTGCGTGACGAGCACGAGCGTCGTGCCGTGCTCGCGGTTGAGCCGGAACATGAGGTCGGCGACCTCCACGCCCGTGGCGCCGTCGAGGTTGCCGGTGGGCTCGTCGGCCATCAGCAGCTTGGGCTCGCCGGCGAACGCGCGCGCGATCGCGACGCGCTGCTGCTCGCCGCCCGACAGCTGCCGCGGATAGTGTGTGACGCGCCGCGCGAGGCCGACGCGGTCGAGCCACAGGCGCGCGCGCGCCTCCGCGTCGTCGGCGCCGGCGAGTTCGAGCGGCAGCATCACGTTCTCGAGCGCGGTGAGCGCCGGCAGGAGCTGGAACGACTGGAACACGAAGCCCAGCAACCGCTGGCGCAGCGCCGCCCGCGCGTCCTCGTCGAGCGCCGACAGTGCCTGCCCGTCGACGTGGACCTCGCCCGACGTCGGCCGGTCGAGCCCGGCGAGCAGGCCGAGCAGCGTGGTCTTGCCCGAGCCCGACGCGCCGACGATCGCGATCGACGCGCCCGGCTCCACGGCGAAGGAGACGCCGTCGAGGATCGTCAGCGGCGCGTCGCCGCTGGTGACGACCTTGGTCAGCGCCTCGGCGCGGATGATGGTTTCGGACATGGAAGGCGGGTTGCGGGGCGCGCCAGATCGCACATGCGGGTCGCCGGCGACAATTGCAAGGCCGCCGGCGGCGCCGTGCGTGCCTTGCGGTTGCGGCGCAGGCATCGCCCCGCCGGCGATTGTAGCCTGCGCCCGCCGGCGCGCCCGGAGCGGACGCATGCGCACGCTACAATCCGTCCCCATGCGGACTTCCGTTTCGATGCCGCGATCGAGGCTTCGTTCCCTGCGCTGCCTCTTCGTCGTCGCGCTGCTCGCGGCGCTGCCGGCGGCGGCGCAACCGGCCGAGCCCGTCGTCGTCGTCGTCGGCGATTCGATCTCGGCCGGCTACGGCCTGCCCGGCGGCAAGGGCTGGGTCGACCTGCTCGCCGCGAAGCTCGAGGCCAAAGGCTACCGGCACCGCGTCGTCAACGCGTCGATCACCGGCGACACGACGGCCGGCGGCCGCGCGCGCCTGACCGCGCTGCTGCTGCAGCACAAGCCGGCGATCGTGATCGTCGAGCTGGGCGGCAACGACGCGCTGCGCGGCGGCAAGCTCTCGGCCACGCGCGAGAACCTGGACGCGATGGTCACGCTCGCGCAGCGCGCGGGCGCGAAGGTGCTGCTGGTCGGCATGCGGATGCCGCCGAACTACGGCCCCGCGTACGTGCGCGAATTCGACGAGGTCTTCGCCACCGTCGCCAGGGCGCGCAAGGTCCCGCTGGTGCCGTACTTCTTCGCGGGCTTCGGCGAGGACATGGCGTATTTCCAGTCCGACCGCATCCATCCGACGGCCGACGCGCAGCCGCGCCTGCTCGACAACGTGTGGCCGGCGCTGGTCCCGCTGCTGAAATGAGCGCGGCGGCCGAGGCGAAGCCGAGGGAGGCGCACCGCGCGCGTCGCCGCGCGATTGACGCGGACCGGCGCGCCGACCGAAAGCACGGCAGGATGGTGGGAGGAGGGCCGAAGTGAGTGCATCCCTGCGTCCCCCGGGCACCGGCAAGGTCGGCATCGCCGCGCTCGCCGCGCATCCGGACCGCATCGACGTGCGCAGCCCGTCCGAGTTCGCGGAGGACCACGTTCCCGGCGCCGTCAACCTGCCGGTGCTCGACGACGCCGAGCGCGCGCTCGTCGGCACGCTGCACGCGCAGGAGTCGGAGTTCGCCGCCAAGCAGCGCGGCGCCGCGAT
>JAYRNW010000359.1:0-6301 GCA_041911995.1 Casimicrobiaceae bacterium | reverse complement strand
GGCCGGAGAGCTCGCGCGGCATCGACGCCGCGCGGTCGGCGAGCCCGACCGCCGCGAGCATGGCCGTCACGCGCGCGTCCGCCGCGGCGTCGCGCTGGCCGGCGAGCCGCAGCGGCAGCGCGACGTTCTGCGCGACCGTGAGGTACGGCAGCACGTGGAACGCCTGGAACACGAAGCCGACGTGCACGCGGCGGAACGCGGTGAGCGCGTCGTCGGCGAGGCCGGCGAAGTCGACGCCGGCGACGACGACGGTCCCGGCGTCGGGCGGCTCGAGGCCCGCGATCACGTTGAGCAGCGTGGACTTGCCGGCGCCCGATTCGCCGAGGATCGCGACCAGCTGCCCGCGCGGCACGTCGAGGCACACGCGGTCGAGCACCGTGCGCGGGCGCGGCCCGGCGAACGTCCGCGTGACGCGGTCGAGGTGGATCAAGGCGCGCGGTCGCGCCGCTGCGCCGGCGGCTGCGCGATGCCCGCGAGCGCGGCCGCGTAGTCGGCTTCGAACTTCTGCGGGCCGTCGGCGGCGACCCCCAGGTCCTTGACGAGGCCGTCGGAGAGTCCGTAGATCCAGCCGTGCAGCGTCAGCGGCTGGCGGCGCGCCCACGCGTCGCGCACGATCGTCGTGCGCGCGACGTGGTTCAGCTGCTCGACGACGTTGAGCTCGCACAGCCGGTCGAGGACCGCGTCGTCGTCGGGCAGCGCGCGCAGGCAGCCGCCGTGGCGCTCGGCGACGTCCTGCACGTGGCGCAGCCAGTTGTCGATGAGGCCGAGCGGGCGGCCCTGCCATGCCGCGCGCACGCCGCCGCAGCCGTAGTGGCCGACGACGATCACGTGCTCGACGGCCAGCACGTCGATCGCGTACTGCAGCACCGACAGGCAGTTCAGGTCGGTGTGCACGACGACGTTGGCCACGTTGCGGTGGACGAAGAGCTCGCCGGGCAGCAGGTCGACGATCTCGTTTGCCGGGACGCGGCTGTCGGAGCAGCCGATCCACAGGTAGCGCGGATTCTGCTGCGCGACGAGCCGCTGGAAGAAGTCGGGCTGCGCGGCGCGGATGCCGGCCGCCCAGCGACGGTTGTTCTCGATGAGGTGCGCGAGCGAGGACATCGGGTGCGTCGGAGCGAAGGAAAGGACAGATGATACCGGCGCGTTGTTGCGCGAGGCGCGCGGCGGTAGACTCGGCGCGCGCAGGGGAGCGCCCATGAGACTCGACGACGAGATCCGTCGCCGCGGCTTTCGCCGCTGGTACGAGCGGCAGCTCGTCGAGGGGCACGTCTGGCTCGTCACCGGCCTGCTCGCGCTGATCATGATGGCGATCGCGCTGGAGGTCGGGGGGTTCCGGCAATCGGCGGCCGGCTTCGCCGCGCTGCTCGCGATCGGCGCCGCCGGCGGCGCGTTGTGCGTGTTTGCGTGGCGGCGCTTCACGGCGCTCCTCTTTCGCGCCGAGCACGTCGCCGGGCAGGCCACGTGCCCGTCCTGCCACGCGTACGCGAAGTTCACGATCGAGCGCGCGTCGGAGGCGCCCGACTCGGTCGCCCAATGCGCGCTCGACGTGCGCTGCCGGGCCTGCGGAAGCCGCTGGACCATCGCCTGACGCGTCGGCCGCTCGGCCGGCGGCGGGGTCGGCGGCGTCGGGCCGGCGTGCCGGGAAGCGCCTGATTTTCCAGCGACGACAAAGGGTTAGGCACGGATCAGCCCGGCCAATGGCACCCTTTCGAAACTACGATTGGCATTTCGGAGCCCGGATCCTTATCTTGGCGTTGTGCGGTGCAATGCGCCGGTCGGGACGATTCCCGGGCAGGCGCGGCCCGCGGCCAACAGGAAGGAGCAGCAAGTGCAGAACGGAGCAATGATCCTGAGGGTGTTCGAGCCGATGCGCGGCGGTCCGATCGAGCTGATCGGCCCCGGCGACCTGGCCGAACCCCGCGGTCCCACGATCGGGCAGCGCGTCGTCGACTTCGTGCACGCCGTCGTCGAAGTCGCGTGCGAAGCGCGCGAGCTCGAGCGCCGGCTCGTCGCCCGCGGCGGGCGGTACGTGTTCCGCGAAAGCTGACCGGCCCGGCGCAAAAGAAACGGAGTCCCCATGAACGCACTGATCCAAGCGGTCGACCTGCACGAGATCGTGCGGCCGGCGCCGCTGCACGCCTGGACGCGGCGCGCGGTCGAACTGCTGGCCATGGCGGTCGGCATCGTCGGCGGCACCGTGACGATGATCGCGCTGCGCCTCGCGCTGTACCCGAACACCGCCGTGGCGCACGACGCCGCGGTCGCCGTGACGCTCGGCGCAGCGCTCGCCGTCGTGCTCGCCTTCTGGCTCGCGAGCCGCGTGCACGCGGCCGGCGGATCCCCCGGCTAGACCAGAAGCCGTACGAGCAGCCCCGCGCCGCCGCAGGCGAGGATCACCGGGATCACGCCGGCCTTGACGCGGAAGAGCGCGAGTGCTGCCGCCACGCCGATCGCGACCGCGATCGCGTCCATGCCGCCGATCGTCGCGTCCGCTTGCCAGCCGCGCGGCCAGAACACGTGCCACGCGAAGAACGCGGCGAGGTTCACGATCACGCCGACCACGGCGGCCGTGATGGCCGTGAGCGGCGCCGTGAACCGCAGCCGGCCGTGCGTCGTCTCGATCGCCGGCCCGCCTGCGAGGATGAACAGGAACGACGGCAGGAACGTGAAGTACGTGACCACCGTCGCCGCGGCCATGCCCGCCGCGGCCGGCGACAGCGGGCCGAAGACCTCCTTCGTCCAGCCGCCGACGAAGCCGACGAACGCAACGACCATGATGAGCGGCCCGGGTGTGGTCTCGCCGAGCGCCAGGCCGTCGATCATCTGCGCCGGCGTCACCCAGCCGAAGGTCTCGACCGCCCCCTGGTAGACGTAGGGCAGCACCGCGTACGCGCCGCCGAACGTGAGCAGCGCGGCCTTGGTAAAGAACCAGCCCATCTGCACGAGCGGCGAGGCAGCGCCGAACGCGAGCGCGAGCGCGGCGAGCGCGCCCGCCCACAGCGCGACGAACGTCGCGACGACGCGCACGAGCGCCGGCCAGCGCCACAGCGCGTGCGGCGGCGTGGGCGTGTCGTCGTCGATGACCGCCGGCGCGTGCGCGCCGCCGGCCGCGGCGTGGCCGCCACCCGGCGCGAACGCGTGCGGCAGCGCGCGCCCGCCGGCCATCCCCAGCAGCGCGGCGCCCAGCACGATCAGCGGAAACGGCGCGCCGAACGCGAAGATCGCGACGAACGCGAGCACGGCGATCGCCCACAGCGCCGGATGCTTCAGCGCGCGCGAGCCGATCCGCCACGCCGCGTGCAGCACGATCGCGACGACCGCCGGCTTCACGCCGTAGAGGATGCCGGCGACCACCGGCACGTCGCCGTACGCGGCGTACACCCACGACAGCGCGATCAGCAGCACGAGCGACGGCAGCACGAACAGCGCGCCGGCGACCACGCCGCCCCACGTCCGGTGCATGAGCCAGCCGATGTACGTCGCGAGCTGCATCGCCTCCGGCCCCGGCAGCACCATGCAGTAGTTGAGCGCGTGCAGGAAGCGCCGCTCCGAGATCCAGCGCTTCTCGTCGACGAGATCGCGATGCATGATCGCGATCTGGCCCGCCGGCCCGCCGAAGCTGATGCAGCCGAGCCGCAGCCAGTAGCGGAACGCCTCGGCCCGCGTCGGCGTGCGCGGTGCGTCGGTCATCGCGGCGCCTCCGCGTTCGCGCGGCACCACAAATACAGCGCGTCGTAGACGAGCATGCCCGCGCGCAGCATCGCGTGGTCGTCGGCGAACAGCGCCGACAGGCCGGCCGACGCGGCGAGCAGCCCCGGCGCCTGCGGCGAGGCTTCCGGCGTGCCGGTGTCGGCGGCGCGCACGATCGTCGCGAGCCGCAGGAGCGCCGGGTCGGCCAGGCCGTGGCGCGCGATGAACGCGTCGAAGCTGCAGCGGTCGCCGACGTGCCCGTAGTCGGCGCCGGCGACGTCGTACGGCGTCGCGCCGTTCGCGGCGGCGAACGCGTGCACTTCCGCGACCGGCACGTAGAAGAACTCGGCCGCCGGGTCGACGAAGCGCCGCACGAGCCACGGGCACGCGATGCGGTCGATCTTCGGCCGCGCGCGCGTGACCCAGCGGGTCGGCGGTGCGTACGGCACGACGCGGCCGCCGGCTGCGCGCCACGCCGCGATCCCGCCGTCGAGATGCCGAGCCGACATCCCGTGCGCGCGCAGCGCAGCCGCGGCGTCGCGGCCGACCTCGTGACCCGCCGTGCAATACACGACGACGTCGCGCCACGGCTCGAGCTCGCCCGCCCACTGCGCGGCGTCCTCCGGCGCGCGCTTCCACGCGCCGGGAATCACGTGCGGATCCGCCGCGAATGCTTCCGCGCGGCGGACGTCGACGAGCGTGACGCCGGGGAATCCGGCGAGGCGCTCCGCCAACTCGGAGGGAGAAATGGCAATGGCCGTCGGGGAATTCATCCAAGCGCCTCCTGTCGCCTGCGGCGACGTCGAAGCAGAGCTTGGATGGCGACGGCCATCGGTGCGGCGGGGCGTCTGCACGGAGGCCCCGGCGCGCATCATAGCGACGCTACCGCCTCAGAGCAACCCTTCGAGCAGCTGCACGTCGACCGTCGCGCCCGCGGCGACGTCGCCGGTGTCGGCGGACAGCACGATGAAGCAGTTGGCCTGCGACATCGACGACAGGATGCCCGAGCCCTGGTCGCCGGTCGTGCGCACCGTGTACCCGCCGCCTTCGGCCGGCGCGAGGATGCCGCGCTGGAACTCGGTGCGCCCCGGCGCCTTCCGGATCGGCGCCGCGAGCGTCGCGCGGAACGTCGGCACCGGCGTCACGTCGCCGCGCCCTTGCAGCACGAGCAGCGCATCGCGCACGAACTGGTAGAACGTCACCATCACCGACACCGGGTTGCCCGGCAGCCCGAAGAAGTGCGCGGACGCGAGGCGCCCGTACGCGAGCGGGCGCCCGGGCTTCATCGCGATCTTCCAGAACACGACCTCGCCCAGCTTGTCGAGCAACTGCTTGACGAAGTCCGCCTCGCCGACCGACACGCCGCCCGACGTGATGACGACGTCGGCGTTCGCGGCCGCGGTGGCGAACGCGCCCTCCAGCGCCTCCGGGTCGTCGGGCACCACGCCCATGTCGACGGACTCGCAGTTCAGGCGCGCGAGCATGCCGAACAGCGTGTAGCGGTTGCTGTCGTAGATCTCGCCCTCGGCCAGCGGCGTGCCGATCGATTTGAGCTCGTCGCCGGTCGAGAAGTACGCGACGCGCAGCCGCCGGTACACCGTCACCTCGTTGATGCCGAGCGACGCGATCATGCCGAGCTCGGCGGGCCGCACCGGCTGGCCGCGGCGGAACACGACCTGTCCCTGCTTCACGTCCTCGCCGGCGAAGCGCCGGTTCTGCCCGGCCCTGCCGACGGCGCCCGCGGCGACGCGCACGCCGCCTTCGACCTCGGTCGCACGCTCCTGCATGACGACGGTGTCCGCACCTGCGGGCATCACGCCGCCGGTGAAGATGCGCACGGCGGTCCCGGGTTCCAGCGCGCCGTGGAACGGCTTGCCCGCGAACGACGTGCCGATGCGCCGCAGCGTGGCCTCGCCCGCGGCCGGCAGGTCGGCGAAGCGCACGGCCCAGCCGTCCATCGCCGAGTTGTCGTGGCCGGGCACGGCGACCGGCGAGACCACGTCCTCCGCCAGCACGCGGTCGAGCGCCATGCGCACGTGCACGCGCTCGGTCGCCGTGACCGGCGTCAGGAAGTCGCGGATCAGCATCCGCGCGCGGTCGACCGGCATCGAGTTCGGGTCGTAGTCGTCGGCGCAGGAGGCTTCGCGCAGCGTCTTGGTCGAGGTCATGGCGGGCTCGCGGATCCGTTGAACCGTGATTTTATGCCGAGCGCCGGCCGCTCGAGCGCGTGCCACGACACGGCGGCGACGGCGAGCGCGGCGGGCAGCGACAGCGCGAAGAGTTCGCCGGGCTCGAGCAGCGGCAGCCGCTCCATCAGCGTCTGCTGGATCGGGAACGAGTAGACGTAGAGCCCGTACGAGTAGTCGCCGGTGCGGTTCCATACGGGCCACTGGAGGTGCGGGTGGTACGCGGCGACCAGCACGACGTAAGCGAGCAGCGGCGCGAACAGCGCGCCGCGCGCGAGGCCGCCCGGGTTCCACGCGATGAGCAGCACCGCGGCCGCGGCGCCGGCGAGCGACACCGGCAGCGCGTCGCGCCACGCGTAAGCGAGCGACCCCAGCGCGAACGCCAGCGCGAGCTCGCGCACGACGCGATCGTTCGGCGACAG
>JAYRNW010000358.1:0-12193 GCA_041911995.1 Casimicrobiaceae bacterium | reverse complement strand
GTGGTTCACGGCCGCGTGGAACGCCGCGTAGACCTTGTGCGGGTCGTGGCCGCCGCGGTTCAGGTTCCAGATGTCCTCGTCGGACCAGTCGGCGACGAGCTCCTTCAGCTCCGGCGTGTTGAAGAAGTGCTCGCGCACGTAGGCGCCGTCCTTCGACTTGAACGTCTGGTACTCGCCGTCGACGCACTCCATCATCCGGCGCATCAGGATGCCCTTCTTGTCGCGCGCGAACAGCGCGTCCCAGTGCGTGCCCCAGATCACCTTGATGACGTTCCAGCCGGCGCCGCGGAAGTCGCTCTCGAGCTCCTGGATGATCTTGCCGTTGCCGCGCACCGGCCCGTCCAGCCGCTGCAGGTTGCAGTTGACGACGAAGATCAGGTTGTCGAGGTTCTCGCGCGACGCCATGCCGATCGCGCCCATCGACTCCGGCTCGTCCATCTCGCCGTCGCCCATGAACGCCCACACCTTGCGCCCGTCCGTCTGCGCGAGGCCGCGGTCCTGCAGGTAGCGCATGAACCGCGCCTGGTAGATCGCCATCAGCGGCCCCAGGCCCATCGACACCGTCGGGAACTGCCAGAAGTCCGGCATCAGCCACGGATGCGGGTACGACGAGATGCCGCGGCCGTCGACCTCCTGCCGGTAGTTGTCGAGCTGCGCCTCGGTGAGCCGCCCCAGCATGAACGCGCGCGCGTAGACGCCGGTCGCCGAGTGGCCCTGCACGAACACGAGGTCGCCGCCGTGCTCGTCGGAAGCGGCGCGCCAGAAGTGGTTGAAGCCGACGTCGTAGAGGTCGGCCGCCGACGCGAAGCTCGCGATGTGCCCGCCGACGTTCGTGTGCTTGTTCGCGCGCAGCACCATCGCCATCGCGTTCCAGCGCACGTACGAGCGGATCCGGTGCTCGATCTCCGGATCGCCGGGGATGCGCACCTGCGCGTCGGTCGGGATCGTGTTGATGTACGCGGTGTTCGCCGAGAACGGCAGGTACGCGCCGGACTGGCGCGCCGCGTCGATCAGGTGCTCGATCAGGAAGTGGGCGCGGTCGGGTCCCTCGGCCGCCAGCACGCCGGCCAGCGCGTCCAGCCACTCGCGGGTTTCCTGCGGATCGGGGTCGTGCTTCGTCGCATCCATGGGCATCCTCCTCGCCGGCGCCGGCCGCCGCGCCGCCTCGGCCGCCACGCGGTCCCCGCCCGCCGGTGGCAGGCGCTGCGGCGGTCGCCGCGACGCTCGCGCACCGCCTTCCTTGGCGACGCCCGGGCATTCTAGGCAACGGGGCCGGCCGTGTATTGCCGCACTGCGCAACCCGGGCCGGCGCCCGGCTGCGGTCGCCGGCGCCCCGCGCGGCGACCGCAATCTACCACCAGATGGAAATCGTTTCCATATTATTCGCGGTCCCGCCGCCGATCCCCCCGCGCCAGGACGACGGTGGCGGTCGCGCTGACCGCCGCGCAGAAGGCAAAGCCGGTCCGGTAGCTGCCGGTCGCCGCCGTCAGCGCCGCGAACGCCAGCGGGCCGGTCACCACGCCGGCGAACGTCACGAAGCCCGCCGCCCCGGCGATCGTCCCGGCCTTGCCCGCCGGCGCACGCCTTGCCAGCTCCGCGAGCTGCACGCCGTTCCAGCCGATCGCCGACGCCCCGTACACCGCCGCGAGCAGCAGGACGACCCAGACCGGCCAGCCCGGGGTGGCGAGCGCCGTCGCCACGCCGCTCACGGCGGCGATGGCGCCGATCGCCGCCAGCACCCGCTTCGGCGGCAGCCAGCGGTCGGCGACGATGCCCCAGAAGATGCGGCCAACCACGGCGCTGACTGTGGCGCAAGTGAGCGCTAACCCCGCGGACACGAGCGACCACGCGAGCACGTCGGTCGCGTAGATGACGAGGAAGCTCGTCAGCGACACCTGGACGCTCGAGAACGCGAACCCGATCAGGGCGAGCTCGAGGAGCCTGGGCGACCGGACGACCGAGCGCAACGGGCCGACGACGGTAACGAGCGAGAACGGCGCCCGCACCGGCTGGCGCAGGTCGAGGCCCTTGCGCACGCGCTCGGCCCCGACGGCGACGACCACACCGGCGGCCGCGATCGCGACGAACGCGGCGCGCCACCCGGCCCAGAGGGCAAGCGCCGGCAGCAGCGCGCCGGCCAGCGCCGCGCCCGCCGGCACGCCGGTCTGCTTGATCGAGAACGTGAGCGCCATCCGGTCGACCGGCGTCGTGCGCGCCAGGATCTCCGAGGACGCGGCGGTGATCGGGCCGTAGCCGACGCCCATCGCGAACGCGGCGGCGACCAGCGCCGGCGCCGCCGACCCGGGCAGCAGCGCCACGCAGGCGATCCCCGTCGCGCACAGCAGCACGCACACCTGCGACACGCGGATCGCGCCGTACGCCGCGATGAACTCGCCGCACACGAGGCTGCCGACCATCGCGCCCGCGTACGTGAGGCTCACGAAGACGCCGATCCACTTCGGCGTGATGCCGAGGTCGCCCGCCAGCGCCGGCGCCAGCACCGGCGCCGCCGCCGACGTCAGCGACGTGAAGACCTGGATCGCGAGCGTGGCGCCGAGCGCGACCAGCGCCGTGCGCGCGCCGGCGTCGGTCACGGCGCGCCCGGCGCCGTCACGGGCTCGCCTGCGGCGCGGCCCGCGCGATGGCGAGCAGGCGCGATTCGGTCGCGATGGCGTCGACGACCAGGTCGTGCGGCGCCGCCGGGACGCGCGCGACCACCTGCACGTCGAACGCGCCGGCCACGCGCGGCGTCGCCGCCGGCAGCGTCGCCAGCAGCCGGTCGTAGTAGCCGCCGCCGTAGCCCAGCCGGCGGCCGGTCACGTCGAACGCGACGCCGGGCACCAGCACCCAGTCGATCGCGCCGACGTCCACCCGCGGCAGCTCCGCGCGCGGCTCGGGAATGCCGCGGTAGCCCGCCGCCGTTTCGCGCACGACGTCGCGCACCGCGTGCAGGTCGAGCATCCGCGTGGCGCCGTTCACGCGCGGCAGCGCGATGGTCTTGCCGCCGGCCAGCGCGGCGGCGAACACGGCGTGCGTGTCCCACTCGCTGCGGAACGGCAGCGTCAGCAGCACGCAGCGCGCGGCGGCGAACGCCGGCAGCGCGACGATGCGCGCGGCGATCGCGCGCGACGCCGAGGCACGCGCGTCGGGCGACAGCGCGTCGCGCGCGGCCATGACGGCGAGCCGCGTCGTGCGCTTCGCGTCGTGCAGCGCCGATCCGGTGAGCGCATCGGCGGATTGCACGGGGTCGGCGGCCATCGCGAAATCTTAGCAGGCCGTGGCGCGCGCCCGCGCCGGCGGCCCCGCGCGGAGCGTCACATATAATGCGCGGTCGACCGATTCCCGCGCGCCAACCCATGAAGAACACGTACCAGTTCTACCGCGAGCGGCGCGGCGCGCTGCTGCGCACGATGCGCGACCACGCCGGCGGCGGCCTGGCGCTCGTCCCCACGGCGCCCGAGGTCCTGCGCAACCGCGACTCGCTGTTCCCCTATCGGCCGGACAGCTATTTCTACTACCTGTCCGGATTCCCGGAGCCGGAGGCGGTGGTCGCGCTCGTCGCGGGCCCGGACGGCGACCGCCACGTGCTCTTCTGCCGCGAGAAGAACGAGGAGCGCGAGATCTGGGACGGGTTCCGCTACGGACCCGACGCGGCGCGCGAGATCTTCGGGTTCGACGAGGCGCATCCGATCAGCGCGCTCGCCGAGAAGCTGCCCGAGCTCGCGTCGGACCGGCCGGCGCTCTTCACGCCGCTCGGGCTGTTCGAGCCGTGGGACCGGCAGGTGACGCAGGTGCTGAACGAGGTGCGCAACCGCGTGCGCACCGGCGTGTCCGCGCCCGACGAGGTCGTCGACGTGCGCGCGGCGCTCGACGCGATGCGCCTCGTCAAGGACCCGCACGAGGCGAAGCTGATGCGCCGCGCCGGCGAGATCTCGGGCGGCGCGCACCGGCGCGCGATGGCGGCCACGCGCCCCGGGTGGTTCGAGTACCAGGTCGAGGCCGAGCTGCTGCACGAGTTCCTGCGCCACGGCGCGCAGGCGGTCGCGTATCCGTCGATCGTCGCGTCCGGCCCCAACGCGTGCGTGCTCCACTACCGCGACAACAACCGCGAGATGTCGGCCGGCGAGCTCCTGCTGATCGACGCCGGCTGCGAACTCGCCGGGTACGCGTCGGACATCACGCGCACGTTCCCCGTCGACGGGAAGTTCACCGGCCCGCAGCGCGACGTGTACGAGGTCGTGCTCGCCGCGCAGACGGCCTGCCTCGACGCGATCCGGCCGGGGGTGGAGTTCCACGACTACCACACGGTGGCCGAGCGCGTGCTGGCGCAGGGGTACGTCGACCTCGGCCTCTGCAAGGGCACGCTCGACGAGGTGCTGGAGAGCGGCAGCTACAAGCAGTTCTACATGCACCGCGCCGGCCACTGGCTGGGCATGGACGTGCACGACGCCGGCCTCTACCGCGTGCAGGGCGTCTCGCAGAAGCTCGCGCCGGGCATGGCGCTCACCGTCGAGCCCGGGACGTACATCCGCCCGGCCGACAACGTCCCCGAGCACTTCTGGAACATCGGCGTGCGCATCGAGGACGACGTGCTGGTGACGGCGACCGGGCACGAGAACCTGACGGCCGCGACGCCGAAGACCGTGGCCGACGTGGAGGACGCCTGCCGGCGCTAGCGCAGGCATGCCGAGGCGGGCGGTGACGGAAGCGCTGCGCGATGCCTGACGTCGTGATCGTCGGCGCCGGCCCGGTGGGCGGCGCGCTCGCGCTGGCGCTCGCCGACGCCGACCTCGACGTCGTCGCGCTCGACGCGCGCGCGCCCGGGACGTCGCTGCGCCGCGACCGCACGCTCGCGCTGTCGCACGGCACGCGGCTCGTCTTCGAGCGGCTGGGCGTGTGGCCGCGCCTCGCCGCCGCGCGCAACGCGCCGACGCCGATCCTCGCGATCGACGTCTCGCAGGCCGGCGGGTACGGCGTGACGCGCATCACGGCCGACGAGCAGGGCGTTCCCGCGCTGGGCTACGTCGTGTCGTACCTCGCGCTGCAGGATGCGATCGACGCGGAGCTCGCGCGCACGCGCACCGACGTCCGCTACGGCGTGACGGTCGCCACCGTCGACTCGGCGCCGTCATGCGCGACGGTGACACGCGAAGGCGAGGGCGCCGTATCGCTCGCGGCGCGGCTCGCGGTCGTCGCCGACGGCGCCGGCGCGGTCGTGGCCGGCGTCGCGCGCGAGCGCCGCGCGTACGGCCAGGTCGCGCTGGTCGCGAAGCTCGCGATGGCCGCGCCGCACGGCGGCCTCGCGTTCGAGCGCTTCACGCGCGACGGGCCGGTCGCGCTGCTGCCGGAAGGCGACGGCTACGGCCTCATCTGGACGATGCCGCCGGCGGCCGGCGAGCGCGCGCTCGCGTTGCCCGAGACCGCGTTCCTGTCCGCGCTCGCCGCGCACTTCGGGCCGCGCGTGTCGGGCTTCGCCGGCGTGCGCGACCGCCGGACGTTCCCGCTCGCGCTCGAATACGCGCGGCCGCCGGTGGCGGGGCGCTGCGCGCTGGTCGGCAACGCGGCGCAGACGCTGCATCCGGTCGCGGGGCAGGGCTTCAACCTCGGCGTCCGCGACGCGTTCGTGCTGGCGCAGACCGTCGTCGAGCACGGCCGCGGCGCGCTCGGCGAGCGCGCGATGCTCGCCGACTACGCGGCGCGGCGGCAGGTCGACCGCTTCGCCGGCATCGCGTTCACGCACGGACTCGCGCGGCTCTTCGCGAACGACTGGCCGCTGCTGCGCTGGCCGCGCGGCATCGCGCTGTCGCTGCTCGACGCGGTGCCGCCCGCGAAGCGCGCGTTCACGCGCGCGATGCTGTTCGGCCTGCACTGAACGCGCGTTCGTCGCACGCGCCGTGACGCGCGGCGCATTTCCCGCCGCCGGCGGTCACCGTTCGTCGTTGCGCAAAATCCGGGCAGCGCGAAAGCGTGGCGCGTGCGCAAAGCGGTATAATCGAAGTCCGCTTTCGTCCGCAGTCCAACCGCTCCGTTTCCTGCTCCGATCGTGCGCATCGGTCCCTACCCGCTGCCGAACAACGTCGCGGTCGCCCCGATGGCGGGCGTGACCGACCGCCCGTTCCGGATGCTGTGCAAGCGGCTCGGCGCGGGCTACGCCGTGTCGGAGATGGTCGCGGCCAATCCGCGGTTGCGCGACACCGGCAAGTCGCGGCGCAGGATCGAGCACGCCGGCGAGCCGGCGCCGGTCGCCGTGCAGATCGCCGGCGCCGACCCGGCGACGATGGCGGAGGCGGCGCGCTACCAGGTCGCGCACGGCGCGCAGATCGTCGACGTCAACATGGGCTGCCCGGCGAAGAAGGTCTGCAACGCGGCCGCCGGCTCCGCGCTCCTCGCCAACGAGCCGCTGGTCGCGCGAATCGTCGCGGCCGTCGTGCGCGCCGTCGACGTGCCGGTCACGCTCAAGATCCGCACGGGGCCGCACCCGGGCGCGCGCAACGCGGTCGCCGTCGCGCGCATCGCCGAGGACGCCGGCGTGCAGGCGCTCGCCGTCCACGGGCGCACGCGCGCGTGCCTGTTCACCGGCGCCGTCGAATACGACACGATCGCCGCGGTCAAGCGCGCCGTGCGCATCCCGGTGATCGCCAACGGCGACATCGCCACGCCGGAGGACGCGCGCGCCGTGCTCGCGCGCACCGGCGCGGACGCCGTGATGGTCGGCCGCGCGGCGCAGGGCCGGCCGTGGATCTTCCGCGAGATCGTGCACTTCCTCGCCACCGGCGCGCACCTGCCGCCGCCGACGGTGGCGGAGGCGCGGTCGCTGATCGTCGCGCACCTGCACGACCACTACGCGTTCCACGGCGCCTTCCAGGGCGTGCGCACGGCGCGCAAGCACCTGGGCTGGTACGCGGCGGCGCTGCCGGACGGCGAGGCGCTCCGCCGCGCCGTCAACGCGGCGGAGACGACCGACGGGCAGCTCGCCGTCGTCGCCGCGTACTTCGACCGGCTGGAAGCGGCGCACGAGCGGCTGCCCGCCGGGCGCCGCGCGGCGGCGACGACCACGACAACGACAACGAAAGCGGCGGCGGCCACGGTCGCCGGCCGGCAAAGGGAACCGGAGGCCCTCGCGGCGTGACGAGAAAGCACAAACTGAACGGCACGAACGACATCTGCCGCAGCGTCGACAAGTCGCTCGACGAGTACTTCAAGCGCCTCGACGGCGAAATGCCCACGGGCGTGTACGACATGGTGATCGGCCACGTCGAGCGCGCGCTGTTGACGTCGATGCTGGCGCGCGCGGACGGCAACCAGTCGCAGGCGGCGGAGATGCTCGGCATGAACCGCAACACGCTGCGCGCGAAGCTCGTCAAGTACAAGCTGCTCTGACGATCATGGCCGCCCCCGTCACGCAGGCGCTGCTCTCGGTTTCCGACAAATCCGGTCTGGTCGACTTCGCGCGCGGGCTCGCGGCGCGCGGCGTCAAGTTGCTGTCGACCGGCGGCACGGCGAGGGCGCTCGCCGACGCCGGGCTGCCCGTCACCGACGTCGGCAGCTACACCGGCTTCCCCGAGATGCTCGACGGCCGCGTCAAGACGCTGCACCCCAAGGTGCACGGCGGCATCCTCGCGCGCCGCGACCTGCCGGAGCACGTGGCCGCGCTGTCCGCGCACGGCATCCCGACGATCGACCTCGTCGTCGTCAACCTGTACCCGTTCCGCGCAACGGTCGCGCGGCCCGGCTGCACGCTCGAGGACGCGATCGAGAACGTCGACATCGGCGGGCCGTCGATGGTGCGCGCGGCGGCGAAGAACTGGCCGCACGTCGGCGTCGTCGTCGACCCGGCCGACTACGCGGCGGTGCTCGCGGAGCTGCAAGCCAACGGCGGCGCGCTGGGCGAGGCCACGCGTTTCCGGCTGATGCGCAAGGCGTTCGCGCACACGGCGTCCTACGACGGCGCGATCGCCAACTGGCTGACGGCGCGCGGCCCGGACGGCGCCGCGCAGGCGTTTCCGGACTCGCTGCACTTCGCCGGCGACAAGGTGCAGGACATGCGCTACGGCGAGAATCCGCACCAGTCGGCGGCGTTCTACCGCGACGAGACGCCGGCGCCCGGCACCATCGCCACGTACCGGCAGCTGCAGGGCAAGGAGCTGTCGTACAACAACGTCGCCGACAGCGACGCGGCGTGGGAGTGCGTGAAGACGTTCGCCGAGCCCGCGTGCGTGATCGTCAAGCACGCGAACCCCTGCGGCGTCGCCATCGCCGACACGCCGCTCGCCGCGTACGGCAAGGCGCTCGCGACCGACCCGACGTCGGCGTTCGGCGGCATCATCGCGTTCAACCGCCCGGTCGACGCCGCGACGGTCGAGGCGGTGTCCGCGCAGTTCCTCGAGGTGCTGATCGCGCCCGCGTACACGGACGACGCGCTGGCGGCGATCGCGAAGAAGGTCAACGTGCGCGTGCTGGCGGTGCCGCTGCCGCAGGGCGCGGCCGGCGCCAACGCGTGGGACATGAAGCGCGTCGGCGGCGGCTTCCTCGTGCAGTCGCCCGACGCGCGCAACGTCGACGCCGGCGAACTGAAGGTGGTCACGAAGCTCGCGCCCACGCCCGCGCAGCTCGTCGACCTGCTGTTCGCGTGGCGCGTGGCCAAGTACGTGAAGTCCAACGCGATCGTCTACTGCCGCGGCGGGCAGACGCTGGGCATCGGCGCCGGCCAGATGAGCCGTGTCGACTCGACGCGGATCGCCGCGATGAAGGCCGCCAACGCGGGTCTGGCGCTCGCCGGTTCCGTGGTCGCGTCCGACGCGTTCTTCCCGTTCCGCGACGGGCTCGACGTCGTCGCCGACAACGGCGCGGCCGCGGTGATCCAGCCGGGCGGCAGCATGCGCGACGCCGAGGTGATCGCGGCGGCCGACGAGCGCGGCATCGCCATGGTGTTCACCGGCTTCCGGCACTTCCGCCACTAGGGCGCCCGCGGTGAAGGTCCTCGTGATCGGCGGCGGCGGCCGCGAGCATGCGCTGGCGTGGAAGATCGCGCAGAGCCCGCGCGTCGCGCGCGTGCTGGTCGCGCCGGGCAACGCCGGCACCGCGCGCGAGGACGCGCTCGTCAACGTGCCGCTGACCGCGATCCCCGACCTCGTCGCGTACGCGCGCGACGAGCAGGTCGCGTTCACCGTCGTCGGGCCGGAGGCGCCGCTCGCCGCCGGGATCGTCGACGCGTTCCGCGCGGCCGGCCTCAAGATCTTCGGCCCGACGCGCGCCGCGGCGCAGCTCGAGAGCTCCAAGGACTACGCGAAGGCGTTCATGGCCCGGCACGGCCTGCCGACCGCGCAGTACCGGACGTTCACCGACGCGCACGCGGCGCACGCGTACGTCGCCGAACGCGGCGCGCCGATCGTCGTCAAGGCCGACGGCCTCGCCGCCGGCAAGGGCGTCGTGGTCGCGGCCACGCAGGCCGAGGCCGACGCGGCCATCGACGCGATGCTCGTCGGCAACGCGATGGGCGAGGCCGGCGCGCGCGTGGTGATCGAGGACTTCCTCGACGGCGAGGAGGCGAGCTTCATCGTGATGGTCGACGGCCGCCACGTGCTGCCGCTCGCATCGTCGCAGGACCACAAGCGCCTGCGCGACGGCGACCGCGGGCCGAACACCGGCGGCATGGGCGCGTACTCGCCGGCGCCGGTGGTCACGCCCGCGCTGCACGCGCGGATCATGCGCGAAATCATCCTGCCGGCGGTGGCCGGCATGGCCGCCGACGGCATTCCGTATACGGGCTTCCTGTACGCCGGCGTGATGGTCGGCCCCGACGGCGCGCCGCGCCTGCTCGAGTTCAACTGCCGGATGGGCGACCCGGAGACGCAGCCGATCATGGCGCGGCTCAAGTCCGACCTCGCGGATCTCGTCGAGCACGCGATCGACGGCACGCTCGACACGGTCGAGGCCGAGTGGGACCGCCGGGCCGCGCTCGGCGTCGTGCTCGCGGCAGCCGGGTATCCGGAAGATCCGCGCAAGGGCGACGCGATCGAGGGGCTCGACCGCGTGACGCCCGCCGCGCACCCGGACGTGCACGTGTTCCACGCCGGCACCGCGACCACGGACGGCCGGACGGTGGTGAGCGGCGGACGCGTGCTGTGCGTGACCGCGCTCGGCGATTCGGTGCGGCAGGCGCAACGCGCCGCGTACGCGGCGGTGGCCGACCTCCGCTTCGCCGGCATGCAGTTCCGCACGGACATCGGCCATCGCGCCGTCGCGCGCAAGTGAGCGCGGTCGACACCGGAGCGGTCCGCGGCTACCTCACCGGACTGCAGCAGCGCATCGTCGAAGGCCTCGAGGCGATCGACGGCGCGCCGTTCCGCCGCGACGAATGGACGCGGCCGGAAGGCGGCGGCGGTGTCTCGCGGCTGATCGAGCACGGCAACGTGCTCGAGCGCGGCGGCGTGCTGTTCTCGCACGTGACCGGCGACCGGCTGCCGCCGTCGGCGACCGCGCACCGGCCGGACCTGGCCGGCCGCGCGTGGGAGGCGATGGGCGTGTCGCTGGTGCTGCATCCGCGCAACCCGTACGCGCCGACCGTGCACTTGAACGTGCGTTGCTTCGTCGCGCGGAAGGCGGACGCGGCGCCGATCTGGTGGTTCGGCGGCGGCATGGACCTGACGCCGTACTACGGCTTCGCCGAGGACGCCGTGCACTTCCACCGCGAATGCCGCGCGGCGCTCGCGCCGTTCGGCGCCGACGTGCACCCGCGGTTCAAGCAGTGGTGCGACGACTACTTCTACCTCAAGCACCGCCGCGAGGCGCGCGGCGTGGGCGGCATCTTCTACGACGACCTGAACGACGGCGGGTTCGATCGCTGCTTCGCGCTGACGAAGAGCGTCGGCGACCATTTCCTGCCGGCGTACGCGCCGATCCTCGCGCGCCGCAAGGACACGCCGTTCGGCGAGCGCGAGCGCGACTTCCAGCTCTACCGCCGCGGCCGCTACGTCGAGTTCAACCTCGTGTGGGACCGCGGCACGCTGTTCGGGCTGCAGTCGAACGGCCGCACCGAGGCGATCCTGATGTCGATGCCGCCGCTCGCGCAATGGCGCTACGACTGGGCGCCCGCGCCGGGCACGGCGGAGGCATCGCTCTACACCGACTTCCTCCCGCCGCGCGACTGGCTCGCATGAGCGCCGCCGCGTCGCCCCAAGGCGCGAATCGCACCCCCTCGGGGGACAGCGCCGCAGCGCCTGCCGCAACCGTGGGGGTCCATCCATGAACAAGGACGACGACGCGCACCTGGTCGAGACCGGCCTTGCTTCCGAGGTCGTGTTCTCCGGCAAGCTGCTCGAGGTGCGGCGCGACCGGATCCGCCTGCCCGACGGCGGCGAGGCGACGCGCGAGTTCGTCGTGCATCCGGGCGCCGTGCTCGTGGTGCCCGTGCTGCCCGACGGCCGGCTCGTGCTCGAGCGCCAGTACCGCTACCCGATCCGGCGCGTGATGCTCGAATTCCCCGCCGGCAAGATCGATGCCGGCGAGACGCCGCTCGCGACGGCGCAGCGCGAACTCGTCGAGGAGGTCGGCTACACGGCCGCGCACTGGAAGCGCCTGGGCACGATCCACCCGGAGATCGGCTACTCGACCGAGTTCATCGACGTCTTCGAGGCGACCGGGCTTGCGCACGTCGGCGCGAAGCTCGACGACGGCGAGTTCCTCGACGTCGTGCCGATGACCGAGGACGAGCTGCTCGCGATCTACGACTGCGGCGGCGTGACCGACGGCAAGACGCTCGCCGCGCTGTTCGCGTGGCGGCGCAGCCGGGGGCTGCGGTGAACGACGTCGCGAAGAGCCTCGTGATCCGCGGCCGCGTGCAGGGAGTCGGCTACCGGCATGCGGCAACCCAGGCGGGCGCCGCGATCGGCATCGCCGGCTGGGTGCGCAACCGCAGCGACGGCGCGGTCGAGGCGTTCGCGCAGGGCGCGCCGGCCGACGTCGAGCGCTTCGTCGCATGGTGCCGCCGCGGGCCGCCGCTCGCCCGCGTCGACGACGTCGCGGTCGCCGAGGCCGCTGTCGAGCCCGGCCTCGCGCGCTTCGACTGGCGGTGAGGTCGGGGTCAGAGACGCAATACGGGCGCGCAGCGTAATGTGGGGTCAGAGACGCAATACGGGCGCGCAGCGTAATGTGGGGTCAGAGACGCAATACGGGCGCCGCGAACGCCTATGCC
>JAYRNW010000357.1:0-2497 GCA_041911995.1 Casimicrobiaceae bacterium | reverse complement strand
CCGGATCGTCCAGATGGATGAGCACGTGGCGCGCGAGGACCGCCGGGTACTTGAGCGGCGGACCGCGCCGGACCAGCCCCGGGCTCGCGACCGGCAGCAGGCGCTCGCCGAAGAGCCGCGTCGCGCCGCGCGGCGCGCCGTCGTCCGTCAGGTAGCGGCTGGCGACGGCGACGTCGCCGCGCGCGAGGTCGACCAGCCGGTCGTTCGCCGACACGTAGACGTCGGTGGCCGGCTGCGCGGCGCGGAACGACGGCAGCCGCGGGATCAGCCAGAGTGCCGCGAACGACACCGTCGTCGACACGGTGAGCCCCGGCTCGCGATCGACGACGCGCACCGCGTCGGCGGCGGCCGCGAGGTCGCGCAGCTTCTCGGTGACGGTGCGGTGGAACGCGGCGCCGGCGGGCGTGAGTGCCAGCGCGCGGTGCCGGCGCTCGAACAGCGGCACGCCGAGCGCGTCCTCGAGCGCCTTCACCTGCCGCGACAGCGCCGACTGCGTGAGGAACAGCTCCTCGGCCGCCAGCGTGAACGACAGCCGCCGGCCGGCGGCCTCGAAGCCGCGGAGGAAGTCGAGCGACGGCAGGCGGCGCAGCGTCTTTTGCATTCCCTGGGCGCATGCAAGACATGCGAATTCACCGTTTGAGCGGCGGCGGCCCGACGCCGACAATGCGGGGCATCCGGCTGCGAAATCGCGCTGCCGGACGGCCGGGAGCCCGAGGGGGACCCGCTCGCCGCCGAATGCATTGTACGCATGTCAACGGAGGATCGCCATGGCCTGCTTCAACCAAGCAACGATCGTCGACCTCGCCGCGCGGGAAATGCTGCAGCTCCCGGACGTCCGCGGCACGACGCTGCGCGTGACGCGCGGGATCGTCTGGATCACGCAGGAGAACGACACGCAGGACGTCGTGCTGCGCGCCGGCGACAACTGGGTGGTCGAGCGCAACGGGCTCACGATCGTCGAGGCGCAGAACGACGCCACGTTCTGCGCGGTCGGCCGCGACGTCGCGGCGTGGCTGCCGGCACGCAAGCCCGCGGCGGCGCCCGCGTGGTGGACGCACGTCACGGCCGCGGCGGCGAAGTTCTTCGCGACGCCGACCCGCAACCCGGTGCCGTACGTCTGACTCTCTCCGTCATCCCGAGCACTCCTCGGGATGACATGGAGGAAATTCGCAGGCGCTAAGACGCCCCGCGCATCCGCGAGAGCGTGTTGTCGCGCAGCACGACGCCGTGCCAGACGGTCGCGGCGACGTGCAGCGCGATCAGCGCCATCATCGCGTTGCCGAGCCACGCATGCACGTCTTCGAGCCGATGGGCCCATGCCTTGTCGACGCCGACGAGGTCGGGCAGCTTCATGCCGAGCAGCGCGACGGTCTTGCCGTCCGCCTGCATCATCACGATGCCGAGCACGGGCAGCACGACCATCAGCGCGTAGAACGTCCACTCGACCGCGTGCGCGGCGGTGCGCTGCCACGCGACCGGCGCGGGCACGATGGCCGGGTGCGGGTTCGCGAGCTTCCACGCGAGGCGGAACCAGACGAGCGCGAACACGACGAGCCCCAGCTGCGCGTGCCAGTCCCGCATGCCGCGGCGCAGCGCGCTGCCCTTCGGCGCGAGCTCGGTCAGCTCGATCAGCGCGAGCGCGACGACGATCGCGAGCGCCATCCCCCAGTGGAACGCACGGGCGACGACGCCGAATGACGCCGGGGTGTTGCGGACGGCCATCGGGAGGCTCCGGAGCGCAGGTCGACCGTTCCAGTCTGGCGCTTCGCGGGGCGGGTCGCCTTGGGCGGGATCAAGGAAAGCGCGCCGCGCCGCGTGCCCTCGCGGCCGCGCGACGCGCACGCCCATCCGGCGTGTCGCGCCGCGCGGCAGTGCGCTTGCGGGCGCACCGGCAACCGGCGGAAGTGTGGCGGCCGATCGTTACGATTTGGCGAACGCGATCGCGCCGCCCTTCTCGCGGACGTGGACCGTGTCGCCCGGACCGAAGTTCCCGGACAGGATCTCCTTCGCCAGCGGGTTCTCGATCTGCTGCTGGATCGCGCGCTTCAGCGGCCGCGCGCCGTACACCGGGTCGAAGCCCGCCTTCGCCACCGCCGCCAACGCGGCGTCGGTCACGTTCAGCCGGATCTCGAGCTTCGCGAGCCGCGCCTCGAGCGCCTTCAGCTGGATGCGCGCGATGCTCGCGATGTTCGCCTCGTCGAGCGGGTGGAACACGACGATCTCGTCGATGCGGTTCACGAACTCCGGCCGGAAGTGCTGCTTCACCTCCGCCATCACGGCGATCTTGATCAGCGCCTGCTCGGTGCCCTCGTCGGCCATCTGCTGGATCCGGTGCGAGCCCAGGTTCGACGTCATCACGACGACGGTATTCTTGAAGTCGACCGTCCGGCCCTGCCCGTCGGTCATCCGGCCGTCGTCCAGCACCTGCAGCAGCACGTTGAACACGTCCGGGTGCGCCTTCTCGATCTCGTCCAGCAGGATCACCGAGTACGGCTTG
>JAYRNW010000356.1:0-2183 GCA_041911995.1 Casimicrobiaceae bacterium | reverse complement strand
AGACCGCGGCGCAGATGACGGCGATCATCGCGCTGCTGCTGTGGGAGCCGGTGATCCCGGGCGTGTCGACGCCGCTGCTCGGCTCCGTCGCGCTGTGGGTCGCCGCGATCCTGACGCTGTGGTCGATGTTCCACTACCTGCGGCTCGCGGCGCCGGACTTCGGGCAGGATCCGGGCGTGACCGAGGCCCGCCGGACGATCGGCGGCAAGCCCCCCGGCTGATCTGCCGGCCGGCCCCGCGGCCGGGGCGCGGCGCGTTGCGCGCCGCAACATGACCGCTGTCACAATTTGGGTACACACTCACACGCCGCGCCGCCGCATGGCGGCTGGCCGGTCCGTCCCGTGTCCCCATGACGCCCTACCTGTCGATCGAGAACCTGTCCGTCTCCTACGACGGGACGCGCGTGCTCGACCGCGTGAGCCTGGGCGTGGCGCGCGGCGAGATGATCGCGCTGCTCGGCAGCTCGGGCTGCGGGAAGACGACGCTCTTGCGGTCGATCGCCGGCTTCGTGATCCCCGACGAGGGGACCATCCGCGTCGGCGGCGACGACATCACGCGGCTGCCGCCGGAGAAGCGCGCGACGGCGATGATGTTCCAGTCCTACGCGCTGTGGCCGCACATGACGGTCGCCGGCAACATCGGCTACGGCCTCAAGATGCGCGGCTGGAAGGCCGACCGGATCGCCGCGCGGATCGACGAGATGCTGAAGCTGCTGCAGCTCGAGGGCTTCGCCGAGCGCCGCGTCACCCAGCTCTCCGGCGGCCAGCGGCAGCGCGTCGCCCTCGGCCGCGCGCTCGCCGTCGACCCGCACCTGCTGCTGCTCGACGAGCCGATGTCGAACCTCGACTACAAGGTGCGCGTCGAGCTGCGGCACGAGCTGCGCGCGCTGCAGCGGCGCATCGGCATCACCGCCGTCTACGTCACGCACGACCGCGAGGAGGCGCTGACGCTCGCCGACCGCATCGCGGTCATCGACGCCGGCCGCGTCGTGCAGGTCGGTCCGCCGGAGGAGATCTACCACCGGCCGGAGAGCGCGTTCGTCGCGGGCTTCATGGGCGCCGACAACGCGCTCGACCTCGTGCAGGCGGAGGGCGGCGCGCTCGCGGCCGCCGTCGCGGGAACCCCGGCCGCGGCGCGGCTGCGCGCGCACTTCCGCAGCGACGCCGCGAAGCTCGCCACGCACGCGGGGAGCCACGACGCGGGCGCGCTGCTGCTCGCGGGCGTCGTCGCGCAATCGGTGTACGTCGGGCACGGCTACCGCTATCGCGTGCGCACCGACGATGCAGAGGTGTGGGTCCAGGCGCCGGAGCGCGTCGCGGAAGGCACGGCGGCGACCGTCGTGGTTCCGCGCGAGGCGCTCCTGCTGTTTCCGAATCGCAACCCGTAGGAGGTCACGATGCAGGTCCGCTCGCTGTTTGCAGTCGGTGCGTTTGCCGCGGCGCTCGCCGCGCCGGTGGGCGTCGGCGCGCAGACGACGCTCAACGTCGTCACGGCCGGCGACCAGAACATGGTCGACTACGTCAACAACTACCTGGCCCCGCGGTTCGAGAAGATGAAGCCCGGCGTGAAGGTGCGCGCGGTCGGTACCGGACCCGGCGACGCCGGGTCGCAGAAGATCTACGAGAAGCTGTCGGCGCAGCAGAAGTCGGGCACCGCCGCGTGGGACACCGACGTGGCCGTGGTCCACCAGCGCGGCGCGGCGACGATGGTGAACGAAAAGTTGCTGCTGCCGTACCGCAACGACGTCGCGGCGGGCAAGCTCGTGTCGCGCGACAGCGCGAAGAACGCGCTCGGCGCCAACGTCGACGGCTACGTCATCCCGATGTTCCACAGCCAGATCGCGTTCGCGTACAACCCCGACCTCGTCAAGGCGCCGCCGAAGTCGTTCGCCGAGCTGAACGAGTGGGTGAAGAAGAACCCGAAGCAGTTCGGCTACAACGGCGTCAAGGGCGGCATGTCCGGCGTCGGCTTCGTGATGGGCTGGGTCAATGCGAACGCAGGGCTCGGCGACAAGCTGGAGAAGGGGCCCTACGATCCGGCGGCCAAGGCGCAGATCGAGAAGTCGCTCGCGGGACTCAAGGACTTCAACCAGTACGTCGTGATGACCCCCGGCAATGCCGGCACGCTCGACATGCTGAACCGCGGCGAGATCGCGATGGGGCCGGTGTGGGTCGACATGTTCT
>JAYRNW010000355.1:0-6405 GCA_041911995.1 Casimicrobiaceae bacterium | reverse complement strand
TTGCCGCAGCAGGCGGCTGCCCGCGGCGGTCGCGCAGCCGTCCAGCAGCGAGTGCAGCGTCGGCGCGTCGTCGCCGGCGAGCGTGGCCGTGATCTCGAGGTTGCGGCGCGTGGCCGGGTCCAGCGCGACGAACGCGCTCGCCACCTCGACGGCAAGCGCCCGGACGTGCGCGAGGGCCGCCTGCTGCGTCGCGCCGGCATAGTGAAGCAGTGCGCCGGCGGCGCCGATCGCGAGCGGCGCGTCGTCGGCACCGAAGCCCGCGAGGTCCATCGTGCCCAGCTGCTTGGCGAGCGCGCGCCGCGCGGCCGCGCCGTCGAACTGCCAGCCCGGGAGCGAGCGCATCGGCGGCATGCGCCCGCGCACCGCCGGCGGCGGCGTGTCTTCGGGTACCAGCAGCTCCGCCGGCGCGATGCGCTCGAGGACCGCCGCCGCCTCGTGCTGCGGCACCTCGGTCAGGGTGAAGGCGCCGGACGCGAGATTGAGCCACGCGATGCCGGCGCGCTTTCCGGCGGACACCAGCGCGGCGAGCAGGCAGTCGCGCTTCGCGTCCAGCAGGTTGGCGTCGGTCAGCGTGCCCGGCGTCACGATCCGCGCGACTCTGCGCTCGACCGGGCCCTTGCTCGTCGCCGGGTCGCCGAACTGCTCGACGATCACGACGGACTCGCCCACCTTCATGAGCTTCGCAAGGTAGGGTTCCAGCGCGTGGTGCGGCACGCCCGCCATCGGGAGCGCCGCCCCGGCCGATGGCCCGCGCGCCGTCAGCGTGATGTCCAGGAGGCGCGCCGCGCGCTCCGCATCGTCGTAGAAGAGCTCGTAGAAGTCGCCCATCCGGTAGAACACGAGCTTGTCCGGATGCTCGCCCTTGACGCGCAGGTACTGCTGCATCATCGGCGTGTGGGCGGCGAGCGTGGCGGTCACGCCGTCCATTCTACGGGAGCGCGGCGCCGTGCCGCCCCCGCGAACGCGCGAGCGCGGAGGCCGGGGGGCGGGCGCCACGGGACGCGCGGACTTGTCCATGCGAACGCGCCGTGGCACGCTCGCGGCTCGCGAACCCCACGACCTCCCGATGACCGATCGCCACCGCTCCGACGACGATGCCGCGCCGCGCCGCGCGTTTCTGAAAGCTTCCGCCGCGGCTGCCGGCGCGACGCTGCTCTCGTCGTGCTTCGGCGGCGGCAGCGGCAGCGACGAAGCCCCGCTGCTCGGCGCGCCGCCGCCCGTCGATCCGCTCGCGCGCTTCGACCACCTCGTCGTCGTGATGTTCGAGAACCGCTCGTTCGACAACCTGCTGGGCTACCTCTACTCGCAAGGGCCGACGCCGGCGGACTGGCCCGCGATGCTGCCCGTGCCGCCGCAGGTGCCGCCGGGCCAGTCGTTCGACGGGCTCTTCGGCAAGACGCATTCCAACGAGCACGGCACGACCAGGGTGTACGCGCATCCGCACGCGTTCGACCCGACGGCCGTTCCGCAGAAGCTCGCCGACTGGACGCATCCGAACCCCAATCCGGGCGAGGGTTACCGGAACACCGGCGAGCAGGTCGCCGACGGCAAGATGTCGGGGTTCGTGTCCAACTACGCGAAGAAGGACCCGACGGCGAGCGAGCTCGCCGCGATCATGGGCTCGTACGCGGCGACGCAACTGCCGGTGCTGTCCGGCCTCGCCCGCAGCTTCGCGGTGTTCGACCACTGGTTCGCCGCGGTGCCGTCGGAGACGTACTGCAACCGGTCGTTCTTCCACGCGTCGACGTCGTCCGGGTACGTCGAGAACGAGCCGTCGGCGCAGTGGCAGAACAACACGGCGCCGACGGTCTTCGACCTGCTCGCGACGCTCGCGCCGCAGGCCGACTGGAAGGTGTACTTCGAGAAGCCGGGCTCGGCTGCCGGGCAGGCGCAGTTTCCGTATGGCCTGACCGGCCTCGTGCACCCGGAGGTGAGCCGCAAGTACCCGCACCGCTTCGTCCCCTACGAACATTTCTTCACCGACCTCAAGTCGGGCACGCTGCCGCGCTACGCGTTCGTCGAGCGCCTCTACGGCGGTTCGTACGACTTCCATCCGCCGCAGGACGTGCGCAACGGCGAGGAGGTGCAGCGGACGATCTACGAGGCGATCCGGACGAGCGGCTCGGCGGGCGTGCGCGACTACACGCCCGACACGATGCTGCTGGTGGTGTTCGACGAGCACGGCGGCACGTACGACCACGTGGCGCCCGGCGCGGCGCCGGCGCCGCCGCCGACGTCCAACCCGCCGGACTCGGACTTCGACTTCAAGCGCCTCGGCGTGCGCGTGCCGGCGATTGCCATCTCGGCGCACACGGCCGCCGGCACGATCGTGAACGCGCCGATGCACCACGCCGCGGTCATCCGCACGCTGTGCCGGAAGTACGGGCTGCCGTCGCTGACCGCGCGCGACGCCGACCCCAACGGCGGCGACCTGGGCTACGCGATCAACCTCGCGACCGCGCGCGCGGCGTCGACGTGGCCGGCGTTCGTCGCGCCTGTAGCATCGTAGGCAGGCCCCCCGGGGAAGCGAGCTGCGCGCACGCCCTGCGCTACTTCGCCGCGGGCTTGGCGCGCCGCGCGCCGACGGACTCGTCGATGCGTTCGGCCATGTACGGGTAGAACGGGTTCGACGACATGCGGATCAGCGAGTCGAGCGTGACCGTCAGCGTCCCGCGCTCGCCGCGCAGCGCCATCGCGCCCAGCTGCACGCCATAGTTGTCGGTGAGGTCGGGCCGCATCCCGTACAGCGAATCCTCGATCGGGAAGGGGATCGCGACGTGCGACAGCGAGTACACCTCGACCGGGTAATCGAGCCCCAGTGCGCGGACCTTCTCGGTCGTCTCGCCGGCCTCGACCACGCGCTCGACGACCTCGCTGCTGCTGTCGTCGGCGTTGGTGACGACGACGGTGCGGAAGTTGCGCGGCGGGTCGGGCAGGAGCCTTGCGATCATCGTCTCGGTCGTCGGCCGCAGCAGCGTGCCGAACTTGGCGCTGCGGTTGACGTCGAACAGCACGAGCTCGCTGCCGTTCTTCGGCAGCTGCTGGTAGAACGCCGTGACGATCGCGCGCGTGCTCACCGTGAAGTCCACGACCGACTGGAACGTGAGCGTCGGCGGCAGCTCGGACAGGCGGTTGGCGGCGGCGAGCTTCTGGATCTGCTCCTGCAGCGCGCGCGTGAGCAGCGACGACTGCCGCGCGCCGTTGATCGGGAACGAGTTGTACTTGAACGGGTTGAACTCGGGGACGATGCCGAGCCACGAGGCCTTCGCGAACGCCGGGAACACGGCCGGCCAGCCGAAGAAGCCCGCGAAGCGCGCGAAGGCCGTGATGCCGATCATCGGCGAGATCAGCACGAGGCGCGCCGGCCGCGACAGCGTCTTGTCGTCGACGGCGTCGAGCGCGTACTTGAGCGCGAGCGCGCCGCCGTTGGAGAAGCCGACGATGTGCAGCGGCTTGTCGGGCCCGACGCGCCGGCGCGCCTCGCGGACGGCGAGCCGCGTGGCCTCCGCCCAGTCCTCCCACTCGACGTCGGTGAGCCCGGCCGGCACGGTGCCGTGGCCGGTGAGCCGCGGCGCGATCGCGAAGTAGCCGTCCTCGCGGTAGCGGCGCGCGATGTGGCGCAGGCTGTACGGCGAGTCGGTGAGGCCGTGCAGCAGCACGACCGCGCCCACGGGCGGACCGTCCGGCTCGAGGACGTACGAGCGGTTCCAGTCGGTGGACAGGCGCGGCGGGTAGATCGGGCTGCCCTCGAAGTATCGGTTGGCCGGCACGCGCTCGCCCTCGGGCAGCCGCTGCGTGACGTTCGCGCGCACCTCGGCGAACGCCTTGTCCTCGGCGGCGAGGTACGCCTTCCAGTCAGCGGCCGCGAGGTCCTTCGCGTGCAGTTCCTGCGGCACGTACGTGTGCCACGGCTCCAGCGGGTCGCTGCGCCACGCGTCCCACGCGCGGACGGACAGGACCGTCACGGCGACGACGCCGACGATCGCGGCGCTCCACTTGAGCAGGCGCAGGGCTTGGCGGGTCATGATGGGGGAATCGGGCGCCCGCCGGGAATTGGTCGGGGTGAGAGGATTTGAACCTCCGGCCTCTACGTCCCGAACGTAGCGCTCTACCAGGCTAAGCTACACCCCGCGGTGCGTGCAAAGTTGTCGGCCGCGGCGGGAAGACGGCGTGAAGCCCGCGGCGCTCGCGGCACGGACGTCCATGGCTGAATCAATAGGACCGGTGCGCCGCGAAGACCGTCAATTCTAGCAAACTTTTCCGATGCGGGGTATCGGGCAGCCCGGCGAGGCAGTCGGCGGCCTGCCGGACCTCGGCGTCGGCGCGGGCCTGCGTGTACGCGAGGGCGCCGGTGCGGTCGAGCGCCGCCAGCACCGGCGCGAAGTCGGTGAGGCCGCCGCCGCCGACGGCGTGGCGGATGACGGCGGCCTCCTCCGCGGTGCCGGTGGCGAGCGCCCGGATGAGCGGCAGCGTCATCTTGCCCTCGGCCAGGTCGTCGCCCAGGCTCTTGCCGATCGCCTCGGCGTTGCCGGAATAGTCGAGCACGTCGTCGATCAGCTGGAAGGCCGTGCCGACGTGCATGCCGTAGCGGGCGAGCGCGTCCTCGGTCGCGGGGTCGGCGTCGCCGAGCACGGCGCCCAGCCGCGACGCGGCCTCGAACAGCCGCGCCGTCTTGCGCTGGATCACCGTCATGTACGCGGCTTCCGCGAGGTCGGCGTCGCCGGCGTTCATGAGCTGCAGCACCTCGCCCTCGGCGATCGCGTTGGTGGTGTCGGCGAGGATCTCCAGCACGCGCATCCGCTGCAGGCCGACCATCATCTGGAACGACCGCGAATACAGGAAGTCGCCGACCAGCACCGACGCCGCGTTGCCGAACTGCGCGTTGGCGGTCGCGTGGCCGCGGCGCAGGTCGGACTCGTCGACGACGTCGTCGTGCAGCAGCGTGGCCGTGTGGATCATCTCGACGACGGCCGCCAGCACGTGGTGGTCGGTGCCGCGGTAGCGGGTGGCGCCGGCGGCGAGCAGGAGCACCGCCGGCCGCAGCCGCTTGCCGCCGCCGCCGATGATGTACTCGGCCACCTGCCGGATCAGCACGACGTCGGAGGCGAGGGACTCGCGCAGCACGCGGTCGACGGCCGCCATGTCGGTGCCGATGACGGGCGTGAGGAACGGGACGGTCACGGAGAGGGATGCGGAATGCTGGGTTGCCGGGGAACGGGGGTGCCCGCCGCCCGGGAAGGCCCCGGAGGAGGCGGCGCCTTGCGGCCCGCCGCGCCGACTCCCCCGGAACCGCCGGAGGGCGGCCCCTGCAAGGCGCCGGCGGCGCGTCGTGGCCGCGGACCGGGCGCCATTCTAACCGATGCCGGGGCAGCGTCCCGCCGCGGCGCGGCACCTGCCGAGGTCTTTGACAAGGCGGCTCTTTCGCCCTTATAATTCAAGGCTTTTCCGCATTCCCGGCGGGAAGGCCCCGAAGGGGGCGCTGCAACGGGAAGCCACCACAATCGGAGTCCCTCATGTACGCGGTCGTAAAAACCGGCGGCAAGCAGTACAAGGTTGCCCCCGGCGAAAAACTCAAGGTAGAACAGATACCGGCGGACGTGGGCGCAGAAGTGATCCTCGACCAGGTGCTCATGGTCGGCGAGGGCGAGAGCGTCCGTCTGGGTCAGCCTACCGTCGCGGGCGCGACGGTGAAGGCCACGGTCGTCGCGCACGGGCGCGGCGAGAAGGTGAAGATCTTCAAGATGCGCCGGCGCAAGCACTACCAGAAGCACCAGGGCCATCGGCAGAACTACACCGAGCTCAAGATCGAAGCGATCGTCGGTTAAGGAATCCCACCATGGCACACAAAAAGGCCGGCGGCAGCTCGCGCAACGGGCGCGACTCGCACGCCAAGCGACTCGGCACCAAGGTCTACGGCGGCCAGGCGATCCGCGCCGGCGGCATCATCGTCCGGCAGCGGGGCACGCAGATCCATCCCGGCGTCAACGTCGGTATGGGCAAGGACTTCACGCTGTTCGCGCTCGTCGACGGCAACGTGCAGTTCCGCACCAAGGGACCGAAGCAGGACAAGTTCGCGAACGTCGTCGCGCGCGAGCCGGAGGCAGTCTAAATAGCAGTCTCCCCCCCGAAGCGCGCACCGCGCGCCTCCTGGCAAAGGGGGGGGCGCGCTCCTGGGGCGGCCCGGCGGGCGCGACGCCTCGCGCAGCGCACGGAAAAGGCCCGGCCACAGCCGGGCCTTTTCGTTTGCGGCGCGCCCTTCGCGCGCGGCGCGCGGTCAATGCAGGTTCACGGCCGCGGTATTCACCACGCGGACCCGGTACTGGCCGGCCGCGGCCGCCCCCGCGGCGCGGGGGGTCGATCCCATCACGTCCATTCGCGGGCCCGCGGCCGGTATGACAAATGGCA
>JAYRNW010000354.1:0-7005 GCA_041911995.1 Casimicrobiaceae bacterium | reverse complement strand
GCGGACGATGGAAGTCGACGCCACTGGCGCGGATCGACGAGCTGCGCCCGTGGTAGCCGATCGGCACCCACTTGTAGTTGGGCAGCAGCGGATTATCCGGGCGGAACAGGCGGCCCACGTTCGTCGCGTGGTGGACGCTGGTGAAGAAGTCCGTGTAGTCGCCGATGCGGCAGGGCAGCGCGAGCTCCGCCGAAGCCATCGGCACGAGGCTCGACTGCAGGCGGCTGCGCTCGACGCTGTCGGCGCGCAGGTGCCGCGACAGCGTGCGCCGCACCGCCTGCCGCGCGGAAGGGCCGGCGCGCATGAACGCGTTCATGTCGTCGGTGGCGACGAGCTTCGCGTGCTCGAGGTCGACGATCCGGTCGCCGATGGCGACGCCGATGCGGAAGTGCGCCTCGCCCGCGCGGCGGAAGCGCCCGAACGGCAGGTTCTGGATCGGGAAGTCGGTGGCCGGGTCGTTGGCCGACTCGACCCAGCTCGAAAGCGCCGGGTCGTGCGTGTCGTCGATGGGGTAGGTCATGGCGCGGAAGTCTAGCAGCCCGGACGTCCCTCGCCGCGCCCGCGGGAGCAGACAGCGTACGGCAGGCTACGCCGCGGCGATGACGCCGCGGCGCAGCTGGTCGCGCTCCATCGACTCGAACAGCGCCTTGAAGTTGCCCTCGCCGAAGCCGTCGTCGCCCTTGCGCTGGATGAACTCGAAGAAGACCGGGCCGAGCAGCGTCTGCGAGAAGATCTGCAGCAGCAGGCGCCGGCGGCCGCCTTCGGTGCTGCCGTCGAGCAGGATGCCGCGCATCTGCAGGTCCGCGACGCTCTCGCCGTGGCCGGGCAGCCGCTCCGCGAGCATCTCGTAGTACGTCGCCGGCGGCGCCGTCATCAGCGGCACGCCGGCGCGCGTGAGGCTGTCGATCGACGCGAAGAGGTCGTCGGTCAGGAGCGCGATGTGCTGGATGCCCTCGCCGTTGTACTGCATCAGGAATTCCTCGACCTGCCCCGTCGTCTTCGACGCCTCCTCGTTCAGCGGGATGCGGATCTTCCCGTCCGGCGCCGTCATCGCCTTCGACGTCAGCCCCGTGTACTCGCCCTTGATGTCGAAGTAGCGGATCTCGCGGAAGTTGAAGATCCGCTCGTAGAACTGCGCCCAGTACGCCATCCGGCCGCGGTACACGTTGTGCGTCAGGTGGTCGATGATCGTGAAGCCGTGGCCCTTCGGATGCCGGTCGACGCCCTCGACGAAGCGGAAGTCGATGTCGTAGATCGACGCGCCGTCGCCGTAGCGGTCGATGAGGTAGAGCGGCGCGCCGCCGATGCCGCGGATCGCCGGCAGGCGCAGCTCCATCGGCCCGGGCTGCGTGTCCATCGGCTGCGCGCCGAGTGCCAGCGCCCGCGTGTACGCCTTGTGCGCGTCGCGGACGCGGAACGCCATGCCGCACGCCGACGGCCCGTGCTCGGCGGCGAAGTACGCGGCGAGGCTCGCGGGCTCGCGGTTGACGATGAAGTTGATGTCGCCCTGCCGGTACAGCGCGACGTCCTTCGACCGGTGCCACGCGACCTCGGTGAAGCCCAGCGTCGCGAACACCGGCTCGAGCACGCCCGGCGTGGGCGAGGCGAACTCGACGAATTCGAAACCGTCGAGTTCCATCGGATTGTCGAAGAGGTCGGCCATCGCGGTTGCTCCCGGGCGCGTCGATCTAGTGATTGCAGCCAACGCCGTGCGCGGCGCCGTCAGTCGAGCTTGACGCCGACCTTGCGGACGAGCCTTGCGTAGCGGTCCTGCTCGGTCCGGAAGAAGACGGCGGCGACTTCGGGCGACGACGGCCTGACGACGTTGCCCTGCTTCGCCATCGCCTCCTGCACCTCGGGCATCGCCATCGCGGCCACGAACCCGGCGTGGATGCGCCGGACCTCGGCCGGCGGCAGCTTCGCCGGGCCGATCACCGCGAACCAGCCGTCGACGAGATAGTCGGGCATCCCCTGCTCGGCGAACGTCGGGATCTCGGGCGCGGCGGGTACGCGCGCCGGCGACGGGATGCCGATCGGCCGCAGCGCGCCGGACTTGAGGTGCTGCTGCACCGACGGCAGCGACAGCACGCCCCAGTCGACCTGGCCGCCGAGGAGGTCGGTGACCATCGGGCCCACGCCCTTGTACGGGATGTGGTTGCTGGTGGCGCCGGCCTGGTCGAGGAACATCTCGGCGGCGAGGTGCAGGATCGTGCCGTTGCCCGACGACGCGTAGTTGTACGTGCCGGGCTTCGCCTTCAGCGCGGCGGCGAGTTCCTTCGCGTCGCGGACCGGCAGCTTCGTGGGGTTGACGACGAGGACGAACGGCGTGGTGCCGAGCACCGTGATCGGCGTGATGTCGTTCTGGGAGTCGAACGGCATCTTCGAGTAGACGCTCGGGTTGATCACGTGGTTGTTCGACACGACGCCGATCGTGGTGCCGTCGGGCGCGGCCTTGACGATCGCCTGCGTGCCGGTGATGCCGCCGGCGCCGGGCAGGTTCTCGATGACGACCGGCTGCCCGTTGAGCGCCTTGGACAGCGACGGGCCGATGGAACGCATGATCGTGTCCACGCCCGAGCCGGCGCCGACCGGCAGGATCGCCTTCAGCGGCCGGTCGGGGGTCGTCCCCTGCGCCTGCGCGGCGCCGGGGACGGCGATCTCGAAGAGCGCAAGCGCAGCGGCGGCAAGCGCGGCGAGCGTGCGGGGAACGGCAAGGCGGTGCATCAGGCCTCCTCGGGGGTCGGGTCGGATTGTGAACCCTCGCGGCGCCGCGCGCGACGTCACGCGTTCGCGGCCGGCAGCGCGCCGAGCACCTCGGCGGTGTGCTCGCCCACCCGCGGCAGCGGCCGCCGCACGGGGAGGCGCCGGCCGCCGAGCGTGAACGGCAGCAGCACGACGTCGGTGGTGCCGCCGTCGCCGGTCGGCATCGGCACGAGACTGCCGCTCGCCTTCAGGTGCGGGTCGTCGAGCAGTTGGTCCGGCCGCGCGATCGCCGCGTAGGGCAGGCCGGCCGCCTCGAGCTTCGCCGCCAGCGCGTCCTTGCGATGGTGCCGCAGGACTTCGCCCAGCCGCTCGAGCAGCTTCGGCCGCACGGCGACGCGCTGCGCGTTGGTCCGGAAGTCGGGCTCGGCCGCGAGGTCGGGGCGCTCCAGCACGTCGCACAGCGTCGCGAACTGGCGGTCGCTCACCGCGCCGATGAAGAGCTGCTCGCCGTCGGCGAGGTCGAAGACGTCGTAGACGCTCCACGCCGACACGCGCGAGGGCATCGGCGGCGGCGGCTCGCCCGTCATCGCGTACTGCTGCATGTGCTGCGCGGACAGGAAGACGCAGTTCTCGAACAGCGCGCTCTGCACCTCCTGCCCGCGGCCGGTGCGGTCGCGCTCGCGCAGCGCCGCGAGCACGCCGATCGCGCCGAACATCCCGCCCATGATGTCGTTCACCGACGTGCCCGCCCGCAGCGGCCGGCCCGGCGGCCCCGTCATGTAGGAAAGGCCGCCCATCATCTGCACGACCTCGTCGAGCGCCGTCCGGTGCTCGTACGGGCCCGGCAGGAAGCCCTTGTGCGACACGTAGACGAGGCGCGGGAAGCGCGGCGCGAGCGTCGCGTAGTCGAGGCCGAGCGAGGCCATGAGGCCCGGCCGGAAGTTCTCCAGCACGACGTCGCTGCTCGCGATCAGGTCGAGCGCCGACGCGTGCCCCTGCGGCGAGTGGATGTCGAGCACGACGCTCTTCTTGTTGCGGTTGAACGTGCGGAAGAAGCCGACGCCGAGGCCGGGAAGGTTGCGCGTCTTGTCGCCGCCGGGCGGCTCGACCTTGATCACTTCGGCGCCCAGGTCGGCGAGGATCATCCCGCACGTCGGCCCCATGACCATGTGCGTGAACTCGGCCACGCGAATGCCGGAGAGCGGCAGCAGGTCGTCGTCGGAAATGTCGGCGCTCATGGGTTCAGTCGGTGGCGTTGGTGAAGGTGCGGGGCAGGCCGGCGCGCCACAGCGTGCCGTACAGCGATTCGCCTTCGAGCCAGTCCCCGACCTGCGTGCGCAGCGCGAGCAGCCGCGGCAGGTCGATGCCGGTGGCGATCCCCATGCTCGCGAGCAGGTACGCGACGTCCTCGGTTGCCGCGTTGCCGGCCGCGTGGGCCGCTATGATCCACTCGCACTTGCGCGCGGTCGGCAGGACCGTCGCGATGCTCTGCAGCCCGTCGCGCAGGCCCACTTCGCGGATCACGGCGCGCGGCGGGAAGGAGGGGGTCATGGCAAGAGAAGCTCGGGTGCGCCGTGGCGCCGAACGAAACGCGGGCAGGACGCCACTGTAGCCGTTCCCAAACCACCTGCGCGAGCGGGCGACGGAGGGCGGGCGGCGCGGACGGTGACTGCTCAGCCGGGCGCGAGCGGCTGGCTGTGCCACCAGATGCGGAATTCGCGGCACAGCCCGTCCGGGTCGAACCGCACGACCGCGATGCCGTCGAGGACGAGCCGCGGCAGCGGGTCGCCTTCCTTGCGCGCGAGGACGTTGGTGCCGGTCGACGCGGCCCAGATGCGGAACAGCTCCTCGGACGTCACCTGGTACGTCGTGCGCCAGTGCGCGATGCCGGCAGCCGCGTCGCGGTGCAGCACCTCGTAGTCGAGGTGGATGTCGCTCTGCAGCTTGGTCCGCTGCCAGTACGCCTTGATCGCGTCGTGGCCGCGCTGCTCGGCGAACGGCGTGTTCCGGTACACGCCGTCGGGCGCGAACAGCGACGCCAGCAGGTGCTCGTCTCTGCCCTCCCACGCTCGCTTGTAGCCGGCCATGAAGGCATCGATCGACGTCGTCATGCGTGCGCTCCCTAGAGCGTGAGGATGGCGGCCTGCCCGACGCTGTCGAAGAGCTGCTGCTGCCCGTTCGGCGGCACGGCCGCGGTGGCCGCCATGCTCGCCGCCGCGGGCGCGTTGGGCTGCGGCGTCCCGATCGCGACGGTCCCGGTGTACGTCACCGCGAGCCCGTCGAGCGTCTGCGCCTGGAACGTGAGCTGGTAGTTGCCGGGCAGGAACGCCTTGCCGTCGGTGCGCCGCAGGTAAGTGTAGCCCTTGGACAGGAACTGGCCGTACTTGCCGACCGCCAGTGCGGTGCCGGGCGCGGGCTCCTTCAACGCGACCGCCGTGATGCGCACCGGCTCGGCCAGGTGGTGGATGAGGATCAGCCACACGGCGCCGTTGGCCTCGGGCGCCCACTGGTAGGCGCGGGCGATCGAGCCGACCGGCGCGCGCGTGTCGCTGCGCGTCAGCATCGTGCCCGACGGCGGCGACGGATCGTACGGGTACGCGACGGCGGCGAGCTGCTGGTTCTTGAGAAACGTCTCGTACGACCAGTAGAGCATGCCGCGCGGCGCCCTCGACTCCGCCGACGGCCACTGCGTGCCCATGCTGTTCTGGACGAGGAACATGCCCTTCGCCATGTTCGGCGCGCCCAGGTTGTTGTCGTAGCCGACGAGGAGCTGCCCATGCCCGCCCTGGTAGGGCGTGTTGCCCGCGTAGAAGTAGCCGTCGGTCAGCGCGGGGCCGGCGATGTTGCCGTAGCCCTTGTACACCGGGCCCGAGAACGCGACCGCCTGCTGGTTGGCGAGGTACTCCTGGAGGCGGTTGAACGCGACCGGCGTGTCGATCCGCAGCGTCGCGAAGCTGCCGATGCGCAGCCGCGCCGCGTTCGGCCACGCCTTGTTGAGGTCGACCTGGCTGAAGTACGCGCAGCTCGGCTGGTAGGGGACGTCGGCCGTGCTCGGGCTGCCGAAGCTCGCGAGGCGCCCCAGGTACTGCGTCGCCGTCCCGCCCTTCGGGCACGTGGCGAAGCCGTTGTTCACGGCGAGCGCGAACTGGTAGGCGGCGCTGACCTCGTTGGCCGGCTCGGAGGCCGTCCACTTGTGCGAGCCGTCCGGCGCGCGGGAGGCGGTGTACGAGCCGAGGCCGTAGCCGAACGATTGCGCCTCGCAGGTTCCGGGCGACCCGTTCGAGTTGGGCGGCGTGCCCTGCCGCGCGATCGCCGGCAGGTTCGTGAGCGTGACGCTCGCGGGCAGCACGAGCGGCTGCGGCGGCTCGCGCAGCGCCGCGACCGGCAGCGCCTGCGCCGCGTTGGCGAACTCCTCGTCGTTGCCGACCGAGCCGTACTCGCCCGTGTCCTCGGCCACCGGCGTGACGTCGTCGCCGCAGCCGCCGAGCGCGGCGAAGGTCACTGCGGCGCCCGCGAGCGCCAGGAGTACCGTCCACCGCTTCCACGTGTCGTCCATCGTCGCTCCCCGGCCGTCGGCCATGTTCGAATCCATTATCATGTGCGCCCGTCGCGTCGCGGCGCGCCGCCGATTGTAGCGGTCGCTCGCGCGGACGCAACCCATGGCCGCGCGCCCGCGGCGCGCCGAACCCGGCACGAGGCAACGACATGACCCAGGACACGCAGGAACCGGCGGCCGCCACGGCGCCCGAGACGCACGGCTTCCAGGCCGAGGTGAAGCAGCTGCTGCACCTCATGATCCACTCGCTGTACAGCCACCCCGAGATCTTCCTGCGCGAACTGATCTCCAACGCGTCGGACGCGTGCGACAAGCTGCGCTTCGAGGCGCTCGCGCATCCGGAATACTTCGAAAGCGACCCGGATCTCGAGATCGTCGTCGCGTTCGACGCCGACGCGCGCACGATCACCGTGCGCGACAACGGCATCGGCATGTCGCGCGATGAAGTCATCGCGCACATCGGAACCATCGCGAAGTCGGGCACGCGCGAGTTCTTCGCGTCGCTGTCGGGGGACCAGGCGAAGGACGCGCGGCTGATCGGGCAGTTCGGCGTCGGCTTCTACTCGTCGTTCATCGTTGCCGACCGCGTGACGCTGTTGACCCGGCGGGCCGGGCTGCCCGCGGAGGACGGCGTGCGCTGGGAGTCGGCGGGCGAGGGCGACTACACGCTCGAGCGCGTCGACCGGCCCCGGCGCGGCACCGAGGTCACGCTGCACCTGCGCGAGGGGCAGGACGAGCTGCTGTCG
>JAYRNW010000353.1:0-6511 GCA_041911995.1 Casimicrobiaceae bacterium | reverse complement strand
TCGCCGTCGCTGCTGCTGCTCGACGAGCCGCTGTCGGCGCTCGACGCCCAGGGGCGCGAGCGCCTGCGCGGCGAGATCCGCGCGCTGCAGCGCCGGCTCGCGGTGACGACGATCATGGTCACGCACGACCAGGAGGAGGCGCTGTCGATGTCGGACCGCGTCGTCGTGATGCGCCACGGCGCGATCGAGCAGATCGGCACGCCGCAGGACGTCTACGAGCGCCCGGCCACGCCGTTCGTCGCCGACTTCCTGGGCAAGGTCAACGTGCTGAAGGGCGTGGCCGCCGGCGGCGGTCGCTATCGCGTCGGCCAGGCCGACCTCGAGCTGCCGGCCGACGGCTTCGCGGCGGGCGACGCGGTGCGCATCTACCTGCGGCCGGAGGACCGCCACATCGAAGGCGACCTCGCGGCGCTGCCCAACCTCCTGTCGGGCCGCGTCGACCGCATCGAGTACCTGGGCACCTTCTGCCTCGCGGCGGTCCACTGCGAGCGGCTGGGCCAGCCGATGCTGGTGTCGATGTCGCTCAACCAGCTGCACGACCTCGGCATCCGCGAAGGGGGCGACCTCACGTTCGCGCTGCGCACCGATCGCGTGCGCGTGTTCGGCGAGCCGCCGGTGTCATGAGCGGCGTGATGCCGTCCCGAGGTGCGCGCGGGCTTGCGCCGTCGCTATCGGTGCCGCGCGTGCGGCTGTCGCGCCGCATCGTGGCCGAGAGCCTCGCCGCGCACGGCGGGCTGTGGCTGCTGGCGGCGGCGCTGCTCGTGTTCCTGACGCTGCCGCTGGCCACGCTGCTCGTCAGGAGCTTCGAGGACAAGGCGGGCGCGTTCATCGGCCTCGCGAACTTCGTCCAGTACGTGCAGACGCCGGCGCTCGCCCGCTCGACGCTCAACACGCTGACGTTCGCGGTGATCACCACCACGATCACGCTGCCGCTCGCGTTCGCGTTCGCCTACGCGATCCAGCGGAGCTGCATCCCGTGGAAAGGCGTTTGGCGCAGCATCGCGCTGATCCCGATCCTCGCGCCGTCGCTGCTCGCCGCGCTGTCGTTCATCTACCTGCTGGGCAACCAGGGCGCGCTCAAGTTCGTGCTCGGATGGTTCGGCCTGGCGACGATCTACGGGCTGCCCGGCATGGTGCTGGCGATGAGCTTCGCCGCCTTTCCGCACGCGGTGATGATCCTGCTCGCGGCGATGGCGCTGTCGGACGCGCGGCTGTACGAGGCCGCGGATTCGATGGGCACGCGCGCGTGGCGCCGCTTCCTGACGATCACGCTGCCGGGCGCCAAGTACGGTCTCGTGTCGGCCGCCATGGTCGTGTTCACGATGGCGGTCTCGGAGTTCGGCGTGCCGAAGGTGATCGGCGGCAACTACCCGGTGCTCGCGATCGACATCTACAAGCAGGTGATCGGCCAGCAGAACTTCCAGATGGGCGCCGTCGTCGGCCTCGTGCTGCTGCTGCCCGCGGTCGTCGCGTTCGCCGTCGACCAGCAGGTGCGCCGCAAGCAGAAGGCGCTGCTGACCGCGCGCAGCGTGCCCTACGTGCCGCGGCCCTCGCCGCTGCGCGACCGGCTGTTCCTGGCGTACGTCGTCCTGGTCTCCCTCGCGATGCTGACGGTCGTGGGCATGGCGGTGTTCGGGTCGTTCGTCAAGCTCTGGCCGTACAACCTGTCGCTGTCGCTCGTCCACTACACGTTCGGCTTCGAAGAGGCGAACGTCGAGCACGCGTACCGCAACAGCCTGGTGATGGCCGCGTGGTGCGCTGCGTTGGGCGCCGCGATCACGTTCGCCGGCGCGTACTGGGTGGAGAAGACGCGCGGCGGCGACCTGCTGCGGCCGGTGATACGCTTCCAGGCGATGCTGCCGATGGCGGTGCCGGGCATGGTGCTCGGCATCGGCTACATCCTGTTCTTCAACGCCCCGGCGAACCCGGCGACCGCGCTGTACGGGACGATGGCGATCCTCGTCGCGTGCACGATCGTGCACTTCTACTCGTCGAGCCACCTGACGGCGGTGACGGCGCTGAAGCAACTCGACACGGAGTTCGAGTCGGTGTCGGCGTCGCTCAAGGTGCCGTTCTACAAGACGTTCTGGCGCGTGACCGTGCCCGTGTGCCTGCCGACGGTGCTCGACATCGCCCGCTACTACTTCGTCAACGCGATGACGACGATCTCGGCCGTCGTGTTCCTGTACTCGCCGAAGACGATGCTGGCGTCGATCTCGATCCTGCAGCTCGACGAGGCCGGCGCGATCGGCTCCGCCGCGGCGATGGCCACGCTGATCGTCGCGACCTCGGCGGTGGTCACGGTGGCCACGCTGGCCGCCGAACACCTGCTGCTCGTCCGCACGCAGCGGTGGCGCGTGCAGGGGCGGGGGTAGGGGTCGAAAATCCTGAACCACGAAGGACACGAAGAACACGAAGAACACGAAGAACACGAAGAACACGAAGAAGGGCTTTGAACTGGTGACAACCGGGAGCGCCGGGAGTCATGCGGGGCAGACGAAAGGGTTCCTTCGTGTTCTTCGTGCCCTTCGTGGTTAAGGAACTTGAACTGCAGCACTGGAGAAACACGACATGAGCAACCACGACCGCGACCCGATCCTCCTCACCCCCGGCCCGCTGACGACGTCGCTCGCGACCAAGGCCGCGATGCTGCGCGACTGGGGCTCGTGGGACGCCGCGTTCAACACGGTCACCGCCAGGGTGCGCGGCAAGCTCGTCGACGTCGTCCACGCGGCCGACACGCACGTCTGCGTGCCGATGCAGGGCAGCGGGACGTTCTCGGTCGAGGCGGCGATCAACACCGTCGTCCCGCGCGACGGGCACGTGCTGGTGCTCGTCAACGGCGCCTACGGGAAGCGGCTCGCGCGCCTGGCGGCGATGATGGGCCGGCGGACGACGACGTTCGAGACCGCCGACGACGTGCCGACGACCGCCGCCGACGTCGACCGCCTGCTGACGCAGGATCCGTCGATCACGCACGTCGGGCTCATCCACTGCGAGACGTCGACCGGCATCGAGAACCCGCTGCAGGCGGTCGCCGCCGTCGTCGCGCGGCACGGCAAGAGCCTCGTCGTCGACGCGATGAGCTCGTTCGGCGCGCTGCCGATCGACGCGCGGGCCACGCCGTTCGACGCGCTGATCGCGGCGTCGGGCAAGTGCGTCGAGGGGCCGCCCGGGATGGGCTTCGTGTTCGTCCGCAAGGCGGTGCTCGCCCGCTGCGAGGGAAACTCGACGTCGCTCGCGCTCGACCTCTACGACCAGTGGACGTACATGGAGAAGACGACGCAGTGGCGGTTCACGCCGCCGACGCACGTCGTCGTCGCGCTGGACGCCGCGCTCGACCAGTACGTCGCCGAGGGCGGCCAGCCAGCGCGTCTCGCGCGCTATCGCGCGAACTTCGACGCGCTGGTCGGCGGCATGCGCGAGCTGGGTTTTCGCGTGTTCCTGCCGGACGCGATCCAGGCGCCGATCATCGTCACGTTCCACGCGCCGGCCGACCCGAAGTACGCGTTCCGCGAATTCTACGACCGGGTGCGCGACAAGGGCTTCATCCTGTACCCGGGCAAGCTGACGCAGGTCGAGACGTTCCGCGTCGGCTGCATCGGCGCCATCGGCCCGGCGGAGATGCGCCACGCGGTCAACGCCGTGCGCGACACCCTGGCCGAGATGGGCATCCGCAGCGTCGCGCCCGCGGGCGCGGCGCGGGTCGCCGCCTAGGACACTGAATGGCGCAGCGCATCGAGCGCCGCGAGCGTCCGGCCGTCTGCCGGGCGGAGGCCGAGGCGCAGCAGGCAGTCGACGATCACCAGGCTCGCGTCGGCCGTCGCCTCGTCGGGCCCGTGGGAGATGCCGACGATGCGCGCCGCCTCCTGCAGCGCGACCCGGCGGTGCTCGACGGCCTCGCCGTCCTGGTTCGCCGGGACGAACGCCTCGGGCAGCCACAGGTCGTGCACGTAGATCGTCTCCCATTGCAGGCCGTCGGGCTGGTCGCGACGGATGTCGACGGTGCCCGCGAGCTGCGCGCCCGCGGCCAGCGCGGCGGGCACGCCGGCTTCCTCCCGCGCTTCCTTGACGACCGTGCCGGCGACGCTCGCGCCGGCTGCGATGCCGCCGCCGACCAGGTTGTCGAGGAGGCCGGGGTCGATCGCCTTGTGCGGGCTGCGCCGCGCGAGCCACATCGCGACGCCGCCGTCCGTGCGGACGAGGCCGCTGACGTGCGCGGCCCACGTGCGGATCCCGAAGTAGCGCGCGGCGGCGCGTTCCAGCACGAACCACGGCGGGGCGCCGAATTCCGCGCGGACCGCGTAGCGCTCGTCGCGCCACGCGGTCAGCGCGCGCTCGGCCGCGAGCGCCTCCGCGACGCGCGCGACCGCGCGGCTGCGCGCTTCGGCGTCGGCGAGCGCCGGAACAAACTCGACGGCGTCGCTGTTGACGCGGAAGACGTCGGCGAACTGCGCGATGCGCGCCGCGCGCTCGGGCGTCAGCCAGCCGGCGACGGCGCCGTCGACGCGCAGCGGGCGGTACGCGCGAGCGGCAGGCGCGAGTGCGTGCGCCAGGCGGCGGGCGGCCGCGTCCCAGACGGCGTCGGCGATCATCGACGGCATTCTAGCCGCAGCACGCGACCGAGCCCGACCCGCCGGCCATGAGCCACGACATCCTCGCGCTGTTCGATCTCGACCACACGCTGCTGCCGCACGACAGCGACGAGCAGTGGACCGAGTTCCTGCTGGAGCACGGCAAGCTCGACCGCGCGACGTTCGACGCCGCCAACCGCGAGCTCGTCGCGCGCTACCACCGCGGCGAGGCGGGCGCGATCGAATTCACCGAGTTCTACCTGTCGACGCTGACGACGTTCGACGCGGACGAGCTGGCGGCGCTGCACGCGCAGTTCATGCACGAGCGCGTGCTGCCGGCCATCCCCGTCGCGGCGCGCGACCTCATCGACAAGCACCGCCGGCTGGGCCACCTGATGGTGCTGACGACGGCGACCAGCCGCTTCCTCACCGGCCCGGTCGCGCGCGAGCTGGGGTTCGAGCACCACATCGCCACCGAGCCGGAGATGCGCGACGGCCGCTACACGGGCCGCGTGGCGGGCACGCCGAACATGCGCGAGGGCAAGGTCGAGCGCCTGCTCGACTGGCTGGCGCGGCGCGGGATGCGACTGTCCGACTTCCGCGAGAGCTGGTTCTACAGCGACTCGCAGAACGACCTGCCGCTGCTGTCGCACGTCACGCATCCGGTCGCCGTCAACGCCGACCCGGTGCTCGCCGCGTACGCGCGGCACAAGGGGTGGCCGCAGATCACGATCGGGTGATCAGGGATCGGAGGTCAGGTAGTCAGGGATCAGTGGTCAGGAATCAGGGATCAGACGCGGCGGGGGCGTGTTGCGGCCGGTGGCGCCGCGCATGCGGCGATGGCTGGTTTGCAGGTTCGGGAAGGTCGGTGTGGCGCCGGCGGTAAAATCCATCGTTCGGACACCGTCGCGAGCCGCGCCTTCGACGGCGCGCCAGAGACCCCCGCACTTCGTGTCGCGTCTGATTCCCGATCCCGGACCCCCGATCCCTGAACCAATGAGCGCCGCCATTCTCGACGGCAAGGCCGTCGCCCAGCGCGTCACCGACGAAGTCCGCGCGGCGGTCGCCGCGCACGTCGCGGCGGGCCACGCGCCGCCCGGCCTCGCGGTCGTGCTGGTCGGCGAGAACGCCGCGTCGCAGGTCTACGTCCGCATGAAGCGCAAGACGACCGAGACGGTCGGCATGCGCTCGTTCGCGTTCGACCTGCCGGCCGCGACGAGCGAGGCCGAGCTCCTCGCGCTGATCGACCGGCTGAACGCCGATCCGGCCGTCAACGCGATCCTCGTGCAGCTGCCGCTGCCGAAGCAGATCGACCCGGAACGCGTGATCGAGCGCATCGACCCGAAGAAGGACGTCGACGGCTTCCATCCGTACAACGTCGGCCGGCTCGTGCTCAAGATGCCGGTGCTGCGCCCGTGCACGCCGTGGGGCTGCATGCGCCTCTTGAAGGAGACCGGCGAGGACCTCGTCGGCAAGCACGCCGTCGTCATCGGCCAGTCGAACATCGTCGGCCGCCCGATGGCGCTCGAGCTGCTGATGGCGCGCTGCACGGTCACGATCTGCCATTCGGCGACGCGCGACCTCCCCGGACTCGTCCGGCAGGCGGACATCGTCGTCGCCGGCCTGGGCAAGCCGCGCTTCGTGCCGGGCGCGTGGCTCAAGCCGGGCGCGATCGTGATCGACGTCGGCATCAACCGGCTGCCCGACGGCAAGCTCTGCGGCGACGTCGACTTCGAGTCGGCGCGCGAGGTCGCCGGCTGGATCACGCCGGTGCCGGGCGGCGTGGGCCCGATGACCATCGCCACGCTGCTCGCGAACACGCTGCGCGCGGCGCAGTGGCAGGCGGGGAAATTGGGGTCAGAGCCGTAATACAGGGGCCGGGAAGCGGTCTCGTCCGATCACGCGGACTCAAGGCCCCTGTATTAGGAAATTGGGGT
>JAYRNW010000352.1:0-3695 GCA_041911995.1 Casimicrobiaceae bacterium | reverse complement strand
TGCGCCTTTCCGCCGAGCTCGCGGACGGCCGCTACGAGCGCACGGTCGCCGTCGCGGCGCCGGTGACGTCGCTGTGCCCGTGCTCGAAGGAGATTTCAGACTACGGCGCGCACAACCAGCGCTCGACGGTGACGATCTCCGTGCGCGGCAGTGCGCCGGTGTACGTCCACGAGCTCCTGCGCATCGCCGAAGAGGAGGCGTCGTCCGAGCTGTTCGGGATCCTGAAGCGCGCCGACGAGAAGTACGTGACCGAGCGCGCGTACGACAACCCGCGCTTCGTCGAGGACCTCGTCCGCGACGTGGCCGGCCGGCTCGCCGCCGACCCGCGGTTCGACGCGTTCTGCGTCGAGGCGGAGAACTTCGAGTCGATCCACAACCACTCGGCCTACGCGCGCATCGCGCGCGGCTGACCGCGCCGCCGCCCGTCCGGCCCTGCCGCCGCTCGCGCCGCCGCCGCTGCCGGCCGTCGCGTGCGGCGCGAAGCGCCGGCGCCGCGGCGCCTACAATCCGCCACCGATGATCGCGCCGCTCAAGTCGCGCTACGACGCGTTCGCGCAACGCGTGCTGGCGTCGCTGTCCGAGATCGAGCGGCGCGACGTGCGCGCGTTCGACCGCTGGTTCACGACGAGCGGCGGCTGGCGCTGGCTGCCCGGCATCGTCGCGGTCACGACGCTCGTCGCGTGGATCGCCTCCGAGCTGCCGTGGAACATGTCGTTCGCCGAGGCGGCGGTGCTGTTCAACCTGGTCGTGCTGACGCTGCTGTGGTCGGCGCTGTCCGCGTGGTTCGGCTATCGCCGGTTCCAGGGGCGCATCTTCCGTTCCGTGGTCGCGGCGCCGCTGCTCGCGCTGGGCGGCGTGCTGGTCGGCGCGAGCATCGCCGGCCTCGTCCAGGGCGTCGACCCGTTCCTGTTCCTGCAGGACAGCGCGAAGCTGCGCCACGTCGTGATCGCGGCGCTCGTGTTCGGCTTCCTGTTCGCGCTGGTCACCGCGCTGATCGCGCACCTGCGCAACCGCGAGTACCAGGCGCTGACCGCGCACCTCGCGGCGGAGGCGCGGCAGAGCGAGACGTCGCGGCAGCTCGCGGAGTCGCGGCTGAAGCTCCTGCAGCTGCAGATCGAGCCGCACTTCCTGTTCAACACGCTGGGCAGCGTGCAGCAGCTCGCCGAGAAGGGCGCTCCCGACGCCGCTCGGCTCACCGGCGACCTGATCCGCTTCCTGCGTGCCGCCTCGCCGGCGCTGCGCGACGAGGTCACGACGGTGCGGCAGGAGGCCGCGATGATCCAGGCGTACCTGCGCATCATGCAGACGCGGCTCGGCCGGCGGCTCGCGTGGTCGGTCGCCGCACCCGACGACGTCGCCGACGCGCCGATCCCGCCGGGCATGCTGATCACGCTGACGGAGAACGCGATCAAGCACGGCATCGAGCCCTCGCCGCGCGGCGGCCGCGTCGACGTCGCCGTCGCCCGCGCCGGCGAGGCGATCGTGCTCGCCGTGACCGACACCGGCGTCGGGCCGTCGGCGGCGGCGTCGGGCAGCGGCATCGGCCTCGCAAACATCCGCGAGCGGCTGCGGCTGCTCTACGGCGAGCGCGCGGCACTCGAGTTCGAGGAGAGCGCGCCGCACGGCTTTCGCGCCCGCATCACGCTGCCGGCTGCGGGGCCGGCCGCGTCGGGCTCCGACCATCCCGCGCCGACCACCGCCCGCTGACGACGATGACCACGACGACCCGACCGACCGCGCTGATCGCCGAAGACGAGCCGCTGATGCGCGAGCGGCTGAAGGAGAAGCTGGCCGAAGTCTGGCCCGAGCTCGACGTCGTGGCGGAGGCCGAGGACGGCGAGCAGGCGCTGGCCCTCTTCGCCGAGCACCGCCCGCAGCTCGCGTTCCTCGACATCCGGATGCCCGGCTGCTCGGGCCTCGACGTGGCGGCGGCCATCGGCGCCGACTGCCACGTCGTGTTCATCACCGCGTACGACCAGTACGCGCTGCAGGCGTTCGACGCAGGCGCCGTCGACTACCTGCTGAAGCCGGTGGAGGCCGACCGCCTGCGCGCGACGGTCGAGCGGATCCGGCGCCAGCTCGGCACGGCGCCCCCCGTCCAGTCGACGCACGTCGCGCAGCTGCGCGGCGCGGCGGGCGTCGCGCCTGCACGCCTGCGCTGGATCCGCGCGGCGGTGGGCAAGCAGGTGAAGCTGATCCCGGTGGCGGACGTCGTGTATTTCCAGTCCGACGCGAAGTACACGCGCGTCGTGCTCGCGAGCGGCGAGGCGCTGATCCGCACGCCGCTGAAGGACCTGCTCGCGGAGCTCGACCGCGAGAAGTTCTGGCAGGTGCATCGCGGGACGATCGTCAACCTCGACGCGGTGGCCGGCGTGCTGCGCGAGGACGCCGAGCGGCAGTTCGTGCTGCTGAAGAACCGGCAGGAGAAGCTGCCGATCTCGCGGCAGTTCACGCATCTGTTCAAGCAGATGTGAGAGAGCAGTTCTCACAAAGAGACGCAGAGACGCAGAGGAAGTATCGGTCGATTTCCGTGCGCTTCGGCGTCTCTTGGGGAGTCCGCCGTCGGAGCTGTACGGGCGCCCCGATTGCAGCAACTTGGCGCAGGAGCGCTGCGGATCCCTGCCGTTTCCTCGGCGTCTCCGCGTCTCTTCGTGAAACCGCCATTGCGCTAGAATCGGCGGCATGCGTCCCGTCGCCATCTTCCGCTTCACGCCGACCGAAACGCCGGGGCGCTTCGGCGAGTGGCTGACCGCCAACGGCATCGCGTGGGAGCTGATCGCGCTCGACGAGGGCGTCGCGGTGCCGGCGACGCCCGGCGACTGGTCGGGCATCGGGATGATGGGCGGGCCGATGAGCGTCAACGACGGCCTGCCGTGGGTCGCGCCGCTGTGCGGCCTGCTGCGCGACGCGATCATGGAAGGCACGCCGGTCATCGGCCATTGCCTGGGCGGCCAGCTGATGGCCAAGGCGCTGGGCGCCCGCGTCGCGCGCATGCGCGAGCCCGAGATCGGCTGGCTGCACGTCGACGTGTGCGACCGCGGCGCGCGCCGCGAGTGGTTCGGCGGATTGCCGCGCTTTCCCGTGTTCCAGTGGCACTACGACGCGTTCGACCTGCCGCCGATGGCCACGCGCATCCTGACCAACGACGTCGCGGTCAACCAGGGCTTCGTGATCGACGACCGGCACGTCGGCTTCCAGTGCCACATCGAGATGACGCGCGAGCTGGTCGAGACGTGGTGCCGCACCGGCGCCGCCGAGCTGCCGGCGCGCTCGAGCGCCCACCGCCAGTGCGCGGCCGACCTGCAGAGCGACCTGCCGGCGCGGCTGGCCGCGCTCTCCGAGGTGGCCGACGGCGTCTACGCGCGCTGGGCGCGGGGGCTCGCGCGCTGATGCCGGCGATCCGCGCGCTGCCCGACCTGCTGATCAACCAGATCGCCGCCGGCGAAGTCGTCGAGCGGCCGGCGGCGGCGCTGAAGGAGCTGCTCGAGAACGCGCTCGACGCCGGCGCGACGCAGGTCGACGTCGACGTCGCGGGCGGGGGCGGGGAGCGCAATCGCGTCGCCGACAACGGCGCCGGCATCGAGCGCGAGGACCTGGCGCTCGCCGGCGCGCGCCCCGCCACCTCGAATAAACCGAAGGTCCCCCGCCACGAGGGCAACGCCGCGCGGGGGATTGGCGGGGCCGCCCGGGGGGCG
>JAYRNW010000351.1:0-5965 GCA_041911995.1 Casimicrobiaceae bacterium | reverse complement strand
GCCCGCGATACGCGCGACCGCGAGCAGGACGCCGGTCATGATGCCATCGCGCGCGGCGCGGTAGCACACGAAGGTTATGACCTTCCAGCGCGGTGCGCCGAGCGCGATCGCCGCCTCGCGCAGGCTGTTCGGCACGAGGTGCAGCATGTTCTCGGTCGTACGCACGACGACCGGCACCGCGATGAGTGCCAGCGCGAACGAGCCGGCCCACCCCGAGAAGTGCCCGACCCGCATCACGTACACCGTGTAGACGAACAGGCCGATGATGATCGACGGCGCCGAAAGCAGGATGTCGTTGATGAAGCGCGTCCCGCGAGCGATCCAGCCGTCCTTGCCGAACTCCGCCAGGTAGATCCCGGCGAGGATGCCGACCGGCGTGCTGACGAACGTGGCGACGGCCACGATGAACAGACTGCCGACGATCGCGTTCGCGAGCCCGCCCGACGAGCCGGGCGGCGGCGTCGTCTGCGTGAACAGCGCCGGCGACAGCGCGGTGAAGCCGTTCCAGAACAGGACGGCGAGAATCCAGAACAGGAACACCATGCCGAACGCCATCGTTCCGAGCGACATGGCCAGGTTGAACCGGTTGACGAGCACGCGCCGGCGGTAGGGATCGCGCATCGCCGTCGCCTTCAGGTCTTGCGTCCCTCGCCCCGGGCGAGTTGCGCGATCAGCAGCCGCGACAGGGCGAGCACGACGAACGTCAGCGCGAACAGCACGAGGCCGAGCGCGATCAGCGAGGCCCGGTGGACGGGGTCCGCCGCCTCGTTGAACTCGTTGGCGAGCGCCGACGCGATCGAATTGCCCGGTGCGAACAGCGAGGCGCTGATCTTGTACGCGTTGCCGATGACGAACGTCACGGCCATCGTCTCGCCGAGCGCGCGCCCGAGGCCCAGCATGATCCCGCCGATCACGCCGACCTTCGTGTACGGCAGCACGATGTTCCAGACGACCTCCCAGGTCGTGGCGCCGATGCCGTACGCCGACTCCTTGAGCACCGGCGGCACGATCTCGAACACGTCGCGCATCACCGACGCGATGAACGGGATCACCATGATCGACAGGATGATGCCCGCCGACAGCATGCCGATGCCGTTGGGCGCCCCCTGGAACAGCGGCCCCAGGATCCACAGGTCGCCGAACGCGGCCTTGAGCGCCGGCTGGATGTAGTCGCCGAAGACCGGCGCGAACACGAACAGCCCCCACATGCCGTAGATGATCGAGGGGATCGCCGCCAGCAGCTCGACCGCGGTGCCGAGCGGGCGCTTGAGGGCCGCCGGGCACATCTCGGTCAGGAACAGCGCGATGCCGAAGCTGACGGGCACGCCGATCAGCAGCGCGATGAACGACGTCACCAGGGTGCCGTAGATCGGCGCGAGCGCGCCGAATGTGCCGGTCACCGGGTTCCAGACGTTGGTCGTGAAGAAGGCGAAGCCGAACCGCTCGAACGCGGGCAGCGAGGCCCATGCGAGCGCGCCCAGGATCGCGAGCAGCGAGACCAGGACCAGCAGCGCGAAGAACCGCGTCGTGTGCTCGAACAGCACGTCCTGCCAGCGGCCGGCGCCGCGGCGCTCGGCCGGCGGGCCGGAAGGGCGCTCGGCGTCGGAGGCGGCAGGCATCGGCAGCGGCATGGCGGACGTTGCGGCGGTGACCGTCATGTTACCCCTCGGGGCGGAACGGCCGCGAACGTGCCGGTTCGCGGCCGTGTGGAGGGCGGTGCCCGGCGCCGATCGCCACGATCGGCGCCCCGGGCATCAGTTCCAGACCGGCTTGCCGGCGCCGTCCTTGACCTGCGCCTTCCACGCGTCGGCGATCTGGCGCACCAGCGGGTCCGGGAGCGCGACGTAGTCGAGCTCCTCGGCCATCTTCTGCCCGCTCTTGAACGCCCATTCGAAGAACTTCATCACCTCGGCGGCGTTGGCCGGCTTGTCCTGCTTCGTGTGCAGCAGGATGAACGACGCGCCGGTGATCGGCCAGCTCGACTTGCCCGGCTGGTCGGTGAGGATCGCGCCGAAGCCCCCCGCACCCTTCCAGTCGGCGCCGGCGGCGGCGGCCTGGAACGTCGCGTCGTCGGGCTGCACGAACTGGCCGTCCCGGTTCTGCAGCGCGACGTGCGCGAGCTTGTTCTTCTTCGCGTACGCGTACTCGACGTAGCCGATCGACCCCTTGATCCGCTGCACGTAGGCGGCGACCCCTTCGTTGCCCTTGCCGCCGACGCCCTCGGGCCACGCCACGGCCGTCGACGCGCCGACCTTCTGCTTCCAGTCGGGGCTCACCTTCGACAGGTAGTCGGTCCACAGGAAGGTCGTGCCCGAGCCGTCGGAGCGGCGGACGACGGTGATCGGCTCGGCCGGCAGCTTGACGCCCGGATTGAGGTCGGCGATCGCCTTGTCGTTCCAGTTCTTGATCTTGCCGAAATAGATGTCGACCAGCACCGGGCCGGTCAGCTTCAGCGCGCCCGGCGCGACGCCTTCGATGTTCACGACCGGCACGACGCCGCCGATGATCGCCGGGAACTGCATCAGGCCCGATGCCGCGAGGTCGTCCGGCTTGAGCGGCATGTCGGACGCGCCGAAGTCGACGGTCTTCGCCTTGATCTGCGCGATGCCGCCGCCCGAGCCGATCGACTGGTAGTTCATGCCGATGCCGGTCTTCTGCTTGTAGGCCTCGGCCCACTTCGCGTAGATCGGATAGGGAAACGTGGCGCCGGCGCCGGTGATGTCGACGGCGTGCGCGACGGTGCCGAACGCCAGTGCGGCGGCGGCGAGAAACGACCTGAAGAGCGGGATACGGCCCATGGCGTGACCCTCGTGCGTCCTGGATGGCACGCATTCTCGGCCCTCCGTATTACAGCCGCATGACGGCACCGTGACGCCATGTGACAGCCGCGGACGCGGCAGGGCGCCGCCGTGCGCGGACGCAGGCGGTCGCGGGTGGGGGGGTGCGCGCGGGCGGGCGTGCCGGGCGCCGCCGCGCCGCGCGAGGACGCTGCGAAGGGCGCGGGGTCAGGGCTTCGCGGCGGTGGACTTGTACTTGGCGAGGTGGCGCGTCGGCAGCGCCAGCGCGTCGCGGCGGAACGGGTCGCCCAGCTCGCGCGTCACCATCATCTCGAGGACCGTGGTCCGGCCTTCCCTCTGCGCCGCCGTCGCGGCCCGCAGCGCGGGCCCGACGTCGGAGAGCTTCTCGATGCGCACACCGTCCGCGCCCATCGCCTTCGCGACGGCGGCCCAGGACGGTTGCTTCTCGAGGTTCACGCCGACGAAGCGGTTCGCGTAGAAGTCGACGTGGTTCTTCTTTTCGGCGCCCCACTGGCCGTTGTTGAACACGACGGCGGTGACCGGGATGCTCTCGCGCACGCACGTCTGCAACTCGCCGAAGCTCATCCCCCACGCGCCGTCGCCGACGTACGCGACGGCCGGGCGGTCCGGCGCCGCGACCTTGGCGCCGACGATGGTCGGGAACGCGTAGCCGCAGTTGCCGAAGCTCATCGCGGCGAACATCGAGCGCGGCCGGTCGAAGCGCAGGTAGCTGTTCGACACCGAGCAGATGTTGCCGATGTCGGTCGACACCATCGCGCCTTCCGGCATCGCGCGCTCGAGCTCGCGCAGCATCTGCCGCGGGTGCATGAGCGACGTGCCCCGCGCCACCTCGAGCGACCACGGGTCCTTCTCGTGCGTCCAGCCGTCGAGCTCCGCCTCCCACGCGGCCTTCTCGGCCTCGACCCTCGCGAGGCGGTCGGCCTGGTTCGCGCGGCACGCGAGGTCCTTCCCCGCGAGGCGCGCGGCGAGCGCGCGTGCGGCGGCGCGCGCGTCGCCGCAGATGCCCACCGAGATCGGCTTCACGAGCCCCAGCATCTTCGCGTCGGCGTCGACCTGGATGATCTTCGCCTGCTTCGGCCAGTAGTCGAGCCCGTGCTGCGGCAGCGTGCCGAACGGCCCCAGCCGCGTGCCGAGCGCGAGCACGACGTCGGCCTGGCCGAGGAGCTTCATCGCCGCCTTGCTGCCCTGGTAGCCGAGCGGTCCGCACCACAGCGGGTGCTTCGCCGGGAACGCGTCGTTGTGCAGGTACGACACGGCGACCGGCGCCTGCAGGAGCTCGGCCAGCGCGATCGCCTCGGGCTGCCCGTTGGCCATGACCACGCCGCCGCCGGCGAGGATCACCGGGAACTTCGCGGCCGCGAGGAGCTGCGCGGCCTCGTCGAGGCTGCGCTCGCCGCCCGCACCGCGCTCGATGGCGAGCGGGCGCGGGATCTCGCACTCGACGTCGCCGTAGAAGAAGTCGCGCGGGATGTTGAGCTGTGTCGGACCCAGTTCCAGGTGCGCGCGGTCGAACGCGCGCGCGGTCAGCTCGGCCATGCGCGCGCGGTTGTTCACGTGCGCCTGGTACTTCGTGATCCGCGAGAAGATCGGCAGCTGCTCGGTCTCCTGGAAGCCGCCTAAGCCGATCGTCGCGCTGCCGGTCTCCGGCGTGACGACGACGACCGGCGAGTGCGCCCAGAACGCGGCGGCCGTCGAGGTGACGAAGTTCGTGATGCCGGGGCCGTTCTGCGCAATGCACACGCCGTGGCGGCCCGACACCCGCGCGTAGCCGTCGGCCATGTGCCCGCCGCCCTGCTCGTGCGCGACCGAGATGAAGCGGATGCCGGCGAGCGGGAAGAGGTCGAGCGCGTCCATGTACGCGGACCCGACGATGCCGAACACGTCGGTCACCCCCTGCGCGACGAGCGTTTCGACGAACGCCTCCGACGGCGTCATCTTCTGGCGCCCGATCACGGGCGCGGGCATTTCGACGGGCTTGTTCATCGCGGGACTCCTCGCCGTGGGGCATGGCGGGCGCCGGTCGGCGCCGGGACGTCGAGTGTTCCACAACGGCGCCGCCATCGCAACGATCCGGATCGAAAAATGGATTGATGAATTCCATATTTCGAGATAATGTTCGCTCATGGGCACGAAGCGTGACCGCGTACCACCGCTGCTGCGCGCGTTCGCGCTGCTCGAGCGCATCGCCGCCGCCGATGGTCCCGTCGCGCTGCAGGATCTCGCGGCCGCCGCGACGCTGCCCACGCCGACCGTCTACCGGATGCTCGCGGTGCTCGAGTCCGCGGGCCTCGTGACCCGCGACCCCGACGGCCGCCGGATCGTGCCCGGGCCGCGCCTCGTGCGCTTCGCGCTCGACGTGCAGCTCGCCGCGGCCGTGCGGGCGCCGCGCCACGCGATCCTGAAGAGCCTCGCCGACGAGCTGGGCGAGACCGTCAACCTCACGATGCTCGACGGCAGCGAGGTCGTCTACCTCGACCGCGTCGAGACCGCGTGGCCGCTGCGGATGACGCTGCAGCCCGGCTCGCACGTGCCGCTGCACTGCACGGCGAGCGGCAAGCTCCTGCTGGCGCTGCTGCCGGCGGCGCGCCGGCGGCGCATCGTCGCCGACCTGCCGCTGCCGCGCCACACGCCGCACACGATCACCGATCCGCGCGCGCTCGACGCCGAGCTCGCCGCGATCCGGCGCGCGGGCCTCGCGACCGACCGCGAGGAGTACCTGGCGGGCCTCGTGTGCGTCGCGGTGCCGGTATCCGCGCCGGACGGCCGCGCGGTCGCCAGCGTCGCCGTGCACGCGCCGGTCGCGCGTATGTCGCTCGACCGCGCGCTCGCGCACGCGCCGGCGCTGCGGCGCGCCGCCGACGCGCTCGGCGCGACGTTCGGCGTTCCCGCGCGCGCCGAGCCGGTGCGCCGGACCGCGCGGTAGCGGCCACCCGCCGTCACCGCGCCCGCCGGGCCGCCCCAAGGGCGCGGGCCCCCCTTAAGGGGGGAGGCGCGCGCAGCGCGCTTCGGGGGGTCGAGCGCCCGCCGGGCCGCCCCAACGGCGCGGGCCCCCTTAAGGGGGGAGGCGCGCGCAGCGCGCTTCGGGGGGAGTGCCCTCAAGCCGCCGCGTCCGCGGCGATCATGTCGCTCGCCTTCTCGGCGATCAT
>JAYRNW010000350.1:0-2092 GCA_041911995.1 Casimicrobiaceae bacterium | reverse complement strand
CGATGCCGGGCGCGATCTCGGTCAGCTCCAGCCCGTTCGCGGTGAGCTGCATCACGCAGCGCTCGGTGACATAGAGCACGCGCTGGCCGCGCGCCAGCGCGCGTGCACCGCTGAAGGTGCGCTGCTCGACTTCGCGCACGAACTTCTTCTGCGTGCCTTCGCTGTCGATGTGCACGCGGCCACGCTCCACCCGCACGCGCAGGTCGCCCGCGGTGAAGGTGCCGACGAACACCGCCGCGCGCGCTGCCTGGCTGATGTTGATGCGCCCGCGCCCGCGAGCCGCGGCCCGAAGCGGCTCACGTTCAGGTTGCCCTCGGCGTCGGCCTGCGCGAGCCCGAGGATCGCGATGTCGAGCCCGCCGCCGTCGTAGAAGTCGAACTGGCTCGGCTGATCGATGATCGCCTGCGTGTTGACGGCCGCGCCGAAGTTCAGGCCGCTCGCCGGGATGCCGCCGATCACGCCCGGCTCGGCGGTGAGCGTCAGCAGGTCGATCACCTCTTCCTCGTTGGCCACGTCGGCGACGCCCTCGGGCATGCCGATGCCGAGGTTGACGACGTCGTTGCGCTTGAGCTCGCGCGCGGCGCGGCGCGCGATCCATTTGCGCTCGCTCATCGCGAGCGGCGCGAGCGAGTTCATCGGCACCCGGATCTCGCCCGCGAACGCCGCGCTGTACTGCGTGACGAAGGTCTGCATGTGATATTCGGGCTTCGCGGCGACGACGACGCAATCGACGAGCACGCCGGGGATCTTCACCTGCCGCGGATTGAGCGAACCGCGCTCGGCGATCCGCTCGACCTGCGCGATGACGACGCCGCCGCTGTTGTGCGCCGCCATCGCGATCGCGAGCGCCTCGAGCGTCAAGGCTTCGCGCTCCATCGTCAGGTTGCCGTCGGCGTCGGCCGTCGTCGCGCGGATGATGCCGACGTGCACCGGGAACGCCTTGTAGAGCAGCGCCTCCTTGCCGTCGATCTCCATCAGCCGCACCAGGTCCTCGGTCGTCACCGCGTTGACCTTGCCGCCGCCGTGCCGCGGATCGACGAAGGTGCCCAGACCGACCGTGCTCAACGTGCCCGGCTTGCCGGCGGCGATGTCGCGGAACATGTGCGTGATCACGCCCTGCGGCAGGTTGTAGGCCTCGATCTCGCCTGCGACGGCAAGCGACTGCAGCTTGGGGCACAGCCCCCAATGCCCGCCGACGACGCGCCTGACGAGCCCGGCATGGCCGAAGTGGTTCAGCCCGCGGTCCTGGCCGTCGCCCTGGCCGGCGGCGTAGAAGAGCGTCAGGTCGCGCGGCGCGCCGCGCCCGGTCTCGGCCCGTGTCGCGAGATAACGTTCCTCGAGCGCGACCGCGATCGCCTCGGCGAACCCGATCCCGACGAAACCGCCGGTCGCGACGGTGTCGCCGTCGTGGATCAGGCGCACGGCCTCGGCGGCACTCACGATCTTGTGCGGCCGCGCGGGGTTCGCGGCGCCGGTCCGGGGCGAGTTCAGATGCATGTGCGGCCTCCTGTGGCGCGAGTCTAGCCACGGCGCCATGCGACGCCCCGAGTGCCACCGGGCCTGCCGCGCGGATGGGTCGCGCTCGGCCATCGACGTCGCGACCCGCGCTACAGTGGCGCGCACTCACCCGATCCCGCGGCGTCGCCATGTCCACCCTCGAACTCCCGGTCTTGTTTCCGATGTGCCGCATCGTCTGCGCAGTCGGCGCGCTCGTCGAACTCGGTGCGGCACCGCTCGGCGGGCGGCGCTACGTGCCGCTTGGCGCAGGCGAGGTCTCGGGGCCGGCGCTCAACGGCCGCCTGGTCGAGGGCGGCGTCGACTGGCAGTGGCTGCGCCGCGACGGCGCGCTCGAGATCCGTGCGCACTACGTGATCCGCGCCGACGACGGCGCGCTGATCGAGGTGAACAGCGAAGGGCTGCGCCACGGGCCGCCCGAGGTGATGGCCGCGCTCGCGCGCGGCGAGCCGGTGCCGCCGCAGGCCTACTTCTTTCGCACCTTCATCCGCTGGACCACGGGCGCCGCAGCCTGGGACCACCTGAACCGGACGATGTCGATCGCGGTCGCCGAGCGCGCGGCGCAGTCCGTCGTGCT
>JAYRNW010000349.1:0-3376 GCA_041911995.1 Casimicrobiaceae bacterium | reverse complement strand
TCCGGGGGGAGCCTCCTAGCCCGCCGGGCCGCCCCAAGGGCGCGCCCCCCTCTGGGGGGAGGCGCGCGCCAGCGCGCTCCGGGGGGAGCCTCCTATCCGCCCCCCTGACTTGCCGTTGCAGTGCCGGCTGCAAAAGGCGCAACGCCGGCACCGCGTCAGCCACCGACGCCACGGACGCCTCTTGCAGACGTTCCCTAGCCGCGCGCGGCGCCGGCCGCGAGGTACGCGAGCCGCTTCGCCTCGCGCCGTCCGCGCGCGACGCTCTCGAGGATGATGCCGCAGACGAGCGACAGCGACGCGATCAGCATGAGCCCGGTCGCGAGCACGGCGGTCGGCAGCCGCGGCACGAGGCCCGTCGCGACGAACTCCGCGATGACTTCGGCACCGAGCGCCAGTCCCACGAGCGCGAACAGCAGCGCGCAGCCCGAGAAGAACGGCAGCGGCCGCACGTCGCGGAACATCCGCGCCATCGCCGCGAGGATGCGCAGGCCGTCGCGGTACGTGGACAGCTTGCTCGTCGAGCCTTCCGGCCGCTCGAAGTAGCGGGTGACGATCTCGGCCGTCGGCACCCGCAGGTCGAGCGCATGCACGGTGATCTCGGTCTCGATCTCGAAGCCGCGCGCCTCGGCCGGGAACGACTTCACGAACCGCCGCGACATGACGCGGTAGCCGGAGAACATGTCGGTCGGCCGCTCGCCGAACAGCAGCCCGAGCAGCCGGTTGAACATCCGGTTGCCCCACTGGTGGCCGCGGCGGTACGCGGCGTCGCGCTGCTCGTGGTCGCGCACGCCGGTGACGACGTCGAGGTCGTCGGCCAGGAGCCGCGCGACCATCTCGGGTGCGCGCGTCGCGTCGTACGTGGCGTCGCCGTCGCTGACGACGTAGACGTCGGCGTCGACCTCCGCGAACATCCGGCGCATCACGCCGCCCTTGCCCGGCCGCTCCTCGCGGCGGACGACGGCACCCGCCTTGCGCGCGACCTCGCCGGTGCCGTCGGTCGAGCGGTTGTCGTACACGTAGACCGCGCAGCCCGGCAGCGCGGCCGTGAAATCCGCGACGACCTGCGCGACCGTGAGCGCCTCGTTGTAGCAGGGCACCAGCACCGCGACGCGCGGAGACTCCCGCGGAACCGCGCTGCCCACGCCTCCCCCCTGTGGAGCGCCCGCGTCCCCGGGACGGCCCGGCGGGCGCGGCGGCGGCGGCGGCCCGGCGCTCAACCCGCGCTCCCGCCGCGCCCGCGGCGCGCGAGCCGCCACGCCGAGACCGCGTAGCCGGACACCGCGTAGGCGACGAAGCCGCCGAACAGCACGAGCGGCGGCTGGTAGGCGAGCAGCGCCAGGAACACGACGAACGCCGCGACCGCGACGAACGGGACGCTCTTCCGCAGGTTGATCGACTTGAAGCTGTAGTACTTGAGGTTGCTGACCATCGTGAGGCCCGCGAAGATCGTGACCAGCCACGCCCACCAGCGGACCGACTCCGGCTCGACGTTGTAATCGTCGACGATCCACACGAATCCCGCCACCAGCGCCGCGGCTGCCGGGCTGGGGATGCCGGTGAACCAGCGCTTGTCGGCGACGTCGAGCATCGTGTTGAAGCGCGCGAGCCGCAGCGCGGCGCCGGCGCAGTAGACGAACGCGGCGATCCAGCCCAGCTTGCCCAGGTCGCGCAGCACCCACTCGTACATGACGAGCGCCGGCGCCGCGCCGAACGACACCATGTCGGCCAGGCTGTCGTACTCGGCGCCGAACGCGCTCTGCGTCTTGGTGAGCCGCGCGACGCGGCCGTCGAGGCTGTCCAGCACCATCGCGACGAACACCGCGATCGCCGCCTGGTCGAAGTTGAGGTTCATCGCCTGCACGATCGCGTAGAACCCCGCGAACAGCGCGGCCGTCGTGAACAGGTTCGGCAGGATGTAGATGCCGCGCCGGCGGATCCGGTTCTTGAGCGCCGCGCGCTCCTGGTCGTAGTCGAGCATCGTCGCGCCGCGCGCCGTCAGGGGAGGTCGGCGAGGATCGTCTCGGTCGCGTGCACGACGTCGCCGACGGCGACCCGCGGCCGCGCGGCCGGGTCGACGTAGACGTCCACACGCGAGCCGAACCGGATGAAGCCGTAGCGCTGCCCGCGCGAAAGCGCGGCGCCCGGCTCGACGTAGCAGAGGATGCGGCGCGCGATCAGCCCCGCGATCTGCACGCACGTGACGTCCTGCCCGGACGCCGTGCGCAGGTGCAGCGCGTTGCGCTCGTTCTCGAGCGACGCCTTGTCGAGCGCGGCGTTGAGGAAGCTGCCGGCGTGGTACCAGCGGTTCGCCACCGTCGCGTCGACCGGGCTGCGGTTCGAGTGGACGTTGAACACGTTCATGAACACGCTGATCTTCAGCGCGTCGCGGTCGAGGTACGGGTCGCGCGCCTTCTCCACCTTGACGATGCGCCCGTCGGCCGGCGACAGGACCACGTTGGCGTCCGGCGGCACGCGGCGCGCCGGGTCGCGGAAGAACTGCACGATGAACGCGACGGCGAGCCACGCGAGCAGCGCGAGCGGGCCGAAGCCCCATCCGGTCAGCAGCGACGCGACGACGATCGCGATCGCGAGGAACGTCCAGCCTTCGCGGGCGATGATCGGATGCGGGTAGTCGTCGTTCATGCGGCGCGCGCAACGCGTTCGGGACGTGGCGATTATGCCTGACGCCGGGCGTCGCCGGCCCGGGCGGCGCGCAGCGGCGGCGTCAGTTGCCCCCGCCGCGCTGCGCCTCCTGGCTCTTGACGGCGCTCTCGAGGCCGCGCACGCGGTCCATCGGCGCCGTCGGCGTCGGCGCCGAAGCCTCGGCGGCGATCCCGGACGCGTCCACCGCGCCCGGCGCGCGCGCCCGCTCGCCCGGCGTGCCCGCCTTGACCTTCACGGTCGTCGCGGCGGGCGCCATCAGCCCGTACGATTTCAGCGCGTCCTTCGCGAGGAAGGCGACGATGGCGACCGCGAGCAGCAGCACGATCAGGCCGACCCAGCCGCGCTGCCGTTGCCGTCGCATCATGCCGCGCCTCCCCGCGTCGCCCGCGTCAGTTCCTCGTCTGGTCCACCAGCTTGTTCTTCCGGATCCACGGCATCATCGAGCGCAGCTTCTCGCCGACGACCTCGATCGAGTGCTGCGCGGTGAGTCGCCGCCGCGACAGCAGCGTCGGCGCGCCGGCGCGGTTCTCGAGGATGAAGTCCTTCGCGTACTCGCCGGTCTGGATCCGCTTCAGCATCTCGCGCATCGCCTGCTTCGTCTCGGCGGTGACGACCTTGGGCCCGCTCACGTACTCGCCGTACTCGGCGTTGTTCGAGATCGAGTAGTTCATGTTGCCGATCCCGCCCTCGTAGATCAGGTCGACGATCAGCT
>JAYRNW010000348.1:0-13385 GCA_041911995.1 Casimicrobiaceae bacterium | reverse complement strand
CGCGAGCGGCGGCACCGCGAACCCGCGCGGCGGCTCGCCGCGCCGCGAGCGCTGCACCATCGTGACGTACGCGGCCTCGAGGTGGCGCCGGAAGCGCTCGCCGTCGAACAGCGGGGCCGTCGCGCGGCGCGCCCACAGCGTCGCGCGCAGGCGCGCGAGCCGGTCCGGGTCGTGCGCGAGCGCACGCGCGAGCCCCTCGTACGCCGCGAGGTCGTGCGTGACGAGCTCGGGCAGCCCGACCGCGGTGAGCACGCTGCCCGCCATACGCGCCGCGAACGCATGGCCCGCGCACGTGACGACCGGCAGCCCGGCCGCCAGCGCGTCGCTCGCCGTCGTGCCGCCGTTGAACGGCAGCGTGTCGAGGAAGAGGTCGGCGGCGCGGTAGCGCGCGAGATAGGCGGCGTACGGGACGCGCGGCGCGAACCGCAGGCGGTCGGGATCGACGTCGTGCGCGGCCGCTTCGCGCCGCAGGTTGTCCGCGAGCGCGTCGCCGCCGGCGACGAGCCACAGCACGCTGCCCGGCGTGTCGCGCAGCAGCCGCATCCAGACCGCGAACACGGGCGCCGCGATCTTGTAGCCGTTGTTGAAGCAGCAGTAGACGAACCCGGCCGCGGGCAAGCCCAAGGCCGCACGGTCCGGCGCGGGCCCGACGTCGAGGCGGCTCCCGTCGTTTGCCTGGAACGTGTCCGGCAGCCACACGACCTCCTCGGCGTACGCGGCGCGCGCGGCCTCCGGGATCACGAACCGGTCGGCGAGGATGTAGTCGACATACGCGGCGCCCGTCGTGCCCGGATACCCCAGGTAGTTGACCTGCACCGGCGCCGGCCGGCGCGCGAAGATGCCGGGCCGCGCGTCCAGCGTGTGCCCCATGAGGTCGACCGCGATGTCGACGTCCAGGTCCTGCATGCGCTGTGCGATCTCCGCGTCGGCGAGCGCCCCCGCGTCGACGAAGCGGTCGAAGGCCGCCGCGAGCCGCGCGCGCATCGGCGAGTCCACGGCCGGTCCCAGCGCGAACGCGACGACCTCGAAGCGCGTGCGGTCGTGACGCTCGAAGAGCCGGGCCATCAGGTGCGCGACCGGGTGCTCGCGCAGGTCGCCGGACACGTAGGCCACGCGGATGCGGTCGCCGGCCGGCGCTGCGCGCGTCCGCCGGGGCAGCGGCGCGGCGGGCGCCACGCGCGCCGCGTGCAGCGCAGCGCACGCCCTCTGGCCGGCCGGGTCGTCGACGAGCGCCATGAACACGAACGGATCGCAGGCCACCCGCCCCGCCGCCACCGCGTCGCGGATGCCGCGGACCACGGCGTCGAGTCCGTCCCATGCGCCCAGCTTCGTGCGCATGTCGGCCACGCAGCCCTGCAGGTACGGGTACGACGGATCGCGCGCCAGCGCGGCCTCGAAGCTCGCGAGCGCCGCGGGCAGCTGCCCGAGCTTGCCGAGCGCGACGCCGCGGTTGTACAGCGCGTCGGCGTAGCCGGGGTCGTACGCGAGCGCGCGGTCGAAGTCCGCCACCGCCTCGTCGAGCCGGCGCAGCCCCATCAGCGCCACGCCGCGGTTGTACGCCGCCGGCGCCGACTCGGGCGCGAGTTCGAGCGCGCGGTCGTAGTCGGCGAGCGCCTCGCCGGGCCGGCCCAGCGCGACCCGCACGTTGCCGCGGTTGATCCACGCGTCGACGAGCGCCGGCGCGAGCGATAACGCCTGCTCGAACGCGGCCAGCGCGTCGGCGTGGCGCGCGAGGCTCGCGAGCGCGATCGCGCGGCCGTTGTGGGCGCCGGCGTTGCGCGCGTCCGCGGCCAGCGCCCGCTCGAACGCCGCGAGCGCGTCCGCGTGGCGCGCCGCCGCCTGCAGCGCGTGGCCCAGGTTGGCGCGCGCCGCGGCCGCGTCCGGCTGCACGGAGAGCGCGCGCTCGATCAGGTCGATCGCGTCGGCGACGCGCCCCTGCTGCAGGCGGACCACGCCGAGCAGGTGCAGCGCGTCGAAGTGCGCGGGCTGCGCGGCGAGGATCCCGCGGTAGCGCGCCTCCGCCTCGTCGAGGCGTCCCTGCGTGTGCAGCGCGACGGCCTGCGCCAGCGCCTGCGGCGCGTCGAACGGCCGGCGCCGGCCGAAGAGGGACGAGAGCACCGGGGTCGCCGTGTCGGGGATGGGCTTTGCGCTTCGCCCGGTCCCCGGGGAAGCGCGATGGGGAAAGTGTAAACTGCCCGCACGCCCCGGACCACACGATGCCCGACGACGTCCTCCCTGCCGCGAATCCGTTGCGCCGCGTCGTGCTCGGCGTGACCGGCGGCATCGCCGCGTACAAGGCTGCCGAGCTGACGCGCCTTTTGGTGAAGGCCGGCGTCGTCGTCGACGTCGTCATGACCGAAGCGGCCACGCGGTTCGTGGCGCCGCTGACCTTCCAGGCGCTCTCCGGCCGTCCGACCCTCGGCAACCTGTGGGACACCGGCGCCGGCGACGCGATGGGCCACATCGCCGTGTCGCGCGGCGCCGACCTGATCGTCGTCGCGCCCGCGTCCGCCGACTTCCTCGCCAAGCTCGCGCACGGCCGCGCCGACGACCTGCTGTCGACGCTGTGCCTCGCGCGCGACGGCCCGCTGTTCGTCGCGCCCGCGATGAACCGGCAGATGTGGGCGAACGCCGCCACGCAGCGCAACGTCGCGCAGCTCGCCGCCGATGGCGTCACCGTGCTGGGGCCGGACACCGGCGAGCTCGCGTGCAAGGAGAACGGCGAGGGCCGGATGCTCGAGGCGGCGGAGCTCTTCGCGCGACTGGTCGCGTCGCGGCAGCCCAAGGTGCTCGCCGGCCGGCGCGTGCTGCTGACCGCGGGGCCGACGTTCGAGGCGATCGACCCGGTGCGCGGCATCACGAACTCGAGCAGCGGCAAGATGGGCTTCGCGCTCGCGCAGGCCGCCGCCGAGGCCGGCGCGCAGGTGACGCTCGTCGCCGGCCCGTCCGGCGTGGCCACGCCGCCGGGCGTCGCGCGCGTCGACACGGTGAGCGCGGCGCAGATGGCCGACGCGGTGCTCGCGCGGGTCGGCGAGAGCGACGTGTTCATCGCCGTGGCCGCGGTCGCCGACTACACGCCCGACGTCGCGCACGCGCAGAAGCTCAAGAAGTCCGGCGCGCCGCTCACGATCACGCTGAAGCCCACGGTGGACATCCTCGCGACGGTCGCGGCGCGCGCGCAGCCGCCGTACTGCGTCGGCTTCGCGGCGGAGAGCCACGACGTCGAGCGGCAGGCCGAGGAGAAGCGCCGGCGCAAGCGCCTGCCGCTGCTCGTCGCCAACCGCGCGCAGGACGCGCTGGGCCGCGACGACAACGAGGTCACGCTGCTCGACGACGCCGGCGCGCATCCGCTGCCGCGCATGGACAAGCTCGCGCTGGCGCGGCGGCTGGTCGCCGAGATCGCGCGCCGGCTCCCCGGGAGCGCGCGGTGACGGCCGCGGCGGCGCCGACCATCGCGCTCAAGGTCCTCGACGAGCGGATCCGCCCGCACCTTCCCGCCTACGCGACGCCGGGGTCCGCCGGCCTCGACCTGCGCGCGTGCATCGACGCGCCGCTGACGTTGCAGCCCGGCGACACGGAGCTGATCCCGACCGGCATCGCGATCCACATCGAGAACCCGGGGCTCGCCGCGCTGATCCTGCCGCGCTCGGGGCTGGGCCACAAGCACGGGATCGTGCTCGGCAACCTGGTCGGGCTCATCGACTCCGACTACCAGGGGCCGCTGATGGTGAGCTGCTGGAACCGCGGGACCGAGACGTTCCTGGTCAATCCGCTCGACCGCGTGGCGCAACTGGTCGTGGTCCCGGTCGTGCAGGCGGCGTTCGACGTGGTCGACGCGTTCCCGGAGAGCGACCGCGGGACCGGCGGCTTCGGCAGCAGCGGCCGCGCGTAGGGGCCCGGGCGCGCGTGCGGCGCCGGGCATGCGTTATGCTTGTTGCGTGAGCCAGCTCCGTTCGAGGCCACGCACATGAGGGAAGACCGCCAGATGTCACCGGGAAAGAAGGGAGGGCCCGCACTCGCCGCCGTCCCGTCGGGCAAGGACGCCGCGCCGCCCGCGGGCCCGCGCAAGGACATGCGGTCCGCGGCCGACCTGGCCGTGCGCGGCGCGCCGCCGATGTTCGCGAGCCCGCTGCACGTCGGCCGGCCCAACATCGGCAACGCCGAGCGCTTCCTCGCGCGCGCCCGCGACATCCTCGAGACGCGCTGGCTGTCCAACAACGGCCCGCTGCTCGTCGAGTTCGAGCAGCGCGTGGCCGCGCTCCTCGGCGTGCGCAACTGTGTCGCGATGTGCAACGGCACGATCGCGCTCGAGATCGCGACGCGCGCGCTGGAGTTGAAGGGCGAGGTGATCGTCCCGTCGTACACGTTCGTCGCGACCGCGCACGCGCTGCAGTGGCAGGAGATCACGCCGATCTTCGCCGACATCGACCCCGCCACGCAGAACCTCGACCCGCACGCGGTGCAGCGGATGATCACGCCGCGCACGACCGGCATCATCGGCGTCCACCTGTGGGGCCGCGGCGCGCCGGTCGCCGAGCTGCGCGCGGTCGCGCAGGCGCACGGGCTGCGCCTCATGTTCGACGCGTCGCACGGGTTCGGCTGCTCGTACGGCGGCATGCCGCTCGGCAGCTTCGGCGACTGCGAGGTGTTCAGCTTCCACGCGACGAAGTTCTTCAACACGTTCGAGGGCGGCGCGGTGGTCACCAACGACGACCGGCTGGCCGAGAAGATGCGCCTGATGCGCAACTTCGGGTTCTCGGGCTACGACCGCGTGATCTATCCGGGGACCAACGGCAAGATGACCGAGATCGCGGCGGCGATGGGCCTCACGAACCTCGAGGACATGGCCGATTTCGTCGCGATCAACCGGCGCAACTACCACCTGTACCGCGACGAGATCCGCACGATCCGCGGCCTGCGGCTGCTCGAGTACGACGAGGGCGAGCAGAACAACTTCCAGTACATCGTGCTCGACGTGTCGCCGGGGTTCCCGGTCTCGCGCGACCGATTGGTCGAGATCATGCACGCGGAGAACGTGCTCGCGCGCAAGTACTTCTGGCCGGGCTGCCACAACATGGAGCCCTACCGGTCGTACTATCCGCACGCGGGGCTGGTCCTCGTCAACACGACGCGCGTCGCCGAGCGGGTCGTCGTGCTGCCGACGGGTACCTCGACCACCGTCGAGGACATCCGCGCGATCACGTCGATCCTGCGCGTGCTGTCGCTGGGCACGGTGGCCTGACCGGACCGACAGGCGAAACCCCATGCTGAAGAGCCTGCTCAAGGACCTCGTCGCCCGTCCGGGCCCGCCGCCGGCGGAGGCCGCTGCCGGACAGCGCGCAGCCGGCTCCGGCGACGGCGAGCGCTGGCTGCGCGACGTCGTCGTGCGCGTGTTCGAGCACATGCACGCGGCCGAGCCGGACAACTTCGACGCGGTCCGCTATCGCGGCGAGGCGCCCAACGCGTTCTTCTACCAGCGCCACGCCGACTATTTCCTGTTCCTGCTGCGCAACGCCGACCGCTTCTACCGTGCGCGAACGCTGCTCGCGGACGAAGCGTCGCGACAGCTCTTCGACCAGCTGGTCCTGTTCCGCATCCTCGGGCACCTGCACGTGCGCTTGCCGTTCAACACGCCGGAGAACCGCGCGTGCATCGCCACGGCGCAGCAATGGTGGCGCGAGGACACCGCCGACAGCGGCCCCTTCGGCCCGCTCGCGATCTACGCCGTGCCGGGCTCCGCCGGCGACATCAAGGTCAAGGGCTGGAAGGAGAACGTCGTCTGGACGTTCCTGTACCGGCAGTACTACTTCGAGCGCGACGGTGTCGCCATCGCGCCCGAGCCCGGCGACCACGTGATCGACGCCGGCGGCTGCTTCGGCGACACGGCGCTGGGCTTCGCCGACGCCGTGGGCGGCAGCGGGCACGTGTACGTCTTCGATCCGCTGCCCATGCACTGCCGGATCATGCGCGAGCAGCTCGCGATGAACCCCGCGCTGGCGCCGCGCATCGGGATCTTCCCGTACGGGCTGTCCGACCATTCGAACGCGATCGCGCCGGCGGCCGGGGACGGCGTCATCGACCCGGGGGCCCGCGTGGTCGAGGACGCGATGCCGATGACGACGATCGACGAGACGGTCGCGCGCGCCGGCGCGCCGCGCGTCGACTTCGTGAAGATGGACATCGAGGGCAGCGAGCTCGCGGCGCTGCGCGGCGCCGAGGCGACGCTGCGGCGCTGGCGGCCGAAGCTCGCGATCTCGCTTTACCACCGGTACGAGGACTTCTTCACGATTCCGGCGTGGATCGACGCGCTCGGGCTGGGCTACCGGTTCTACCTCGAGCACTACAGCATCCACGCCGAGGAGACCGTGCTGTACGCGAAGGCCTGACCGGCGACCCTGGAGCCGTCGTGCGCCCGATCGGTGGTTTCCTGCCGCTGCGTTTGCCTCGCGCGGCCCCAGGCCCGCGCTCGCTGCTCGCGTGCTGGCGGCGCGACGGCGACGCGTGGCTGCTGCACAGCGCACGCAGCGCATTGCGCGCGCTCTGGCAGGCCACGCGACCGCCGCGCATCTGGCTGCCCGCGTACGTCTGCGGCGAGGTGGCGGCGGCGGCCGAGGGGATGGACGTGCGCTACTTCCCGGTCGGCGAGCGCCTCGAGGCCGACACGGACTTCCTCGCGCGCCACGTCGCGGCCGGCGATCACGTGCTGGCCGTCGACTACTTCGGCCGTCCCCCGGGCCGCGCGTTTGTGGCGCTCGTCGCGGCGCGGCCGGACGTGGGCTGGATCGAGGACCGCGCGCAGGCGCTCGACCCGGGCGAGCCGTGGGGCGACTGGCTGCTGTACAGCCCCCGCAAGGTCGTCGGCGTCCCGGACGGCGGGATCCTCGTCGGTCGGCGCAAGGCGCTGCCGACGCTCGCGGCCACGCCGGTGACCGACCTCGCGTTCATGCTGCCGGCGCTGGAGCGCTACGAGGACGTCGACGAGTCCGCCAACGACCGGTGGTATGCCACGTACGTGCGGGCGGAACGCGCGGTGCCGTTCGAGGCGCACGCGATGAGCCGCCTCGCGACGGCGATCCTCGACGGGATCGACCGCGACGCCGATGCGCGGACGCGCCGCGACAACTACGCCGCGCTGCACGCGCGACTCGCACGCTGGGCGCTCTTCGCCGACGCGCGGGTCGGCTTCGCGCCGCTCGGCTTTCCGCTCGTCGTGCCCGCGGCGACCGGACTCTCGGCGGCGTTGGCCGAGCGCCGCATCTTCGCCGCGCGCCACTGGCCCACGCTGCCGTCGCCTCCGCACGCCTTCCCCGCCGAGCATCGGCTGTCCGAACAGCTGCTGACGCTGCCGTGCGACGACCGGTACGGCCCGCAGGACATGCAGCGCGTGGCCGACGCGGTGGTCGGGTTGCTGGCCGCACGCCCGGCCTGATTCGCGCCGTGCATCCCTACGCGACCCTCGCGTACGCGCGCACGCTCGCGCACGCGGGCGACCCGCTGGAAGTCCGTCCGTGGCGGACCCACGTGATCGTCCGCGACTGGAAGGGCGTGGCGCGCGACGCGATGGGCACGTACCCGCTCGCGTGCCTCGCGGAGGACGCGGACCTCGGGGCCGGGCTCGCCGCGCTGCGCGAGGCCGGGCTGGTATCGGTCACGCTGGTCGCCGATGGCCTCGCGGGGCCGTCCGTCGAGGCGTTGTGCGCGGCCTTTCCGGTGGCGCGTCCGTTCAAGACGCATTACGTCGTGGATCCGGCGGCCGGCCCGTATGCGCCGTCCCGGCACCACCGGCAGGAGCTCCGGCGCGCCGCGCGGCGCGGCGTGGAGGTCGGCGTGATCCGCCTGCGCGACCACCTCGACGCTTGGGTCGACCTCTACGACGAACTGGCGGCGCGGCACGCCATCGGCGGCGTGCAGCGCTTCCCGCGCGCCTCGTTCGCCGCGCTTGCCGAATGCGAAGGCCTGACGGCCGTGGCCGCCTTCGCCGACGCGCGCATCGTCTCCTGCCACCTCTGGTTCGCGTCGGGCAACGTCGTCTGGAGCCACCTTGCCGCGTCGAGCGCGGACGGGTACGCATGCGGCGCCGCGTACGTCGTGTACGATCATTCGATCCGGCACTTCGCGGACCGCGTCGTCAACCTGGGCGGCGCGGCGGGCATCGGCGACGACGCGAGCGACGGGCTCGCGCGGTTCAAGTCCGGGTTCGCGAACCGCAGCCTCGGAGTGCGCCTGTACGGCGCCGTGCTCGACGAGCCGGCGTACCGGAAGCTGTGCAACGGGCGCGGCGGCGACGCCGTGTCGTACTTCCCCGCCTATCGCGCCCCCTGAACCGGATCCCGCGCGCCACCTGCGAGCACCCGCCATGAAGCTGCCCGCCCATTACCAGTCGCTCGAGTACCGGCGCATCGAGGCGCTGTTCCGCGACTTCGCGCGCGACCGCGCGGCGCCGTTGCGGGTGCTCGACTACGGGTGCGGGAAGGGCAAGTACCTCGCGTGCTTTGCTGCACTGGGCTGCGCCGTGTCCGGCGTCGACACCAATCCCGACTACGTCGCCGAGGCGCGGCAGCGCGGATTCGAGGCGCAGCTCGCGTCGGAGTTCGCCGCGACGACCGCCGCGCCGTTCGACGTGGTCTTCCTCAGCCACCTGATCGAGCACCTTCCGCCGGAGAGCCTGTCGCGCCTGATCCCGCAACTGTGCGCGACGCTCGCTCCCGACGGCCGCCTGGTCGTCGTGACGCCGACGCCCGGCGAGCGGTTCTGGCACGACTTCACGCACGTGCGGCCGTACCTGCCGCAGAGCATCCGGCACGCGTTCGGGCAGGCGGGCGCGCCGATCTCGTTCGGCGAAGTGCGCATGATCGAGCTGGTCGACATCTACTTCTTCCGGGACCCGTACCGGACGCGGCTGTGGCGGTCGTTCTACGTCGGCAGCGCCCCGGCGAAGGCGCTGGTGCGGGCGTTGAACCTCGCGTTCGACGCCGCGTGGCGACTCTCGGGCGGGCGGATCGGCGTCACCGCGTCGTGGCTCGGCGTCTACCGCCGCCTCTGAGGGCAGGCGCGCGCCGGAGCCGGTGGGCGATCAGCCGCGCTTGATCACCAGCGCGTGACCGTTGAGATTGTGGACGAGGAAGGCGTCGCGCGTGGACGCGACGAGCTCGTTCACCGCCTGCGCGACGCCTTCGCAACCGAAGAATCCGTAGTCGTCGAACACGACGACCCCGTTGCGCGTCAGCACCGGCCAGATCGCGAGGAACGAATCGCGCGCCGACGCGTAGGTGTCGACGTCGATGTGCGCGAGGGCGACCGCGTCGGGAAGCAGCGCCAGCGTATCGTCGGGGAAGACGCCGACGTGGATGCGGCAGGCGAGCGACAGCGACGCGAACAGGCCCTCGACCGTCGCGCGGTCCGTGTCCGCGTGCTCGCCGCCGGAGTAGAGCGTGTCGACGTCGGCGCGCGCCTTGGCGACGCCGCTGAACGTGTCGAAGAGGTCGATCGGCTTCTCGGGCGCCGCGCTCGCCAGCAGCGCCGCGCTGCCGCCGCGCCAGACGCCCACCTCGACGAATCCCCCCGCCAGCGGCCGCATCTGCTGCGCGAGCCGCCAGAGCTCGTAGCAGCGGTAGACGTCGACCAGCGTCGAGGCGCGCACCTTTTCGTAGAGCTCGCCGAAGGCGGCGTCGTCGAGCCACGGCGAGTAGCTCGCGTGCGGGATGACCTGCCCCTGCGTGTAGCCGGGCTTGAGCGTCGAGAACCGCGTCTGGCGCAGCCGGTCGACGATGTCCCGGCGCTCGGCACGCAGGATGGCGAGGAAGTCGGGGGCGGGATCGCGGGTCGCCATGGCGGTGATTACCGGAGGAAGAATTCGAGCGCGTCCACGTCGAACACCGGGACAGCCGCGCGCGCCGCCACGTCCGCCCGCTCGGGGAAGTGGTTGTCGACGAAGATGGAGCGCGCGGGCACGTGCTCGGCCTTCGACGCGCCGTCGCGCAGGTGGATCACCTCGTCGAACAGGCCGGGCGCGATCCGCGCGTCGCGCAGCGTCTGCTCGAGGTCGAGCGCGTGCCGCGTGACGAGCCGGATGCGCTTGCCGTCGCGGACCGACTGGTAGAGAAAGGCGACGATGACCGGGTTCGCGGTCCCGGCGCTCACCAGCGTGTCGTCGAGGTCGATCACGACGGTGTCGTACTCGTAGTCGAGCTCGGCACGGGTCGCGATGCTGCGCTCGATCCGCCGGACCTGCGCGAGCGGCGCCACGCCGACGTCGCGGTCGAGGTAGTCGTGGATCGCGAGCAGCGGCAGGTTCACGCCCCGCGCCCGCTGCGCCACCATGGCGCCGCCGACGCGCGCGCAGACCTCGAGGAGCTTCCACGCGCCCCGGCGGTCCCGCTTCAGCTGGAAGAACCACGGCCCGCGCAGCAGCAGGCGCCCGTTGATCGTGGCGGCGATCGCCCGGATGTCGTCGGTCGCGTCGAACATCGTCGAGCGCATCGCGATCCCGGCCTTCACGCGCTCGCGCGTGCGCGGGCCGACCCACAGCAGGCGGCGCCGGCGATCGGTGAAGCAATCGACGGTGACCTCGTCGCCGGGCAGGTACTCGACGAACACCGGCTCCTGCACCGTCGCGGCGGCGCGGACGAGCTGGTCCCGGTCCGCCGCGACCGTCACGCCCTGGCCGCCCTGGCCGCGGTCCGGCTTCACGACCGTCGGCCACGCGTCGACCGCGTCGATCGCCGGCGCCACCCGCGGCGCCCACCCGGCGTCGGCGAACAGCGCGTAGGTGGTGCTCTTGCGCCGCGTGACGGCGGCGGTCCGCGGGTCGCCGTTGACCAGGAACACGCCCAGGTCGGAGGCACGCGGCGCCAGGTACTCGAGGACCGTGTCGTGCGTCGGGAACACGACCTCGATGCCGAGCTGCGCGACGAGCTGCGCGAACGCGCGGTCGAAGCCGGTGTCGGCGATGTTCGGCAGGCCCCCGAAGTACTGCTCGAAGCGGAAGCGGCCGTGGTCCTCGACGCTCGACGCCCCGAACAATTCCACGTGCAGCGAGTAGCGCAGCGCCTGGTGGATCTCCGCGGCGTTCTCCGAGCCGCACGGGAACACCAGCGTCCGGATCCGCCGGCTCACGGAAATACCCTTCGCGCTTTCGCGCTCCGGGGGGCATTCGCCCTTGGGACGGCCCGACGGGCTCATGCATCGGCCCCGAACTCGGGCGGCCACGCGAAGAAGTCCTGCAGCCCCGGCGGACGCGGCGACAGCGCGAGCCGCACGTGCGCGGCGGTGTCCAGCATGAATTGCGCGAACTGCACGGGTCGGCGCGTCTTCTGGAAGTGCTCGCCCAGCTCCCGCCCCAGCTCGACGTAACGCCGCGGATGCGCGAGCACGTCGGCGACCCGCTCCCGGATCGCGTCGCGGTCGAACCGGTACGTGAAGCGGCCGGCGTCCGGGAACTGCTCGGCGAAGAAGCGCTGCTCGTTGGTCAGGCACAGCGTGTAGAGCCCGAACGCCCGCATCGGCCGGTCGTGCGGTGCGCGCTGCGTGTTGGGCGACATGTCGACGATCGCGAGCGCGTCGAGGATCTGCGCGCGCGACTGCGTGTAGTCGCCGCCGTGGACGTAGGTCGCGCGGCGCTTCGAGAAGTCGAAGTGCTCCCAGTTGAGGCCCTGGACGACCACCGGGAAGTCGGCGATCGCGTCGGCAATCAACACGCTCTTGACGCGCCGCAGGTAGTCGTCCAGCTGCGCGACGAAGAAGAGCCGCAGGTTGAGGAACTCGGAGAGGTCCCAGCCCCGGTCCCGGAAGGCGGCCATCACCAGCGCGTCGATGTCGTAGCCGGCCTCGGTGGTCATCGTCGCCGCGAGCTCGCCCGCGAGCTCGGTCAGCAGCTCGAACGTCGGCGCCGGCATGGCCGCGCGCCACGCGGACACGAGCTTGTCCGGGTCGTTGCCGTTCTTGAGGTAGAGGATCCGGCCGGATTCCTTGGCGCGGAAGTCGACGTCGTCGCGCCGCACCGAGTCGAACGGCACCGTCGGGACCAGCCCGTAGAGCGCCGGCGTCAGCGGCAGCCGGCGGCGCAGCTCGAGGTGCTCCGGATAGAAGTAGAGGCACGCGTGCCACGGGCTCTTCATCACGTGGCGGTCGAAGAAGTACGCGGGCGAGTCCCCCTTGAGCGACAGGTAGGGAACGCCGATCGTCTCCCACAGGTTGCCTTCGGTGCCGTCGCTGCGCGTGACCTTGAAGTCCGCGCCCATGCCCATCGCGCTGAACGCGAGCTCGATGTCGCCCAGCTGCAGCTGCCGGTCGAGGCGCTCGAGCGCGCCCGGCGCCGCGAAGTCGAGCTCGACGAACTCGTAGCCCAGGCTCTCGTACAGCGCGCGGTGCGCGCGCCCGGCCGCGCCGAGTGCGTCGTTGGCCGAGCGCCCTGCGATGAAGAGCACCGACTTCATGATCCGGAGGCAGGCCGCGCCGGGCGCGCCCGCTACTTGACGGCCAGGCGCGTGGCGATTTCCTTGGTCGCCCTCTCGACGAAGGCCGCGCTGTACCCCAGCTCGGTCAGCTTCCACTTGAACACGTTGGCGACCTTCGCCTTCTTGTAGAGGCCAAGCTTGTGCTGGTCGCGGTAGCGGACCGCCCGCGCGCCCAGCCCTTCGAGGATGACCTTGATCTGGTTCTGCGCGCCGGGGTCGGTCCGCGCCTCGGACGCGGGCGGGAAGCGCCGTCCCAGGTCGGCCGCCAGCCCGTTGGCGAACTCCTCCAGGTCCTTGGTATCGAGAAATCCCAGAAATGCCATTGCCTGCCACCTCGATCGATTGCCGTTGCGCGCGGCCCCGCGGCCGGCACCCGGCGATTGTGCCCCACCGCGATTATCGCAGCTCGGTGTGGCCGGCGACCAATTCGGCCGGCGCGTTCTCTTCCGGGAAGGCCAGCACCGCGAGCGCGCGCCGGTCGCCGAACACGTTCGCCGTCCGCCGCGCATAGTTATCCGCCCGGAACCACGGCACATCCTGCCGCCAGCAGCGGTACCCGCAATCCTTCGCGGCTTGCACGACCTGTGCCAGATGTTCGCCGTCCACCGCCGCGAGCATCAGTCCCGGGCGCAGCCGCCACAGCGTATCGCCCGCGGACGCGAGCGTGGCCGACGTCGCCGCGGCGCGGGTCACCTTGAGGAAGTCGAGCCGGCCGAGCCGCAACGCGTCCACCGCCAGCGCGCCCTCCGCGGCCGTCGACGCGGCGAGCACCGTCGCTGGGGAGATGCGGTTGGCGGCGAGGTTGCGGCGCAGGATCTGCCGCACCACCGGCCGCGCTTCGCTCACCAGCAGGTGCCCCGCCGGCCCCACCAGCCGCCCCAGCGCCAACGCATGCGCGCCCACCCCCGCCCCCACCTCCAGCACCGTCAT